>JBFGCM010000110.1:0-10299 GCA_041581135.1 Acidimicrobiia bacterium
CCGCTTCCGGAACGCCCGTCGACGGCGACGATGCGCGGAATGCGGAGCGTGGCGCCGGCCTGGCCCAGAAGTTCCTCGGCCAGTTCGAGCATCGAGCGGACCTGCCAGCCGGCGGCCACCGACTCACCCTCGTGCGTCTCGATCAACCCTCGTTTCCGCACGATGCCGCCCGCATCGTGGCGCATGGCCAGGCGCAGCCAGGCCGATGCGAGGACCGTTGAGGTCCGGTTCCATTTCGCTGGTCTTTCAAGCTCGTCAGACACTATCCCATCCGCTCAACGATCTCGTCCAGCCCGGTCCCCGCTTCGCCACCCTGGTGGCCCGCGTGCCGGGCGTCTGTCAGAGTGGGGCGAGGCCCGGAGTGGCGAGCGGCCACCGGCATGTGATCGGAGCACACGACATGACCTTCACCACCCCCCTCCCCGAACATCTCGCCGAGCCGTCGCGCATCGGCGACGAGATCTCCATCACCGGCAAGTGGGTACCCAGCAAGCCCGGCGGGCGTTTCCGCACCACCGAGGAATCCCGGGAGATGCTCCAGGAGTGGGAGGACATCCACCAGGGCGCCCGAGCCGACGCCGGGGTGCTGTCGACGGAGATCAACCACGCAGTCGGCGAGGACGCCGTGCTCGTGCACCACGTGTTCGAGAGCGCCGACGCCCTCGTCCAATACTTCTCCACCACCGCCACGGAGCACATGGGCCCGCTGACGGCGGTGGCGAAGCCGGACCTTCACCTCGTCCGGGGTATCGAGATACCGGCCCATGCCCGCGCCGCCATCATCGCCAAGGGCGTCGACGCAGCCTTCGGCGAGCACCTCTTCGGCTACGTGAAGGGCGACTACCGCCTGCCCGACCCGGCGCACGCCATCAACGTGACGGCCAAGTGGACGAACACACCCGGCGATGCCTCGAAGCTCGACGAGCTCATCCGCTGGTGGCAGCAGGTCGGCACCGACGCATTCGATCTCGAGCAGGGACTGCTCCGCTACGAGGTGTACCGAGTCGCAGATGAGGATGCGCTCATCATCCACGAGGTCTTCGGCGACACCAAAGAACTCAAGTTTCACCTCACCAAGGGCACCGCCGCCCGGTACAAGAAGGACATCGACGCGATCGCCGAACCCGAGCGTTACTTCTTCCGCGGTCCGGTGTCCTGGACGATCCGCACCTACTCCAAGTTCATGCACCTGCCCGCCACCTATTCGAGCCGGGGTAGCCACTTCACCCGTGAGGGCGGCAGCATGAGCGACGGGACAATCTGATCGGGGGGCCCGACCTTGGCCAGCGGGCACTCCCGCCCATGACTGCGATCCCTCGGCCGGCGATAGGCCGCTGCGCCCACCCTTGACTCGAGCGTGCCGAGCAGCTGGTAGACGCTCCACAAGGCGTCGCCGTACACGACCCGGTAGGTCACTTCGCAGCTCAGGTTCCGGCTCGACGACCCAAAAGTCCACGGCGACTTCCCTCGCCCACGCCTAGCCGGGAGCGGTGTCAGCTTCAGCCACCGAACCGCACTGCGCTGCTGCTCAGGCGGCGCGCGGGGGCCCCGTCCACCTGACAGCGGTCCCACATCCCGCCAACTCCGTCCGCATCCAAGATCGGCTGCGTCGACGCGACGACGTGCCGGTTCGGGCGCTCGATCCTGGCCACCGCAAACACCGAGGACGAGAGACGCCGCACCACACGATCGGCCGTGGCGGCCGCGTGCTCGGCAGTGCCTAGGTTGTCGGCTTCGACGAGCCAATTTGGAGGTGGGAACGGTGCGTGAAGAGTATCGACAGGGTCTGGCCTATCTAGATGCGGTGACCGCCCTCTTGCAGCGCATTCGGCGCGCCCACCCCACGAAAGGGTTGTACCAAGCTGCCGAGGTCCAGTTCTGGTGGAGCGTTCCGCGCCCCACCGACGATCTCGAGCAGCTGTTCTGGTTCGATGATCTCGGTCGCCCGGCCGCGGCGGTGACCGTCACCGACTTCGGCGACGGGTCGTCGCTGGTGTACGAGGATCCGATCTTGGCCGTCCTCGTCATGCCCGATGCAACGCCGGATTGGGTCGCCCACGTCGTGGAGCGGGGCCTTGCCCATGCCGCCGGACACGGAATCGGGAACGTCGAGCTCGAGATCGACCGCGAGGATGAAGTGATGCGCGGTGTGTTTCTCGGCCACGGCTTCACCCTCAGGGGAGATGCCGTCGTCGAGTGCTGGTTGGACGCGGACTCTCGGCCCGAGATCAGTCCGCTCCATGCCGGCTACCGGTTGCTCAATCGCAACGAGACGATGGGACGCCCCCACCACCTCGTTCGCCCGGAGCGCCCGGATGTCGAGGAGCGCCTCCGCCAGACGTCGCTCTACCGGCCCGACCTCGATCTGGTCGTATTGGATCGAGATGAAAGCCCGGCGGCGTACGGTCTGTTTTGGTACGACCCGGTGACCGCCACCGGCGTCGTGGAGCCGATGCGTACCCTCGATGACCACCAACGCCGAGGGCTTGCCCGCCACATACTCACCACCGGCATCGACCTTTTGGCGAAGGCGGGCGCCGAGCGCATCTCGATCGGGTACGAACCCGACAATCCCGCGTCGGGTCATCTCTATCGAAGCGTCGGGTTCGTACCGCACAAGCGGACCGAAGTCTTCGCCGGCCGAACCGGCGGGCCGGCCGGGTGATCGGCGCGTCAGACCCGGTGACTATCGGCTGGCAGCTACGCCGCTTCCCCGGCGATGCGCGCCACGAGGCGATCGAACTCGGCCCGCGACGGCGCGTCGAGCTTGCCCTCGACGGCGTTCCACACCTCACGAATAGACAGCGGCTGGCGTAGGTAGTTCTCGATGTCCGGGTCGCTGAAGTGCAGTTCGTGGCTGTTGTAGAGGTCGATCCGTTCGACGGTCACCTCGATGCGGGAGAAGTCCCGCCGCAAGGCGAGGGCGATCGTCTTCGTCTGACCGCTGTGCGTATACGTGAAGTGGTCCCTGGTCGGCCGACTGCCCCCCGGTGACTCGTCCGGTACCAGTCCGAGTTCGGGCGGGTGATAGTCGACCGTCGCAGGCGGGCCGGCCTCGACCGGGCCAAGCGTGCCGTGGAGCGGCTCCTCCGTGATCTCGATGTCCTCGGCAAGCCCCTCGAGGGAGAGCGTGGTCACCGCGTCGGGGGCAACCATGTGCGTTCCGGCAGCCGCCAACACCTCGCGTCGACGTTCGAAGACTTTCTGAAGGTCCTCGTGGAACAGCTCCTGCCACTGCTCGAAAGCCATGCCGGGGGGAACGATGCCGAGCCTCGTGTATCTCGTGTACTTGCCGAAGCAGTAGGTGGTCGGGTCGAGCACGTCGAGTTCCATGTGTAGGAACGTCGCTTGGTCCGCCGTCACGGGTTCCGCCAGGCAGTCGATCAGGTCGGCGACCGGTCCGCTGTATTCGTCGAAGGTGACGAGGTACGCCTCCAGGCCAGCACCGTCCGGGGGCTCGACGCGACCATCCAGGCGGTCCATGAGTCGCTCGACGGCGGCGTGCACCTCGGCCAGCGACGTCCGGAGGGCCTCGCCCGCCTCGGCGTCGGGCAGCCGCCCCACGCGTTGGTACATCTGATCGAGCTTCGCTCGCAGGGAGGCCAACGCGCCCCGCTGGGCCGGCACGCCCACGCGCTGCTGCAGCGTGCCGAGCGCCTTGCGCAAGCCTGCCACGGCATCGGCGCGAGCCACGGTGTCGAGCTTCATCGGAGGGATCCGCTCGAGTCGCTCGACCGCGATCAGCAGCCCGCGGGCGGTCTCCTCGACCCCGATCATCCGCCTCTCGATCGCCGTGGTGCGGGCAGGGAGATCGCTCGTCCCCGATTTGGCGAATACTGCTGCCGCGATGTGCTCAACGTCGTCGAGCCGGCGGCTCAACGCGTCGTCGACCAGCTCCCTCGCTCGTTCAACTGCGGCGACCACGGTGGCGGGCTGCTCACCGCGCTCTCTCAAGAGCTGGAGGATCTGCCCGAGCATCTCGCCGTCACCGGCGTCGTACCGCTCGATGAGCTGCTGGAGGGTGGCGTCCTGCTTGCGCTGGTGCGCCTCGGCAGCGGGATCCGGCCAGATTCCCATGCGCAGGCTCGCCTCGGCTCTTGCGACCGCCTCCGGGTCGGCGCCGAGTTGCGGCCATGTGGAGAAGAGCGTGGCGAGCGGCACCGGCTTGGCCGGTGGTCCGGAACCACCTTCGTTACGCGCTACCAGTGCTCGGGCGATGCTGGTGGCCGCACCATCGTTGACGGTGGCTTCCCGGCAGGTTCGCTCGAGCAGGGCTTCGCCGCTTCGGCCGGCGCACACCAGAAAGCACCCAAGCGCGAAGTGGCGTTGTGGCTCGTCCTTCCCTCGGCTGCGGCCGAGCAGCCACTGGTAGGCCAGGTCGCCGTCGTCGAGCCGGAACATGGTGTCGGGGTCCGTCGGCAGGCGACGGTGCCGCGCCGCGAACTCGACGATCGCAGCGGCGCTGTCGGGCTGGGCGTGACCGAGTCCCTCCGCATCCTGGAACGCGTCGAAGCGCAGGCTTTGGGTCCAGAGCACTCCGATCTCTTTGAGTTCGGAGATGAGGAGGCCGACGTCGAAGTCGCGCATTGCCTCGAGCAGAGGCTCGATCTCCGCGACTTCGACCGGCATGGGCGCCAGCGCCGGGGACAGGCGCTCACACAACCGCTCGGGGAGTTCAGAGGTGGCGATCGATCGGGCGCTCTCGAACAGGGTCCGAGTCGGCAGCCCATGGTCCTCCCGATAGAGCAACTCCAGCGCATCCGGGTTCACCCTGTCCGCGCCTATGGCACCGGCGGTCTTGCGGGCGAGCCGAGCCGGTGTCAGGTAGCGGCGCGTTTCGAGCTCCCGCGCGGTGCCTGCGTCCAATGTGCCGAGGCCGTACAGATCGAGCGTCTGCCCCATGGCGGCCACGACTTCACGGTTGTGCGCATGGCGTTCCTCCTCGGCGTCAACGATGCGGATGAGGGGGATCTGCTCGCCGAGCAGTTCCAGCACGTCTTCCAGCCAGGGGCTGAACGCATCTCGCATGTAGTAGGCGACGATTACGAGGAGCGGAGTCAGCAGGTAGAGCGACAGCAGCCAGAGGTTCCCGAGGAAGGCGGTTCCCACCGGCAACACCACCAGGAAGGTGACGACGACCGCGAGCGCGACGACCGTTGCGAACCGACTCCACCACTTGTTCCACGTCGAGGTCGCTGTCATGGCTCCCCTTCCAGCGCAACCGGGGCATCGCCTTCCCATGGAACGGATCGAAGGAGCCACAGCGGTGCCGGGACCCCTTTCGCGCGCTGGGGCGCCGCAGCCGTCCCTCCTCCTCACTGTCATGGCGGACTTTGGTAGGTCGCCAGGGGAGGAAGACCTCTACAGATCCTTCGACGTGCTCTAGTCGTGAGAGCAACTCAGGGGTCACCGCCCGCAGGGTGGGCGATGGACTTCTCGACGCTCCGGTCGTGCTCTCCCGAGCTGCGAGTCGTCGTCTACGCGGCGCCGCCCATCCAGCCCGACGAGGCTGCCAGCCCTGCTGGTACCTTCGCTGGGGGAGACGACGCCGCGTGGCGGGGTAGGTCCGTTGATGGCAGAGAACGAGTCGATCACCCTCTACCGGTGGATGCTGAGCCAGTTCACCGCGGATGGCCCTCGGGCCCTGGAGGCGTTGAGGGTGATGGGACCGGACCTGGCGCCGCTGATCCGACCGGGAGACCTCGTCCTGGACCTGTGCTGTGGTGCTGGGCCGTGGTCCTTCTTCGCCGAAGACCAGGGTGCCACGGTGCTCGCACTCGACCACGCCCCGTTCATGATCGAACAGGCACGGCGCGACGCCGACGACCGCGGATCGAGGGTCGAGTTCCTACACGCCGACGTCCTTGCTCACGATTTGGGCGAGGAGCGGTTCGACCTGGCGATGCTCATGGGCAACACCGTCGCCGACCTGGCGCCGAGGGGTTTCTGCTCACTGGTGAGCAAGACCCACCGCGCGCTCAGGGCCGGAGGGGTCTTTGCGGTGCAGTACATCGACGGCGTCGTCTACTTCGAACGGGAGCGGTATCCGGAGGAGGCGGTCGAGCAGCAGGAGCCGATCCGAGTCACTCGTCGATATAAGGAGTATCGACCCGAAGACGCAGCTTGGGTGGTGACGTACACCAACGAGTCCACCGGGGAAACGTACGACTACACCAGCTACACCTACCCGTCAGGGTTGCTGCGAGCGTTGCTGGAGCCGCACTTCGAGCTCACCCGATCGATCCGGGTCGGCGAGGCGGGCTTCCTGGACGTCTACGCCAAGCGCAATCATTGAACGTGCGCCGAGGTGCCGGTCAAGGGCGGACCTCGTCGCTCGCGTCGATGACGCAGAATCGGTTGCCCTCGGGGTCGGCGAGGATCACATAGTCCGCGTCTGCGGGCCGTCCGGCCCACTGGACTTCAGATGCCCCTAGGCCGATCAGCCGTTCGACCTCGGATGCTTGGTCATCGGCGTAGAGGTCGAGATGGATCCGTGGAGGAATCTGAACCTCGGAACGCATGGCGTCGAGGGAGACATTCGGGCCATCGCCGTCGGGCGGTGCCAACAGCACGAAGTCATGGCGGTCGATTCGCCGTTCGTAGTGGAGGGCCAGTCGCCAGAACTCGGCCTGGCGGTCGAGGTCATCCACCCGGATGACTATCGAACCCACACGAATCATGCCGCGACCCTACTCGCCACCCTCAACCGGCAGGGCCGCCAACTCTCCGTCTCGAAGCGTCCAGTCATCGTCCCGCACGATGGTTGACGGGTCGACGCTGAGGGTCGTGTAGGGGCCTGCGACACGACCTTCGGGAGGGCAGCGGGACCGACCGCCACCGCGGACGTCACGAGCACGAGGTTGCCAGTGCGAGTCGACACAACGGTGACACCTGCTCTTCGGCCCTAGGCCGCTCCACCTGCAATGAGAGAAGATGGCAGCACTCCGGCACTCCGGGGGGATGCCGTGGCGACTACGACCAAAGACCTCGCCGATTGGTCATTTGCTACACGAAGGCCGCCGCCTCGGCTTCGCTCGCCGGCTGGGCTGTCCCACCAGGACTCCGTAGTAGCCGTCCTCGGACCAGATACCAGCGAGGGCGTTGGCCGACATCTTGGCGGAAGGGGGAGACTCATGAAGACGTTCATCTCACGACCGGGCGTGACGATCCTGCTTGCGCTGTTGTTAGGAGCGAGCGCGTGCTCGTCCGACGACGGCTCGACCTCCGATACCCCGGTGAGTGCACTGACCGAGTCGACCAACACCACAGAGATCGCCGCCCCTGGGGCTGCGACAACGACAGAAGCGGTGGCCGCCGCGCATCTCGGCGACGTGCTCGACACGATCGTGGTCGACACTGCAGTCCCTGCCCTCGGTGCCGCCGTTTTTGACAGCAACGGACCCATCGACATGGCAGTCAGCGGCGTAAGAGAACGGGGCGGGACCATCCCGGTCGGTATCGACGACCAGTTTCGCCTCAGCTCCAATACCAAAGCCATGACCGCAGTCCTGGTCGCTCGGCTCGGAGAACAAGGTCCCGACATCACGTTCGACAGCCCGCTGGCCGAGCTCTTCCCGGCCGTAGAAGGAATACACGACGACTACGCCGCTGTGACCCTGGCTCAGCTCCTAGCTCACACCGGTGGTGTTCCAGTCGAGACCGACCCACGTGCGTTTGCGAATGACACCGAAGCAGTCGTGGCGTTCACCGCTCTTCCCATCGCCGAGGCCCGATCCTTTGTAGCGGAGTGGATCATCTCGCAGCCACCACAGGTGACACCGGAAACCCTGTCCCGGTACTCCAACCCGGGATACGTGATCGTTGGTGCCGCCATGGAAGCTGTCACAGGCGCCAGCTGGGAGAGCCTGATGGCAGCAGAAGTCTTCACCCCCCTTGGCATGGACTCCTGCGGTTTCGGGCCTCCGGGCGTTGAGGGCGAAGTCGACCAGCCGCTGGGCCACGACCCGGCCACCGGTCAATCGGTCTTCTTGGACACTCCCGCCTTTGCCGGCCCGGCCGGATTGGTCCACTGTTCCATGGCCGACTGGGGCCTGCTGCTCACCGAGTTGCTGAAAGGGTCGAGAGGCGAGAGCGACTTCTTGTCCCAGCCCAGCGTGGAGCGCCTCCTCGCCCCGGTCTCGGTGCCTGTCGAGGGGTACCCCGGCGCCCAGATGGCTCTGGGCTGGGTCATCCTCGAAGAGAACCGCGACGAAGGCGCCTACTGGCACAACGGCAGCAACGGGTACTGGTTCAGCCAGGCCAAATTGGTACCCGAGGCGGACTGGGCGGCGATCGCCGTCAGCAATAGCGCTGCCGGCGGAGAACAGGCCACCGACCTTGCCCTCGCTGCCATCGAGGAGATGTACGCCGAGTGAGGCCGACGATTACGTCCGGCCCCGCAGAAGGGGACGTTCGGTCGTGTTCCGTCGAGTAATCGCCGTGGTCGCCATCTTCGCTTTGACGGGTACGGCGTGTGGCGACCGTGACGCCGGGTCGCCATCCACTGTGGCTGTTTCAGCGGCTACTGCGGCAGCCCCGAGCACGACAGCGGTAACGGTGTTCACCACGACCACTCCTCCAACCACGTCCCCAGCCGCTTCGGGAGGAGAGCCGGTGTGGCTTGCCACCTATCGGCGGGACTTCCCGGGATACGCTGTCGAGCTGATCGAGATCCACACCGGCGAGCGGATCGTCGTTCCCGCCAACCGGTTCGCTCCGTTCCCGCAGTCGGTCTTCGGTGATGGATCCGGTGGGCTCGTGACCGGCCGGCCATTTGCTCGTCTACCCGCCGCGGCCGACCATCCAGAGGTGATCCTCGACAGGTCGGTCGATACATTGACAACGATCGGCGGCGCGGTCACCGCTCTGTACCGAGTCTGGGAGGGTGAGAGCGGGTGGGATGGCCTGATCATGTGGGACGACATGACCATCAGTGTGATCGCCCAGCCCATCGAAGGTGAACCGACCACCGTGCTCTCCGTGCATTCGGAGTCCAGGATCGACTACTCGACACTCGAGGGCGACGCCGGGGAGCCGAGACCTGACGGGTTGGCCTATGGCGGTGGAGTGCTCGCCGTGATATGGACCACTCGAACGGCTGAATGCTCATGGCTGGAACTGCGGGACGGGCTCTCCGCGGAGCTTGCACCGGTGGTGAATCCGTGGCCGGCGACGAACTGTGGCCAAGGTACGGGCGGCGTGATCGGTGCGGCCGTGACCGCGGACGGGGCAATCCTGGTGGGTCTGGCCGCGAGGGCGGATGGTCCAGATCTGGTTGCCTGGGATCTGGCGACGGGAGGCGAGATCGACCGCCTGACCGGCGTGCTCCACTTCGCACACGATGGCGATCGGCGGTTCGCCGTCAACCGACGGACCACCGGCAGCGCCGATCAGCAGACGGCGGTAGTCGAAGCAACTCCAGCTGGCTTCGCCGTGACGCCGCTTCCGGGAGTCCCGGCCCCGATCGGTGTCATCACCGGCGAGCTTCGGATCGCTCCTGACGCGACCCTGGCCCCCGCCGAGCCCTGGGTCACGTGCTCCACAGCCGGCCGGAGCAGTCCTGACGCGCATGACGGGCTACCTGCACCAGTAGCGACCACCCGTGACGCCATCGCCTCCGCCGTCGTCGAATGCAACTTGGATGCTTTGGGCGACCTTGCGCTCGTCTCGGCGGAGTTCCGGATGGTGGACGCGGTCTCGGATTGCGACGAGCCGTGGCCCATGTCGCTCCAGGACGATGACGTCGTTCACCACTGGTATTCCGGCGACCGCGACGCCGACGAACTCACGATCATGCTCGACACTCTGGAATCGCCGTACCGCATCGACAACGACCGGTACGTGTGGGTGGGACAGTACGACTACCGCATCGAGATCGACGTCAACGGTGCCTGGGTTCGCAATCAGCGCGGCTTCCCACCGCCGTCGTGTGAGGGCATGGAATGCACCTGCTGACCTCGGTGTCGCTCACCACCACGCCGAGCTGGCCGGTGTCGTAGCGGCGGGGTCGCTCAGACGAACGCCCCGCAGAAGCCAGCGAGCAGCGCCGGGTCGTCGACGACCGTCGGGTCTATGCCGCGGATGTCGTGGCGTCCCGAGATGCTGAGGACGTTGATCCCGGAGGGGCCGAAGAGCAGGACGACGCGCCCGGCGTCGACCACCTGGTTCTCGCCCTGGTTGACGAGCACCGAGAGCCCGTTGATCTGCAGCTCGACGGTGCCGTCTTCGTTGAACAGGATGCGCTGCTGGAACGAGTCGGGACCCTCTCGGAGCGTCTCACCGGTGCCGAGGTTGGTGATC
>JBFGCM010000111.1:0-10219 GCA_041581135.1 Acidimicrobiia bacterium
AGGGACTCGAGACCAGCATGGTCAGCAAGTTGGAGAACGCTCAGCGGAACTTCGAGGATGGGGACGTCGATGGAGCCATAGACAAGCTGACGTCGTTGCTGGCGCAGATCGATGCCCAAGCCGGCAAGAGGCTGGACGAGGACGAGGCCATCACACTCCGGACGGCCGTTCAAGCCATGTTGGACGCCATCGCACCCACATAGGCCCGGGCGACCCAGGGACCGCCCGCAAGCGCATCATGCAAAGATGTGGTCGGCTGATCGCTCCGGGTGACGTCCGAGCATGGGTAGCCGACCTCGTGGATCGCGGCTACTCACCTTCCACTGTCTGGCGCGCCTACACACTGCTGCAGGTAACACTCGACATCGCGTCGACGACCAGATGATCCCGAGCTCGCCGGGTCGCAACATCTCGCTGCCCAAGATCGAACAAACCGAGAACGGTTCCTCTCGATCGAGGAAGTCGACGAACTCGCAGACGATGCACCCGAGGTACCGGGTCTTCGTCCTGACCGGCGCCTATACGGGCCTCAGACCCGGCGAGCTGGCCGCCTTGCGGGTTGATCGACTCGACCTGCTGCGACGCCAGCTACGTGTAGAGGAGCCGATCAAGACGGCTGCCGCCGCCGCACGGTGACGTTCCCGAGCTTCCTCGGCGACGAGTTCGCAGCGCACCTCGCCAACCATCCGGCCGACGACGGTCGGGGGTTCGCTGGACCGGATGGCGGCCCACTTCGGCTGACGCTGTTTCGTCGCCGATGCTGGTAGCCCGGCCGTCGAGGGTTCAGTGGGTGCCCCAATGCGTCCACACGACCTCCGCTACACCCATGTGGCGCTCCTCATCGCGGCTGGGGAGGACCCGCATGTCATCTCGAAGCGGCACGCCTCGATTCGCACGACGGACGACACGCACGGACACCTCCTCGAGGGCCGCGACCGCCAAGCTGCGGATGTTCTCGAGGAAGCCCGGACTCGATCTCGTGCGGCCCAGATGCGGCCCAAACGCCCCCAAGCGTTTCGGAGCTCCCCACCAAATAGCTGAAACCCGTTGCAGCGCAACGGGTTTCGTGGGTGGAGCTGACGGGAATTGAACCCGTGACCTCTTGCATGCCATGCAAGCGCTCTGCCGAACTGAGCTACAGCCCCGAGGGCGCGGCAGTGTATCAGGCTTCGGCGGCAGCCGATTCGAAGGTCAACCGGGGCGCGTCGCCCCACAGACGCTCCAAGTCGTAGTACCGGCGGGTCTCGTCGTCGAAGACGTGGATCACCAGATCGCCGTAGTCGAGGAGCACCCAACGGGCGTCCTCCAACCCCTCGCGCCGTAGCGGCTTCACGCCGCGTTCGGCCTTGAGCGCTTCCTCGGCGACATCGATGAGCGTCTTGACGTGGCGGTTGGACGTGCCTGTGGCGATGAGGAACACGTCGGTGATGACCAGGTGGTCCGACACATCCAGGAGCACGATCCCGAGACCCTTCTTCTCGTCCATGGCGCGCGCTGCAATCGTGGCGCTCGTGACGCTGGAGTCGTGTGCAGTGATGTGGCTAGCCCTCCCCGGCCGGCATGTCGGCGCCGACAATGATACTGACGTCTACGACGCCAGACGGCGCCCGGACCTCCAGCAGCAGCTCACCGGTGCCGAGCACCGTGATCACGTTGGCGGCGTCATTGCGGTGCTCCCGGCCTTGGCCGATGACCAGAGTCTCCTCGTATGTGAAGGCGTCTGCGTTGTCGGTCTTGACCACGCGGAACCCCTTCAGGATCAGGTTCTCGGCAACGGTCCGCGTCGTGAGGATGCGACCGTTGCCATTGAGGATCTCGACCCGGGGCCGGTCGCCTTCTCTGAACCGGAGGTGGGCCAGGGTGCGATCCACGAACGCGTCCACCTCCGACCCGGTGAGCTTGAAGCCCTCCTCTGTGCCGCGGGCGGCCACCCGGGTCACCGGGATGATCGTGATGCGTCGCTCGTCCGACCCCGCAGCCGCGGCGATGGTGCCGGTGACGTCGGTGCGGTCGATGCCCGCGTGCATCGCCAACCGCTCGGTGACGGCTGCGTTGTCCGCAGCCTCGGCCAGGATCCCCTCCCACACCGCCGCCTGGCGCTCCAGCCACTCGATGGGTGTTGACGATCCCTGCTCCTCCATCAGCCCGGCGGCGGCGGCCGCGGTCCGCTGCAATCGGCCCGGCTGGGCGACGACACGTTCGATGTCACCCTCGGTGACCGTGAGCGCGGTCGGCAGATCCACCACGATGGGCCCGCCCAAGGCCCGCTCCAGGTCGCCCGGCCCCAGCACCAGCGTCGAGTCGATACGCACCCCGAGCGCGTTCTGCAGCGTCAGGGAGAGCAGCTCCGGCCCTTCGAACTCCGTGGCCAGCTCGATGGGGAAGTCACCGTACCCCGGCAGTATCTCGAACAGCCCGGGTGGTACCAGAGTGAGCGTCACCTCGCCGTCGGGCGACAGAGCGAGCAGCGCGATCGAGGTGGCGCGACTGGCTTCGTCGACTGAAACGATGAGCACGGACTCCGAGCCGGGAAGCCGGCGTTGCTCGGCGATCTGCTGTTCCGGCAATCCGGCGGCGATCACCTGGAGCTCCGACGTCCACTCGCGCCACTGATCCTCGGCACTGTCGGCGATCTCACCGGCCACATCGCTCAGGCCGGAGGCCGCGCCGACGGCAACGGCGATGACCGCCAGCACCACGGCCACCCCCGCCGCCAGGAGGAGCACCTGTTGCCACGCAATGCGCCGTCGCTGTTGCACCGGACGGGGCAGCGGCGCCTCGTCGGGCTCGGTGTCGGACTCCTCGACATCCGGACCGTCCCCGCCGTCACCGGCACCCTCCGGATCGTCGGCCTCTCCCGCCTCCTCGTCGCGGACGTCGGCAGCGTCCGACTCGTCTTCCGTCCCGTCGACCGCCACTGCCTCCGCGTCGAGACCGTCCTCGCCGTCGGCTTCGATCTCTTCGACTGTGGGGGGCGGCTTCGGGGCTCTGCCCGGCAACTCAGGCAGCTCCGGGGGCCACGTCGCGTCGTCGTCCCACTCAGTCATCGACGGCTCCTGACGCCGTCGGAACGGCCCCGTAGAGGGCATGCTCCTGGATGTAGCGCCACGCCCCGTCCGGTACCAAGAAACGGAGACTCTCACCCCGCTGTGCCCGGTCACGGAGGTCGGTACTCGAGATGGGGAGCGGAGGCACGTCGAGCCAGGTGATGGGAGCATCCACGGCGGCCTCGACCTCGGCACGGGGGGTTCCCAAGCGCTCCATCACGGCGATCCGGGCTCGGCTGCGGATGCGCGACCAGTCCTTCCACGTGGGCACGCCGACGGCGGCATCTGATCCCAGGACCAGCGTCACCGCATCGTCGGGAAACTCGTCGAGGGTGTCGACGGTGTAGGTCCACCCGTCACGCCGCACCTCGCGATCGTCCGCAGTGAAGTACCCCACGTCGATGATCGCGCGGCGGGTCATCTCCCAGCGGTGTTCTGCATGGCTCACCTGCTGGTTCGCCTTCTGCCAGGGAGCCCCTGCCGGGATGAAGCTGACCACCTCGAGGCCGAGTTGGCGATACGCCGCCTCTCCGGCGACGAGATGGGCGATGTGCGGCGGGTCGAAGGTTCCGCCGAGGATGCCGCGCTGCACGCCCGGCAGGATAGGCGCGAGCGGGACGGAAGCCCACGGTTGGCGGCCCGGCGAGGCTCAGCCCGGCGACGGCGTCATCGCAGCGCAACGCCAGCGAGGGATCGACGTAGCGCCCGCCGATTCGCACCGAGAAGTGCACCGCCGCCACATTGTGCGCCAGCCCGGCGGTGCCGACGATGCCACCGGCGACGACCGTCTCCCCCACTGTCAGGACGACACCGGCGAGATAGCTGTAAGAGGTGCGTAGGCCACCGCCGTGATCGATGGTCACCGAGAGCCTGCCGGCCACCGAGCCGGCGAATGACACGGTGCCTTCACCGGATGCTGCGACCCTCTCCCCGGGGGAGGCGGCGAAGTCCACACCCCAATGCCCGCCATAGCGACCCTCGGGTGCGAACCCGGCGACGATGGCGCCCGGGACCGGGGGCTGGAGGCACCACGGCGCGGCAGAGGCGTCACCCACCGGCACCAACGCAGGCGCTACCAGCAACAGGACCACAAAGCGCATCGGCTCCACCAAACGTGCGCCGAGCTCCGCGCCACCACCATACGCGGCGCCGATGACAGGGGGTAGATGTCTGCGGACGCGCCGATCGGCGCAGCTGTAGTCAGCCCATCAATTCTCGGTGGGAAGGGGCGGCGGCCTCAGATGACGGAGGCGACGGCGCCTTCGACGAGCTCTTGGGCGACCCGCCGCAGGTCGTTGGGACGGAACGGCTTGGTGAGGAATGCGTCGGCGCCACCCCGGTCGGCGCGCTCCCTCGTCTCCTCCTGGGCATGTGCCGTCAGCACGAGCACTGTCAGCTGCTGGGTGCGGTCGTCGGTACGGAGCCGCTGCAGGACCTCCCAGCCGTCCATGCGGGGAAGGCCGACGTCCAAGATCATGAGATCGGGCGGATCCTCGAGGGCCGCTTCGAGACCGGTGGGACCGTCGTCACGGGTCTCCACCACGAAGCCGGCCGGACGCAAGCACACCTCGATCAGGCGCTGGATGACCTGTGAATCCTCGACTACCAACACTCGCTTGCTCACTCGAGCCTCCTCCAGGGGGCGCTACCACACTGGGTTGCCGCTTAACTACTCAGAGTGGTATCGGCAGAACCTGGGTGCCCTTGAGCGGATCGTTCACACCGGGGCCGGCGCCAGGGATGCCCGCAACGCCACGGCTTCCACGAACCGTTCCAGCTGACGCAGAGTGCGGACTTCGAACACGGCGTCGCAGTGCGGACGGTAGGCCGACATGATCGAGTCGCCGGTGTTCCAGTAGCGACGGGGCTCGGGATTGAGCCACAACACCGTCCGCGCCGCCGATGCGAGCTGCTCGAGGACCCACTCCCCGGATTCGCGGTAGTTGTTGCGGGCATCGCCAGTGATGATCACCGTGCTGCGCGGCGTCACATCGGCGCCGTACTGCTCCCAGAACTGCGCCAGGGAATGGCCGTAATCCGAATGGCCGTCTTGCCACACGATGCGCGCTTCCCGGCTCAGCGCCGCCAAGGCGTCGGCGAAGTCTGCCTCTGGCGTGAAGTAGTCGGTGACCTCATCGAGCGCATCGATGAAGGCGAACGAGCGCACCCGAGAGAACTGGTGAGCGATGGCATAGACGAGTTGCAGGGTGAACTTGGCGAACGTCGCCATCGACCCCGACACGTCACACAGCATGAACAGCTCCGGCTTGGATCGGCGCGGGGGTTTGAACTTGGGATCGAGCAGCACCCCACCGTGGGACAGCGAGCGGCGAATGGTGCGACGGACGTCGAGGCGACCCCGCCGGCCATGACGGCGGAGCTGGGCCAGCCGGGCGGCGAGCTTCCGAGCCAGGGGGCGCACCATGCGCTCGATCTCGGCGAGCTCCTCCCGGGTGGCATGCATCAGATCGAGGTCTTCCACGAGAGGCCGTCGCAACGTCTTGGCCACCGCCGCCGCTCCCCGATCGGCCACCAAGCGCCGTACGATCTCACGGCGTAGCTCCTTGGTGAACTCGTCCATGGACGCCTCCACCCGGCGCCGGCGCAACCGACCGTCGAGTCCGTCCCCCGACCCCGCTTCGTCCAGGAGGCGGGAGCGAACGCGGTCGACATCGAGCTGACGCAACACCCGGTAGAGGTAATAGCGCCCGCCCACGGGGCGACCAGGCTCCATGCCGGCGAGACGCTCCACGGCGCGGCGCACGACGTCGAGCATGGCGGCTCGGTCGCCACCCGCCAGCGCCGCCACGAGGGCATCTGCCAGCTCCTCTGCCGATGGGTCGCCGTGGGACTCAGACTCGCCGCCCTCCCCACTGCCCACGCCCCCGGCGCCGGTGGGGAGCATCTGCGCCGTCGCCGCCGCATTGGTCCCTGGTTCGCCCGCAGCCGGTGTGAGCCCGAAGTACACATCGAAGGCCACATCGAACGCGGCGCGGTGACGGTGGTTCTTGACCATGGTGGCTGCCAGGGCCTCCTGGACGGCCCGGCGGTCGGCGATGTCGACCACGCCCAATGCGTGGCCGGCGTCGAGCGCCTCGACCATGGACACGGGTATGCCAACGGCACGCAGCTCGTCGACGAACCCGGCCAGCGTCCCGATCACCGTACGATCACCCCGGTGGATCCGCCGACAGTTCCTTGGCGGCCTTCTCGATGTCCGACCGATACTTGAGCAGCACGTTCAGCGTGTCGCCGGGCACCGTCTCCAGCTCCTCGATCCCGAGCGCCACGAGAGTGCGGGCCCAGTCGATGGTCTCGCTCACCGACGGGGGCTTGCGCAGCGGTAGGTCCCGAATCGCCTGCACCACCTCGGCGATCCGGAGGGCGAAGTCGGGCCCCAGCTCGGGGAGATGCGACTGCAGGATCTGACGTTCCCGGTCGAGCGTCGGGTAGTCCACGTGGAGGAAGAGGCAGCGCCGCTTCAGGGCTTCGGACAGCTCCCGGGTGTTGTTCGACGTGAGCACCACGATCGGCTCGGTCACTGCCGAGATCGTGCCCAACTCCGGGATCGACACCTGGAACGAATCGAGCACCTCCAACAACAGGGCTTCGGTCTCCACCTCGACCCGATCCACCTCGTCGATGAGCAACACGATGGGGTCCGGCGAGCGGATCGCCTCCAGCAGCGGACGGGTGAGCAGGAACTCCTCGGTGAAGATGTCCCCCTGGAGGTCGTCCCAGGGTTTGCCCTCGTCGGTCTGGAGGCGCAACAGCTGCTTGTGGTAGTTCCACTCGTACAGTGCCTTCGCCTCGTCGAGCCCCTCGTAGCACTGCAACCGCACCAAACGACGTCCGGTGGCGGCGGACAGCGCCAGCGCCAGCGCCGTCTTGCCCACGCCGGCAGGGCCCTCGGCGAGGATCGGCTTGCCGAGCCGATCTGCCAGGAACACCACCTGGGCAATGGCGGGATCGGGCAGGTAGCCGGCAGCGACGAGTGCCGACGTCACTTCGGAGGCGTCCGACCAGTGCATGGGCGCATTCTGGCGGGCGTCACCGTCACTGGGAAATGGACGTAGGGTGAGGTGCCATGGAGATCCGCACCGAGCGTCTGGTGATGCGCGAGTGGCGCGAGGACGACCTGGGGCCGTTTGCCCGGTTGAACGCCGATCCGGCGGTGATGGAGCACTTCGAGGGCCCTTTGAGCCGGGAGGCATCAGACCACTTCGTGCACAAGATCCGGGAGACGATGGCCCGCAGCGGGGTGGGACTGTGGGCGGTGGAGGTGCCGGGCACGGCGCCCTTCATCGGCTTCGTCGGACTGTGGCCCGTGGGGTTCGAGGCCCATTTCACCCCGGCCATCGAGATCGGTTGGCGCCTCGACGCCTCGTACTGGGGCCGCGGCTACGCCACCGAGGCCGGGCGCGCCACCCTCGCCGACGGGTTCACCAGGGTCGGCCTCGATGAGGTCGTGTCGTTCGCGGTTCCGGCGAACGAGCGGTCCACCGCAGTGATGCGGCGGCTCGGCATGACCCACGACCCAGAGGACGATTTCCACCACCCGGCCTTCCCGGTCGATCACCCGCTCAGCCACCACGTGCTCTACCGGCTGTCTCGGGAAGCCTGGGAAGCCGGCACATGACCAACCGATGACCGGGCAGATCGTCAACCCATTCGCCAGTGAAGGCGCCGCGGCCCGATACGAGCGAGGACGGCCGGATTACTCACCACATGCGCGCCGCACGACACGCGCATTGCTGCGGAGTCAGGGCGTGGTGAGTCCCTTCCAGAGGGCACTCGACGTCGCCTGTGGCACAGGGATCTCAACCCGGGCGCTGCAGCCGTTGGCGCTGGCCACGGTGGGGATCGATGCGTCCGCCCCCATGATCCAGCTGGCTTCACAGCGGGAAGGCGCCTCCTACGTCCGGGCTCGCGCCGAGGCCCTCCCCTTCTCTGTGGGCGTGTTCGACTTGGTTGCCGTCGGCTCGGCGATCCACTGGCTCGATCCGGAGGCATTTCGTACCGAGCTGAACCGAGTCGCCATGCCAGGAGCGTGGCTGCTGATCCACGGGCATCGATGGACCGGAGTGCTCGCCGCAGATGATCGGTTTCGGGCATGGATGATCGACCGCTATCTGACCCGCTATCCACCGCCACCGCGACATCGCGGCTATCGACCTCCCGCCGACTACGGCGCGTGGCGCCACCGGACCTGGGAACGCTACGAACACCAGGTGGAGATGACCTCGGACCGGCTGGTCGATTACCTGACCACCCAATCCAACATCCTCACGGTCATCGAGAGCGGAGCAGAGCCCGAGGCGGACATCAGAGGATGGCTCCGGTCCGAACTCGACCCCTTCTTCTCGGAGCGACCCGTCGGTTCGTTCACGATGGACGGCTACGTGGCCCTCCACCGACGCTGACGACCGTCAGCGTCCGATGTCGGCGTGATCTTGCGTGGCGCGAGTGCGCACGGTGTAGACGGAGTCGCCGGACAGCACGCCGCCACGCCCGAACAGCCTGCCGAACTGCCAGTTGGACAATCCCAGCTCCGGCTGGTTGAGGGCGTACTGCCCGTCGACCCATCGAGTGAACCCGTTGCCGACGAACGGCGCGTCGAGCATGTCCCAGAAGCGGGCGTGCTCATCGGCGTCCTCCGAGATCAGGCTGGCGGCGAACTTGGGGCTCTGCTCGTTGAAGAGCTCGACCGCCGTGGCGACGTCGGGGACGACCTTCAGTGTCACCTCGGGACTGTCCTCCCACTCCCACTCCTCGCCGAGCTTGTCGTTGTCGATCACCTCGGTGCGTGGCTCGGTCACCGCGCCTTCCGCCCGGCTGATGGGGGCAGGCGCGAACCACACCTCCGGGATACGTCCCTCGTCGCCCGATGCCACGTGCAGCTTGGTGACCGTGCCGCGGCGATGCCCGGCCTGGTCCAGCGCCTCCAGGAACACCGGGATGAGATCGTCGGCTCGCGATTCGACGATGCAACACGTGTTCAGCGTGTTGCACACCTTGCGATCGAGCGAGTGGACCACCGCCAGGCGAAACGCCTCGGGGTCGGCCGACTCGGCAGCCACGATCCACGCCCCGCCGGTGCCGTGCAAGCTCACGGGAATGCCGGCCTGCCTGGCGACGGCACCGAGCTGCGACACGGCCGCACCCGAGCCACGAGCCACGGCGAGGGCGAGCCGGGGGTCGGAGAACATGGCCCATCCGGCGGCGCGTGAGGCACTGTCGACCAGCGACGCCGCACCGGGCGGGAGCCCGGCCGCCGCCAACGCCGGATCCAGGGCGTGCTCGACGATCGCCCGGGCGGTGCCCAGGGCATCGGAGCCGATACGGAACACGACGGTATTGCCGCTACGCATGACACCGGTGGCATCCGCAAACACGTTGGGACGCCCCTCGAAGACGAATCCGACCACGCCGAGGCCGGACTTGACCAAATCCACCCTCCAGTCGTCGTGGGGAACGGTGTGAAGCACCTCGCCACGGCCCCCGGACACGTCGCGCCAAGTACGGAGGCCGGAGATCATGTCGGCCCGCATCTTGTCCGAGAGGACGAGTCGGGTGGTGGAGCGGCCGCGATCCCTGGCCCGCTCCACGTCGGCGGCGTTGGCCTCCGCAATCGGCCCGAAGGCCGCCTCATCGGCGAGCCGGGCGGCGAACGCCTCGTAGAAGTCGCTGATCTGGGCATCGGTGACGGTTCCCATCTGGGCGAACGCCGCTGCTGCCGCGCCGACCGCTCCGGCGGCGACGGCATGCTCTGCCGCCGGCACGTGGAGGAGATCTCCGGTGTCCTGCACCACCACCAGGCGGTCGCCCGGCTGGAATGCAGCCGCCAGCTCAGCCGACACATGGGTGACCTTGTCTCCGCCGTAGACGATCGACATTCCGGCGGTCAAAGAGGTGAGCTGTTCCATCGGCGGCAGGTTAGCGGCGGCGCTGGATTGCCTCGTGGCCGCTCCGCGCTACTGCAACAGCGTCGGGAGAACGCGGAGCACCCTCCAACCGACCGGCAAAGCCGCTCGGCGGCGCTGGATTGCCTCGGGGCCGCTCCGCGCTACTGCAACAGCGTCGGGAGAATGCGGAGCACCCTCCAACCGACCGGCGAAGCCGCTCGGCGGCGCTGGATTGCCTCGGGGCCGCTCCGCGCTACTGCAACAGCG
>JBFGCM010000112.1:0-9350 GCA_041581135.1 Acidimicrobiia bacterium
GAACCGGAGAACGAGTCACCCTCCACCGAACCGGAGAACGAGTCACCCTCGAGACGAGTATCCGCATCGGCACCCTCCACCGAACCGGAGAACGAGTCACCCTCCACCGAACCGGAGAACGAGTCACCCTCGAGACGAGTATCCGCATCGGCACCCTCCACCGAACCGGAGAACGAGTCACCCTCGACCGAACCAGCAACCCCAGCCCCCCGGAGGCGAGCATCTATGTCGGCGCCCTCGAGCCGAGCATCCACATCGGCGCCCTCCAAACGAGCATCTATGGCGGCCCCTTCGAGGCGAGCGTCTATGTCGGCCCCTTCGAGGCGAGCATCGACATCGGCGCCCTCCAAGCGAGCATCCACATCAGCCCCCTCGATGCCGGCACCTTCCATGCCGACGCCGAGCAGCTTGCCGAGAGCGAAGGCACTTTTGCTCACGCGTTGCTTGAGGTGATGGTCCTCGAGGCCGGCAAGCCGCATGTTCTCCAGCTGGGCCCACTCGGCCGCGGTCAGCTCGATACCGCTCCGCTCGACGGTCGCCACGGGATCCTCACGGAACGCCTCACGAAAGTCGAGATCCTCTGACCACTGCGTGAACACAGCACTCAATCCGATGTTGCCCATGGAAACCCTCCGCTCAGAAACCGTCCTCCAGCCATCGAGGCTACACCTGCGACCCGCCTGGTGTGCAAGACTCTTGCCGTGCGTTTCTCAGTAGTTTGCTGTCTATGAGTCCGGCGAGCGTCGCCCAGATTCTGGAGGGCATCCCCGAGTTCGAGTCCACGCCGAAACTGCGGCAGATCCTCGGTGAAGAGTTCGGCGCAAGGAAGGCCAAAGACGGCGACACCCTCGTCACGCAAGGGGAGGCCGCTGCTGGGTGGTTCATACTCGCGACGGGCACGGTCGAGATCTGGGAGGAATCCGGGGAGACACCCCTACTCCTCAACGTATTGGGGCCGGGAGCCGAGTTCGGCGCCGAGTCCGTTCTCAGTGGTGAAGGCGTGACCAACGCCACCGTACGTGCCGTAGGCGACGTCGAGTACCTCTGGCTCTCCCCGGCGCGACTGGGCGAATTGCTAGCGAAGAATCAGGAATTGGCGAAACTGTTGGCCACAACCGCGGAGAAGCGGAGGGTGGCCAATCTGCTGGCTCGGGTCGGGCCGTTCGTGGATCTGGACCCATCCCAACGGCTGGCACTCGCCGAGCGAGTCGTCGACCTCGACGTCGATCCGATGACCATTCTCATGCGTGAGGGCAAGCCGGGCGACCACTGCTTCGTCATCGTCCAGGGAACCGCTGAGGTGCTGGTCGCCTCTGACGGCGGATTCGAACGCGTCGCCGAGATAGGGCCCGGCGGATTGGTCGGTGAGGGCGCTTTGTTGACGAATGCGCCACGGAATGCGTCGGTGCGCATGATGGAATCCGGTCGCATTGTCGGAATAACTCGTGATGATTTCCTGAGCGTCGTCAAGGACGATCCGGGGATTGCCACCGAGGTCGTGACCTTGTTGCGCATGCGATGGCGACCCAAACAACGGCCGGGCATCGAGGTGTTCGAACGCCACACCGGCGACGGAGATGTAGTCGTGACGCTCAAGGATCCTGCACGCAATGCGTACTACCGCATGGCCGAGGACGGTCGGTTCATTTGGGATCGCCTCGACGGGCACACGACCTTGCGCGAGCTGGCGCTGGCGTATCTCCAGGAATATGGCCGATTCGATCCAGGCCGCATCGCAGAGGCCGTCCAGGGCCTCGTCGACGAGGGCTTCGCCACGACGCCCGTGCTGCGCGACGAGCTCGCAGAAGATGCACCAACCGGGTTGAGTGCGTTGGGTGGCCGGGCCATCAAGGCTCTCGCCTGGACGCGGGCCGTGCGCGGTGTGGATAGATGGTTCGACTGGGGCCACCGTTGGATCGGCCGGTGGCTCTTCAGCCGTGCCGGAGTCGCAGTGATGACGGCTATTGCGATCGCAGGACTGCTGGTCACGGTGGCCGAGGCACCACGTAGCACGGAGTTCTTGGACGCAGCCGGGCTCGGCTCGATCATCCTGCTGGCACTGATCCCTGCCAACGCCATCGGTGCCGTCCTCCACGAGGCTGCACACGGACTCACTGTGAAGCGCTTCGGCCGCGAGGTGAAGGCCGCCGGCGTCGGCTGGTTCCTGATCACACCGGTGGCGTTCGTCGACACATCCGACATGTGGCTGGAGAGTCGGCCGAGGCGAGCGCTCGTCTCTGCGGCAGGGCCATTCATGAACTTGGTCCTTGGCGCCCTCGGCGCCATCGTCGCTGCAACGTCAGACTCGGCGTTCGTCGTGGCGATCGCCTGGCAGTTCGCCTTTGCCAGCTACTACCTCGCCGTGCTCAACCTGAACCCCTTGCTCGAGTTCGACGGCTACTACATCCTGAGCGATGCTCTCGACCGGCCGAACCTCCGCGAGGAGGCGCTGGCGTGGCTCGGCGACGGCTTGCCCCGCGTGGTGCGGGGCCAGGAATCTCTCCGTGGCCACGGGGTGGACCTGGCCTATGGCGCGCTTGCCCTGCTCTACATCCTCGTGATGGCGTTCTTCGTGGTGGTGGTGTATCGGATCGTGCTCCAAGACCTGGTAGCGGGAGTCGTGCCGGCCGCAATCGCCTCAGGGCTGGCGTGGCTGTTCGCCGGTGGGCTGGCGGGGCTGCTGTTGCTGGCGACCTTGGCCCAGATCCGGGGCAAGCGCGCACCGTCGCATTAGCCCGCGTGCTGGTCGACTCAGGCGTGCCGCTTCAGTCCACGGTGGTGACGGTGAGCTCTGCGTACTCGGCGAGGTCGCGGAACGACGCGATACCGACCGGCCGGCCGCTCTCGGCCGTCAGCGGGAGGTGGGTGAACCCGTGGGCGGCCATGGCGTGGAAGCCCTCGACGATCTTGGCTCGCGGGCTCAACGAGACGGGGTCGCTGGTCATGTAGTCCCCCACCGTCGCCCCCTCGATATCGGCGACCTGGCAGACGATCTGGTGCTGGAGGTCCCGCTCGGTGAGCACCCCTACGAGCGTCTCACGAGCGTCGACCACCAACACGGAGCCGATGTTCCACGACTGCATGTGGTGGATGGCGCGGGCCAGCGGCTCGTCGGCCTGGACGGTGACCGGCTTGGCCAGAGAGAGCCCGGTGAAGTCGATGAACAGCAGCCCATGTTGAGCCCCCAGCTCATGGTCTTCGCGCACCTCTGGATCTCGCAGCAACTGGTCGAGCACCCCGATGATCACGCCGTCCGACACCGCTCCGGTGACGTCCCCGTCGTCGTCGACAACCACCACATGGCGAATCCGCTCCTCGTTCATCACGTGGAGCGCTTCGAGCACGGAGGAACCAGGCGTGAGCTGTACCACCTCTTGCGTCATGTGCGTGCTGATCGGGTCGCTCCCTGCGTCGGGGTGCCCTGCAACGCCGTGCACGATGTCGCGGTCGGTGAACACGCCCTGGAGCCCTTGCGAGGTCATCACCACCGCGCAGGTGGTGCCGCCCTCGTTCATGGCGGCCACCGTGTCGCACACGCTCGTGTTCTGTTCGACCAGGGCGACCGGGGCCAGATCGACCGCAGACAAGAGACGGGCTCCGAGATTCTCCGCAATCCTCACGAGGGCTCCTCCCACATGTTCTGGCGTCCATGGTGGCGGCCATGACGACGGCCCGTCAGGGTAGACGTCACATTCCGCGACGACGAGCGCCGTTTGGAGTCACCCGACGATGTACGTGCCGGTACCCACCGCCAGCAGCCGGTCGTCCTGGTCGTGCAGCTCCATGCGGGTCACCGCAACGGTCGTCCCCACTCGCATCGTTCTGGCGACTGCCTCGAAGCGCTCGCCGAGCGCCGGCCTGAGGAAGTCGACCCTGAGGTCGATGGTACCGATTCGGGCCGCTGCGGCCAGCCGCCCGGCCTCATCGATCTCTGGACGAGAGAACGCACCTGCCAGCGCCGCCATGCCGCCGACGGCATCGAGCACCGACGAGATGACGCCACCGTGCAGGATCTGCTTCTCGACATTGCCCACGAGTTCGGGTCGCATCTCGAACCCGATGATCGACTGCTCCGGGGTGATCTCGACCACCTCGAAACCGAGGAGCTTGTTGAAAGGGATGACATCCTGGAAATAGGTCCGGATCGTCGCCTCGACGTGTGGTTCCAACTCGGCCACGAGCCGACTCTACCGATGCGGTCCTCCGTCGCACGAGGACGAGGGAATCTGCGCACTCCTAGGGTGGTGGGATGGCAGAGATCCACAAAGTCATCCCGCGAAGCGGAGCTTGGCGGGCCACCGGCGGCAATCGTCGCTACGACTGGATCGGGCCCGACTCGACGATTCCCTTCGCCGGCCACACGTTCCGAGCCTTCGACAGATGGATCAAGTTCACCGGGTTCATCCGCAGGATTCGCCGATTCTTCGGGCTCGGCGAAAACCAGGCGTACCGTGGTGCGCAAACAGTCGAGGTAGGCGACTGCGGCCTCAGCCTTGCAACTCGGGGCATGGAGCTCACTCGGGACGGCTCCGCCTACACCGGCACGCTCAACGTCGAGGGCATGATCCAGGAGATGCGCCTCGAGGTGGTCTCGGCGACGGAGATGCGCGAGACCTGGTCGTTCTCCATCGGCAACGAGAGCCAGCTACCAGAGGCCCAACGCCAGCATCTGCGGCGCGCCGGCATCACACTGAGCAAGCAGATCCCGATGGAGACCCATGGAACGCTCACCTGGCGGTACACGGGGGAACCGGACGCTCCCGTCGAGTGGACCGCTCATTGTTGTGCGCTCATGGCCGGTCTCCACTTGTGGAACCAACGGATGGCCGCGGCGTATGGGGACGATGCGTTGTACGAGTCGGTCATGAGCAGCTTTCCGGACTCTGAGATCCTGGACCCGTCGTTCATCAAGCAGAAACACGCCGACGCCGTGATGACTCAGGCTTCGCTGGATTACGCCGCAATCAAGCATCTCGTGCCAAGCGGCATCGCCGTCACACGGTTTCTCGCCAAGCTCAGTGATCTGACCATGAGGAAGCTCCGCGCCGACACCACAGGGGCCAAGATGTTCACGCCGGCAGCCGTGACGGACACCTCCGGCAAGGTCACCGTCAAGGCCAAGGTGAACAGACTCGTTCTCGACGCAGTGATGGAGCACGAGTCCATCCACCAGACCCAACGGGCCGAGCTCGTTCAGAACTGGAAGGCCCTCGGCTATCCGTCGGCGGACGATGCCGTCGACATCGCCTACTCGGACCCGGACTGGTACCGTCCGGCCGAGGTCGAGGCCTACACGCTCGAGAATCAGTGGATCGAAGCCTGGCTCGCCGAGTTCTGCGATTAGCAGGCCCCGACAGCTCCGGGCGGGAGGAGCGATGGGCCGACTCCGACATCAGCCCGGGCCGTGTCCGCCGAGAGCCCGGCCCAGACACCCGGCCTAGGCGTCGCGCCCGAGCCACCGGGCACGACCAGCTTCCGGGACCTCCCGCGCGGCCAGCGGATGCTGCCTCAACCCGGCCCAACCACCGGCCGATCATCACTAGATGAGGTTGCTTGTCCTTGGCGCTGTCCTGGTCGCCGCGTGCGGCGGCAGCGCAGACTCGTCTCCACCCGTAGAGACGGCGGCGAGCCCACCCGAGACGACGATCCAGGGTGAGGCAGTGGTCACCACGGCCGTTGCGTCTCCGGGCGCGGAAGCCCCTTCCGCCACGCCTGGGGACGAGGTCGACATGGTCACCTACGTGGCGGCCCTCGAAGACGTCCTCGCCGGCACCGTCTACGAAGGCCAGGCGCTGGAGGCGCCCGAGGTCTTCCTTGCCACCGGGACGCTGTTCTGCGAGCAGCTCGAAGCAGGCCAAAGCGTCGACGCCGTCCTCACCGAGTACGTAGAGACGCTGACCGGAGGCCCGATCGACGCCGCCCGGGAGGATGATCTGACGATGGCCGGCGGGGTGCTGGGGGTGGGAGTAGTCACGATGTGTCCGCAGCATTTGAACACCGTCGCCGCTTCACGTTGAGCCCTCCGTTGCCGATGCTATGGGTAGGCAACCGAGGTGACTCATGACACGCAGGCTTCTGACCATCGCCATCGTCACAGTGCTGTCGGTGGCCACCGCTGCCCCCGTGATGGCCCAAGAAGAGAAGGCCACAGGTCTGGAGCGCGCGCGTGAAGCTTCCATGAAAGCGCTCGACCACGCCAACGCCCGCGCCATCGAGGCGCGCGGTGGCAAGCTGCCTCCGGGCCTGGCGAAGGCCGACAAGGCGAACAAGGGCAACAAGGCCGACAAGCTCACTGGCCGGGAGCGCGCTGCTGCCTCCATCGCCGCCGCCTTGGAGCGCGGCAACGGCAATGGCAACGGTTTCGGCCGGGGCCACTCGGCCGAGGTGCTCGGCCTGTTGCTGGCCGGCGAATCTCCGGCGGCGCTGGAAAGCGGAGAGAACCACGGAGCCCGGGTCAGCGCCATGGTCAAGGCCTACAACGAACTGAAGAAGGCCGAGAAGCAGCAAGACTCCGACCCGGAGAACTGACCCCCACGCAGCTTGGTCGGGGCCAGACGCATCGTGCGGGTCCGGCGCCCGCCATAATCCAGTCGATGGAACTGGGTATCACCACGTTTGCCGAGACCATTCCCGAGTCCCCGGACGGGCCTGCGATCTCGCACGGCGCACGGCTCCACCAGGTGTTGGACGAGGTCGCACTGGCCGACGAGATCGGTCTCGAGGTATACGGCATCGGTGAGCACCACCGTCCCGACTTCGCGGTGTCGGCGCCGGCCGTGGTGCTGGCGGCGGCGGCGGCACGCACCACGCAGATTCGGCTCTCCCCTGCAGTGTCGATCCTCTCCACCGACGATCCGGTGCGCGTGTTCCAGCAGTTCGCCACTCTCGACTTGATCTCGAAGGGACGAGCCGAATTGCTGGTGGGAAGGGGATCGTTCATCGAGTCGTTTCCGCTGTTCGGCTACGACCTCCATGACTATGACGAGCTGTTCGCAGAGAAGCTCGACTTGCTGCTCCAGATTCGGGACAACGTTCGAGTCACCTGGTCAGGCAAGTTCCGGCCGCCGCTCGACGACCAGGCGGTGTATCCCCGACCCCACCAAGACCCGCTGCCGATCTGGGTCGGTGTCGGGGGGAACCCGCAGTCGATGATCCGGGCCGGTACCTACGGGCTGCCCGTGGCGCTGGCGATCATCGGTGGCAACCCGGCCCGGTTCTCGGTGCTCGCCGACCTCCACACCAGAGCACTCGCCGAGGCGGGCCACGACCCCTCGCAGGTCCCGCTGGCCGTGCACGCCCACGGCTACGTCGCCGACGACGCCGAGCGCGCAGCCGACGAGTTCTATCCCTCCTATGCGGCAGCCATGAGCCGCATCGGTGCCGAGAGAGGGTGGCCGCCCATGTCCCGAGCCCAGTACGACGGAATGATTCGCCCGGGGGGTTCGCTCGTGCTCGGCAACCCCGAACAGGTCGCCGAGAAGATCCTGCGCTGGCGCGACATCCTCGGCATCGACCGGTTCATGCTCCACACCAGCGTCGGCACCATGCGGCACGAGGAGGTGCTCCGCTCCATCGAGCTGCTCGGAACCGAGGTGCGGAAGCTGGTCGACGCCGGCTGAGCAAGGCCACCCATGGTGGTTGAGCGGCCACTCAGTGTTGACAGCGGGATCGGTGGCCCACAAGATGGGTTGCGTTCACACGGGACACACAGGGGAGACCATGGCCAGGTCACGACGCTTCAGCTCGCTGCTCGCATTCACCGTCGTATTCAGCATGATGTCACTGATACCCGCCGGCGCCTCCGATCGCGTGCCCCTGTCGTTGAACGGGTTCTTCGACATCGCAGTGGATGACACCCAGGGCCGGCTGTTCTTCTCCCAGGGTGGCGGAAGCTCGACGGTGGTCGTCACGGACGTCGCCGGCACCCTCGTCACCGAGATCGACGGGCTGCACGACGCCATGGGCATGACGCTGTCGGAGGACGGCACCGGCCTCTGGGCCGCGCTGCCGACGAGCAACGCGGTGGCTCGCATCGACACCGCGACGCTCATGGAGACGGATCGCTTCGCCCTGCCGGACGGCGTCTGCCCGGGGTCGGTCGCCGAGACCGAAGGCGTGCTGGCGGTCGGCCACTCGTGTAACACCTACGGCGGATCCGGGGCCTACGGGAGTGTCGGTGTGCTCGATCCGGCCACCGGCGCGTGGAACGACCTCGGTAGCGGGCCGTTCTACCAACCTTTCGTGGCGTCTTCCCCCGGGGCGCCCGGCCTCGTCGTCGCCGGCGACCTCGGCCTCAGCCCCACGACGCTCTACTCGATTGGGATCGTCGACGGCGTTCCCGATACCGTGACCAGCCGATGGGACACCGGCGGCAACCTGCGCGATCTGGCGATGAGACCCGATGGCGGCACCGTGGTCCAGGCATCGGGCGCGCCGTACCAGCACAACAGCTACACCGTGCCGTTCCTGGATGATGCCACCTCGTACACGTCCACCAGCTACCCGAATGCCGTGGCATGGTCGGCCGACGGCAGCATCGTCGTGACCGGTACCGATTCGGGATATGACATCGACGTCCGCGTGCACGCTGCCGGCTCACCGGCAGCGTTCGCCGAGTACGAGCTGGCACCCCACACGCTGCGGCCTCGCGGGGTTGCAGCAACGGCGGATGGAGCGATCGTGTTCGCCGTCACCGGCGATGTGCACGGCGAGGACTTGGGGCTCCACATCCTCCCGGGAATCGCCTCGGTCGCCAGCACCGTCGAAGTGGTCGGCACCGCCACCGCCACCGTCGGCGAGCCTACGACGCTCACCGGTCGCCTCTCCTTCGCGGACGGGACCGTTGCCGCCGGACGGCCCATCGAGGTGACCCGGTCGTATGCCGATGTCGTGGAGTCACTCGGGTCTGTGATCACCGACTCGACTGGCGCCTTCTCCATCGTGGACGTCCCGACGGTCGCCACCACCATCGACTACACGTTCACGTTTGCCGGTGCGCCGCCGTACGAGCCATCGTCGGGTATCACGATGCTGAGCGTCGGCAAGCGGCAGACAGAATTGACCATCTCCGCCGAGTCCACCGGCGGCAAGGGGAAGAACCGCAACGACCGCATCGTCACCGCCACGCTCGGCGAGACGTACACGAACCGAACGGTGACGATCACCGCCACCCCGGAGGGCGGGGCGACAGAAGTCATCGCACACGGCACGGTCGACGCCGACGGAGAGCTGAGCGTCACCCACACGCTGGCGGCTACGACCACATTCGTCGCCAACTTCGACGGCGACGCCTGGTACGAGACGGCGACCGCCGAGATCACGGTCGAAAAGACGAAGGGCGGGGGCAAGCC
>JBFGCM010000113.1:0-9195 GCA_041581135.1 Acidimicrobiia bacterium
CGACCCGCTCGAGCAGCGCCACGGCTATCGCGTCGGCCTCGTCCTTGGGCTTCTTGCGCACCCACAGCGGTGCCAGCGTGATGTTGTCCTTGACCGTCAGGTGGGGGAACAGGTTGAACTGCTGGAACACCATGCCCACCTCGGACCGGATCTTCTCGATGTTCTTGAGGTCGTTGGTGAGCTCCACTCCGTCCACGATGATCGTGCCCTCTTGATGGGCCTCGAGCCGATTGATGCACCGGATGAAGGTCGACTTGCCGGAACCGGACGGCCCGATGATGACCACCACTTCCTGTTCGGTGACGGTCGTGGTGACGCCCTTGAGCGCCTGGAAATCGCCGAACCACTTCTTGACGCCTTCGCAGACGATGATGTTTCGTTCTGCGCTCGGGACTCGCTCTTCGGTCATGGTGCCTCCCTTGTGAACATCAGCGCTCCCCGACGCCAAGCTTCTTCTCGATACGAAGGCTGATCCGCGAGAACGCGAAGGTGAAGACCCAATAGAACAACGCCGCCGCGAGCAGCGACTCTCGGATCGAGCCCAGGAAATTGAACGGTTGGCTTTGGGTGGGAATCACGTCCTTGGCGATCTTCAACAGGTCGAACAAGCCCACGATGGCCACCAGCGACGTGTCCTTGAAGATGGCGATGACTTGGCCCACCAGTGCGGGGATCACCGACCGCAACGCCTGCGGCAGGGTGATGAACACGGTGCGCTGCAGGGTCGTCATCCCGAGTGCATTGGCCGCCTCGGTCTGACCCGTTGGTATGGACTGGAGTCCGCCTCTCACGTTCTCCGCCATGTACGCCGCCGAGAAGAACGCGATGAACACGATCACCTCCACGACGTTGGGGAAGCTGGTCCCCAGCGGGAAGAAGATCGGGAACACCACGATGCTCACCAGCAGCCAGGTGATGAGCGGGACTCCCCGCACCACCTCGATGTAGAACGTCGACATCAGCCGGAAGATGGGCATGGTGGACGTACGGCCGAGCGCCAGCAGCAGACCGAGCGGGAAGGCCAGCACCAGCCCGGCGATGGCGAGGATCCACGTCAGGATGAAGCCGCCGAAGGGTGTCTCGTTCGGTGTGTCGACGGCAGAGATCGCGACGGCGAGCAACATCAGGTAGGTGATGACGATTGCGGCCCCCACCCACACTGCCATGTAGCGACGCGTCACCCGGCCCCGGCCGCCGCCGAACGTCGGAGCGGAGAGCGCGAACAAGGCGAGCGCCAGCAGCAGGACGCGCACCAGGATCAGTGTCGAGATCACCCACGACGCCACCGCTGCCACCAGCAGGAGACCGGCGAGACCGCGCCCCGCCTCACCGACATCACCACTCAAGAACCACAGGATCGCGGCGCCGACGACGGCGAATCCCAGACCGATGGCCACGTAGAAGCCAACGTTCTGGAACTGGGCGCTGCGGGTGAGGTGCAGCACGATGAACGGGAACGACATGGCCCACAGGAACACCAGCACTCGCCGACCCAGCTCGTCGGGCACGTAGTCCCGCACCGCCCGCCCCACGAGCCAGGCCACGATGGCCAGCACCGCCAAGAACGTCCACGGTCCGGCAGTGCTGGAAGCCACGGGCTGCAGCACGGACTCGCGCACTCCGCCCTCCGGGTCGGGAACCGGGACCTCGAGGAACCACAGGGACAGCGCCGCCAGCAGGCCGAAGCCCAGCGACACCCCGACCGTGCTCAACAACGGCACCTTGGCCCGCTCCCCCAGGGCGCGGATCGCGCCTCGTGCCACCAGGATCAGCACCACGCCGATGGCGGTCCACCACACGAACTGTGACGTGCTCAGAGGTTCGAGGAGATCGAACTCGGGCGAGTCTGCACCGAAGATGGACAGCACGAGCCCGACGATGTAGGCGACCACGTTGAACAGCACGCCGGCCACCAGGGTGACGAACAGCAGCACCGCTCCCAGTCCGGCGATTCCGTTGAAGATCGTCTGGGGGGCGAGCTTGCCGTCGCTGCGCCAGAAGGCGAGGGAGAGTCCGATGAGGACCACCACGATGCCGACACTCGCCCAGATCCGCCACATGTGCTCGACCGGGTATGCCTGCACCATCAACAGCCGCATGTTGGTGGTGACCGCCTCCCAGATCCGCTCCTCGTTGAAGACGAAGCTGATCAACCCGCGGATGGACACCGTGGCGACCAGCAGTCCGAAGATGGTGAGCACCACGGACCACGGCGTCGAGAACAGGTTGACCTTGGCCCACACGACTGGGCCGTGCGGCGGAGGTTCCGGCGCCAGCTCGGGTTCAGCGGTGAGGACTACGGTCTCGTCGGTCATCTAGCGCTCCACCAACTGCAGCCGCCGGTTGTAGTAGTTCACGATCGACGACAGTACGAGGCTGCCGGTCAGGTAGAAGCCCATCCAGATGAGGACCACGGGGATCGTCTGACCGGTCTGGTTGTACAGCGTCTGGCCCACCTGAACGATCTCGGGGTAAGCGACCGCGATGCCAAGTGACGTGTTCTTGAAGAGGTTGAGGTACTGGTTGCCCATCGGCGGGAGGATCACCCGGAACGCCTGCGGCAACACGACGAAGCGCAGCAGCTGGCTGCGGTGCAGCCCGAGCGCTCCGCCGGCCTCACTCTGCCCCTTGGGAACGGCCAGGATGCCGCCACGCACGATCTCGGCGATGAACGACGCCGTATACAGCGTCACACCGACCCAAAGGGCGAAGAACCCCGGAGTCACCACGAGGCTGTTCGTGGACAGCTGGATGAAGCCGGCACCGCGGACTTCGACCTCGGGCAGCGTGCCGCGTAACGGCGCTCCGGTGCGGGACGAGTCGAACTTGGCGGCAAGGAAGTCGAAGAAGCCCTCCGTGCCGTTGAGGAGGGTGGCGGCGATCTCCTCGTAGCGGAGGGCGAGATAGGCGAAGAACAGGCCGACGATGCCGACGAAGATCATCCGGAACCAATCGTCGTCGGTGAGCTTGCCGAGCCCGGCCGCGCTGCGCTTGGTATCGAGAAAGCGCTTGATCCACAGCGCCGCAACCCCGACGGCGAGCACGAGCAGTAGCACCTGGACGAGCAGTCCCGGCAACGCGCCGAAGAAGCTGGCGATACCGCTGAACACCGGCCCGAAGAACGCGACTACCGCGTGGATGAACCAGCCGATGAGAGCGAAGAGGAGCAACACCCCGAATCCCCACGAGATCGCATACGTTTCTGCCCCCCGCTCCTCCTTGAGGTGCATGCGCCGCTTGTAGACGAAGTATCCGGCGATCGCACCGAGCACCAAGAAGGTGAACCACTGGTAGAAGCCGTCGGACGGGAAGATCCACGGCATGGCGATGCCGCGGGCACTGCTGAAGAAGCTGTAGACCCCGACGTCGTCCTCGGTCAGCACCTGGAAGCCTTGCACCACGGCGAGCCAGAACAGGATCTGCACCAGGAGTGGCACGTTGCGGATGGTCTCGATGAAGACGGTCGCCAGCTTGTTGACGATCCAGTTCTTCGACAGCCGGGCGATCCCGACGATCGTGCCCAGGATGGTCGCAGCGATGATGCCGGAGATCGCCACCCGCAGGGTGTTGACGATGCCTGCGTAGATCAAGCGGCGGCCCGAATCCGGCTGGCGATCGATGCCCTCGAGAATGTCGAACCCAGGCGGGTCACTGAGGAACTTCGTGCCGAAGGTGATGTTGCGGGCTTCGATGTTGGCACCGGCCTGCGAGGCCAGCGTGAAGATGAAGGCGGCGACGAAGCCGAGGACGACGATTTGGGCAGTCCACTTGAGCACCGTGGTGTTCCGCCACAGCGGTGCTCGCTCCTGTTTGCGAACCTCAACCGCCAACCGACGCCTCCTCGCAGGGCCACGCCCCGTGTCGCCCGCCGGTCAATCTAGCCAGCCGACCTGGGGACATGCCACTATCGGTGACCAACACGAGAGAGGCGCCCCGGAGGGCGCCTCTCTCGTGTTCTGATCGTTCGATCCGATCTAGCGAGCCGGAGGCGCGTAGATCATGCCGCCCTCGTTGAAGCGGGCGTTGAACGAACCTGCACGCTGGAGACCCACCGGGTTCAGGTTGCGCGAGTAGATCTCGTCGTAGTTACCGACCTGCTTGATCACCTGGTAGAAGGCGTCGGCCGGCAGACCCATGGCGGTCTGGAACTCGCCCTCGCCGCCGAAGAGACGGGACGCCTCGGGATCGACATCACGCATGTCATCGATGTTGGCCGAGGTCACGCCCTTCTCATCGGCGATGACCGTGGCGAACACGACCCAGTTGATGATGTCGGCCCACTCGGAGTCGTTCTCACGGTATGCCGGGCCCAAGGGCTCCTTGGAGATCGGGGCCGTCGGGAAGATGACCCAGTCGCCGTCGGCGATGGTGCCCGCGGCGACCTCCGTGGCACGGTTACCGACGAGGCCGGAGCCGTCCGTCGTCACCAAGTCACACGAGCCGGCCTTGAACGCTTCCATGGCCTCGGGGAAGGTCTCCACCGTCTGGACCTGGATCTCGGCACCGCCGACCCTCGCCCACTCAGAGATGTTCTTCTCGGTGGTGGTACCGGCATTGGTGCACAGGATGGCGCCGTCGACGTCTGCCGGGCCGGAGTTCTCGTTGAACCTGCTCGACACACCCATCAGCTGCTGACCGTCGTAGTACGTGGTCGGGCCGAAGTCGATGGACACGGTGCCGGCGTCGCGGTCCTGGGTCCAGGTGGTGTTGCGAATCAGCACGTCGATGTCACCGGCCTTGAGCACGTCGAAGCGCTCGGCAGCCGTGAGGGCGCGGAACTGCACCTTGGTGGCGTCACCAAAGATGGCGGCCGCCACGGCCTTGCAGTAGTCGGCGTCGAAACCGGTCGCCGAGCCGTCAGGCTGGGTCTCCGAGAACGCAACGGCCGAACCGCTGACGCCGCAGACCAGCTCACCGCGAGCCTGCACTGCGGCAAGGGTGCCACCCTCGGCGCCCTGACCCACGTCGTCGGGCAAGGCTTCGGTGGTGACGGTGGTCTCGTCCGGCTCCGCCTCTTCGGTACCGCCGCAAGCGGTGGCCGCGAGAGCGAGGACGGCGAAGAGCACAATCAGTCTCTTCCACATGGGGATTCTCCTCCAGATATTCCTACTCCAGGCGATCGAACCCCTTGGGAGCGGGACCCGACCGCGGCAGCACGGTAGTGCGGGGAGTGGTCTACCTCAAGCGTTCGGCGCCGAGTGACTACGCAGAGTAGCGACATAGATTCGCCCGGACCGGACGACCTCACCGACGAGGCGGCCCGGCCCGGACGGCCTTCACCACGTCGTCGGCCTCCATGTCCTGGTCCGGCACCATCCTCGCCCACGTGGCGCCGGCGGCTGAGTAGTCGGCAATCCGGTCCGCGGCGGCAGCAGGATCGTCGGCCAACCTGAGGCCGATCGCCACATCGAACGGGCCACCTTCGCCGCGGTGATCTGTCAGGTAGGAGATGATCTCGCCTAGGTGATGCGGCAGCAGGGGCACGATCTGGCCGTCCTGCCACATGATCGGCGCCACGCCGTCCCACCTCGCCGCCCGCCGGAAGGGCCGCTTGAAGGGCCACATCCCGGCAACCCACACCGGAATCCGCGGCTGTTGCACGGGCGTGGGCCGATACGCCGCTTCCTCCAACCGGTAGTGCGCTCCCTGGAAGGAGAACGGCTCGCCGGTCCACATGCCGTTGATGATCTCGAGACCCTCATCGAGCATGTCCGCTCGCACTCGTTCATCACCTGACTCCCCGAAGTGCTCGAACTCCGGCTGGGGCGGATACCCGATACCGACCCCGAGCACGAGGCGGCCGTTCGAGAGCTGGTCGAGGGTGACCGCCTGCCGTGCCACCACCCACGGGCGGCGCCGCGGCAACGGGGTCACCATGGTGATGAGCTTGATCCGCTCGGTCGCCATCGCCGCCGCCCCGAGGAGGAGCCACGGATCTGCCACCGGGAGACCTGAGGCGTAGAGGATGTGATCCCACAGCGAGAATCCATCCCATCCCGCCGCTTCGACTTCTCTAGCCAGCTCGACGACGTGATGGGGATCGGAGAACTGCCCGAAGTTGGGGATGTCGAGGCTGAACCGCACGGCACCAACCTACCTGCGCCCACGGCGCCCACGGCGCCCGCGGAGCTGCCAGGATGCGCCGGAGATGGGCCTCCGTGTGCGCAGCATGCTCGCCGTCGTCGCCGCCGCCACATGTCTCGTGCTGGCGGCATGTGGCGCCACCGATGAGATCGCCTACGACCGCGACCAGATCGACGCCGTGCTCGGCGACGAGCTGGCCGAGCTGGGCATGGTGATCACTCGGGCATCCATCATCGACACCGTCAACGGCGTCTACACGCCGACGCCGGATGGCAACCACCTGGCGATCTACGTCGAGCCGATGAGCGCGGACTTCGACGAGTACGCCTCCAGCACGGTGGACCTCGCTCGATTGCTGCTTCCGTCGATCTTCGATCGGTGGCCCACCATCAACTCCTTCGACATCTGCCAGGAGCCGCCGCCCGGCGTCGACGACCGGGAGATCCCTCCATCGGTGACCGTATTGGGGGTGACTCGCGACGGCGCCGAACGGCTCGACTGGTCGGCCATCGACCTCGTTGACCTCACGGCACTCCAAGGTGATCGAGGCGTCGACGACATCTACTTCGAAGCCGACGAGACCTACCTCCGCTGAGCTCGGCGCGCCGATTCAAGTTTCGACCAGCGATCTGCCGATGCCTTTGGTACCCGAAAAAGGACTGGTGGGCACAGATGCGGAAGACACTAGGAGCCGTCCTCACGACGGCGTTGCTCGCGACGGCCTCCCCGGCCGTCGCTCAGGAAGCCGACGTCGCCGGTGACGATGCCGGCGCAGTGGACATCGAACAGGTGCTCGAGTTGCACGATGCCGGCCTCGGATGGGGCGCCATCGCACGACTCGAAGCCGTCGCAGATCACCTCGGCATCGACGCAGAGGAGCTTCTCGCCGCGACGCCCTACGTGGACGGCGAGCCGGACTTCGACTTCGGCGGCCTGCTCGACGACCTCGACAAGGACGGGCGGGCGGCACTCCACGATCAGGTGAAGTCGTACAAGGCCCTCATCAAGGACGCCACCAAGGCGCTCAAGGCCGACGACCACGACCTCGAGGGCGACGACGAGCAGCGCTCGGATGGCAAGGCCGCTCTACTGGCAGATGCCTTCGGAATGGACGTCGCCACGGTGCTGGCCATGAACGAGGACGGTGTCGGCTACGGCGCCATCTTCAAGTTGGCGGCGATCGCCGCAGTCACGGGCACCACGGTGGAGGAGCTGGTCGCCGCAGCGCCCCGGGACGAGGACGGTGGCATCGCCTTCGGGGAGCTGAAGAAGAGCCTCAGTGCGGCCGAGCTCGATGAGCTGACCGCGGGTCCCAAGACCTTTGGCCAGCTCGTGTCCGCCGCCAAGAAGGCCGAGAAGGCAGCCGAGAAGTCCGAGAAGGACGAGGCCAAGGCACAGAAGAAGGCGGACAAGGCAGCCGAGAAGTCCGAGAAGGACGAGGCCAAGGCCGAGAACGACCACCACGACGCCGACTCGGACGATGCCGACTCCGACGAAGGCGAAGCCGCAACCGACGAACCCCCGGCTGACGAAGCAGCCGGGGATGAGATCTGAGACGCGGACGGCCGTGACGGTGAGCTGCACTAGGATGCCCACCGTGGCACTTCGAGCGAGAGGTGCCCTTTTTGCAGATGTCGTCACGGAGTCCTGAACAAAGGTGATCGACCCATATGCGTAAGACATTGGTGACCCTGCTGACAGCGCTGTTGGTGGCAGGAGCGACTCCGGTCGCAATAGCGGAAGACAGCACTGGAACGGCAGAGGACGTGGCGTCTGAGGAGACGGCGTCCGAGGAGACGGCGTCGGATCTCGTGACTGCGGTGACCCTCGAGGAGATCCTCGCCCTCAACGAGGCAGGTCTCGGCTGGGCAACCATCGCCAAGATCTCGGTGCTCGCCGATCATTCCGGTGTCTCCGCCGAGGAACTGCTGGCGGCGACTCCCTTCTTCGACGGCTCCACGGAGTTCGATTTCGGGGGCGCCATCATGGATTTGGGCCCGGAAGAACGGGCGGCATTGCGAGAGCTGATGCGGGCCTACCGAGAGCTCATCAAAGAGGCGGCCGCAGTGCTGACCGAGGCGCCGCCCGAGGACGACCGTGATGCTGAGTCGAACAGCGAGGAAGCGCCAGACGAGCGTGACGATGCCAAGGCGGCACTGATCGCCGATGCCTTCGGCATGGACCTGGAAAGCGTCTTGGCGCTGCGAGCCGAGGACATCGGCTACGGCGCCCTGTTCAAGCTCGCCGCATTCGCCAGCGCCCAGGGTGTCACCATCGAAGAGCTGGCCGCCAGCGCGCCACGCGACGAAGACGGTGATATCGCCTTCGGTGAACTCAAGAAGACGTTGACCGAGGAGCAGCTCGCTGCGCTCGCCGCCGGCCCGAAGACCTTCGGCCAGCTGGTGTCGTCTGCCAAGAAGGCCGAGCATGCCGCCGACAAGGCCCTGAAGAACGAGGCCAAGGCCGCCAAGAAGACGGACAAGGCCGCCGAGAAGGCCGCCAAGGACGCGGCCAAAGCCGCCAAGAAGGCCGCCAAGAGCGACAAGTAGCAATAGCGTCGTGCGATCGCAGGTGGGTCGGTGCAACCGGCCCACCGGTCGTTGAGGGCGTCGACCGTTCGAACCTGTGGCTGAGCCCGCCTGCGTCCCCGCCACTCCGCACTTCTCCTGGGCGCAGCGGATCGCCTGTGTCTACGATTCTCGGCGGGGGTCACCTGATCCAGGCAGGAGGGGAATCATGAGGAAGTATCTGGTCCTGGTTGCAGCCCTCGTCGCACTGACGATGGCAACGCCGCCGGCCGCAGCATCGTCCGGCATCGACCGGATCGAATTCATGTCGCAGAATCTGTACATCGGAGCAGACCTGTCGCGAGTCTTGGCGGGTGAGCCTCCGGCGGCCGTGCTGCAAACGATCTTGGAGACCAACTACCCGGCCCGTGCCGCGGAGATCGCCCAGGCCATCGACGACTTCAACCCCGATCTCGTGGGACTCCAGGAGGTGTGGCACATCAGCACCACCGGTGAGCCGGGATTCGAGCTCGACTTCCTCGAGATCTTGATGGCGCAGCTCGCTGTGGTCGACGACCGGTACCAGGTGGCGGCGGTCGTGGAG
>JBFGCM010000114.1:0-9030 GCA_041581135.1 Acidimicrobiia bacterium
CCCGTCACACAACGTCGACCCCGGCGACCACGACCCCCACCCCTTGTCGAAGACCAAGAAGGGATTCGCCGGCGGTGTGCCACCACCGGGGTGGGTGTGCGAACACTCCGCAGAACCTGGAGTGAGATCGCAGCCAGGAAGCGTGTGACCGAGCGCCTCGGCGGCAAAGAGGATCGTCAAGGACATGAGCGCTGCAACTGCACAGGCGAGGCTCCTCATGCGATTGCTGTTTCCCAGAGAAGCCACCGGCCGTCTGGTGCCTGGGCCAGTGTGATGTTGAAGAACGTCAGCTCGAGTGGTTCTCGCTGCAGGATTACCTCTGCTGTGGCTGCATCCCACGCCGTGGTGCCCATCTCGCTGCTCATACCTACGAACATGACCCGCAAGTTGTCGTTAGCGTCCTCGTCCGCCACAGGCGAAAACGACTCGATCTCAAACCGTGTTGCGCTGAGGATCCATCCGTCGCGGGCTTGGCGCTCGGCCTGCTCGAGCCACAAAGCAGACAGTGGCCCTTCCGGATCCATCGATAGTGTCATGACCGCAGCGTCCGTCACCACATGCAACCCCAGCCACCGTTGGAACTCCAGATGCTGGTCGACGATGTGCCGGAACTCGTCGGGGGTTCCGGAGGGTGCGGTGAGGTCGAGCTCCGGCACCTCGCTGGACCGGATGTTCCAGAACTTGCCCGGTTCGGCGTCGACGAACTCGGGCAGGTCGTCACGGTCCGGGTCTGCGGTGGTCGAGGTCGGGGGCAGCGTCGTCGGCGGCGCCGTGGTGGTCGGGGGCAGCGTCGTCGGCTGCAGGCTCGTCGTCGGGGCGACCGATGACGTGACCGGGGCGGTCGTCGTCACCTCACCGGTCGAGTCGGTGCAGGCCGACACCACGACCACCAGCACCAGGAGCACCACCCTCCACCTACTCATAATGCAACGTAACCTAACGCAAATGCAGCGTTAGGTGCAACGGGGTTGCCGGCAGCGCGTCAAATCGGCGCCCAGCCGGGCCCCCACGCCCGTCGAACGGGTCAGCCCGTCCCCCCGATGTCCATGTCGAAGGCGTCGTAGACGAGGTCGACGCCCTTCTGGCGGTGCCGGCTGAGCCGGCCCAGGAGATCCAGGGCGGCAACTCGAAGTGCGTCCACCCGTTCCGCATCGGGTGGGGAAGCATCCTCGAGTTGCTCGAGCAGGTCGTTCATCGCCGTGGCGAGCTTGCCGTGCTCCTGGCGGAGTTGATCGGCGTGACTGACCAGGTGCGGCGCGGTCTCTATGACCTCGGCGAGGATGCCATCGGGCGCCTCGACCGCCTCGATGTGACGGGCCAGCGCGGCTCTGAGTCGCTGGGTGCCAGCAGTCATCGACGCCATCCAGGTCGGCGCTCGGGAAGGCGACGAGATCAACGATTCGAGATCGATCATCGCCTGTCGCATCTCCTCGCGGCGGACCCGAGCCGAGGAGATGGTGTCGTCAGTCGTGGCCATGGCGGACCCCTTCACTCGGCCCTGCCGAACCAGAACGATCGGCAGGAAGCGGAATCTCCATGTCGTCAGCATCGCGCCGCCGGGTACGGCGGTCCAGCCCCTGTGCCGGTGACCCGTCGGCCCTCAGGGCCCGCCCGGCTCGGCTCCGCTCGTCTGCGGTCAGATCTGCTGCAGGATCCAGATGCGCATGCCCGCCGGATCGTCGATGCCGAAGGACCGGTCACCCCACGGGTTGTCCTTCAGCTCTCGCGCTATCGGCACCCGGGCGTCGATGACGCGCTGCTGCCACGCCTCCACGTCTTCGACCTCGAATGCCAGCTCGACGCCTCGTGCCGCAGACCTGTCCTTGCGCGCCCCGTACGGCGGGCCGAAGAACTCCACCGTCTGGCCCGGTCCCACGGCGAAGATCATCCCGGGGCCCTCCTCGCCGTCCCACGATTTCTCGATCTCGCACTCGAGTACGTCGCGATAGAACGCTGTGACGGTCTCGAAGTCGTCCACGCTGATGGCCACGTTCAGCCGGATCGACTTCATGCGGCGGCTTCGAATTCGGCCCCCACCGTGCCGCCGACGATCTTCACGGTGTTGCTGCTGAGCCCTCCCGTGACCTCGTCCAAGAACTCGTCGGAGTGGCTGGGGTCGTGGTGGAACGTGACGATGGTGTCGACCTCCGCCAGCTCGGCGAATGCGATGGCGTGGGCAAACGTACTGTGGCCCCAGCCGACACGCAGCGCGTACTCGTCGGCGGTGTACTGGGCGTCGTGGATGAGCAGGTCGGCACCGGCAGCCAGCCCGTACCCCGAGGTCCACTCCGGGGGACCGGGGAAGTCCTCGACGCCCAGCGCCGGTTCGTGGTCGGGGAGGTAGGCGAGCACGCCCGTGTCGTCCTGAAGACGAAACCCGAACGTGTGGCCGGGGTGACACACCACGTCTGCGGTCACTTCGACGCCGTCCAGGCGGAAGCTACCCGGGTTCAGGTCGTGCAACTCCACCGCCACCAGATCGCGCAGCCGGACCGGAAACAGCGGCGGCGACAGATACCTGGTGAGCCGGGTCCGAAGATCGAGTGTGCTGGACGTGGGACCCCAGATGTGCACCTCGACGTCCGCCGAGTACAAGGGTGTGAAGAACCCCAGCCCCTGAATGTGATCCATGTGCAGGTGGCTCAGCAGGATGTCGACCCGGGGCGGGGGCTCGCCGATGTTCTCACCCAGCCGCAGGATGCCCGACCCGGCGTCCAGCACGACCAGTGATCCGTCGTCTCCCCGAACCTCGACCGCCGCGGTGTCTCCGCCGTACTTGTTGGTTTCCGGCCCGGAGCGGGCCAGCGAGCCTCGGGTCCCCCAAAGGCGAGCCTTCACTTACCGATTTCCCAGAAGAACGCCATGGCGCCGAGGTGCCGCCCCCCGGACGCCTCGACGGGCAGGGCAGTCACCTCGATGTCCCGCGTCTTGCCGTCTCTGGTTCGGATCCGAACCTGGCGGTGAGCCGGCTCCATCTTGGTGAGTGCGATCACCACCGGCAGTTCCATCGTGTCGATCTTGTTGCCGTCGAGGTCGGTGGTCACGAAGAACTCCGCCAGTTCGTCGGCCCGGATGGTGCCCGCCTCGTCGAACCGCAGCCCGAGGATGGCCTCGGCGGGCTCGTTGTAGTAGATGAGGTCGCCTGCAGCGTCCATCAGCCAGATGGAACTGGCCATGTGGTCTGCCCACTGCTTCAGCAGAATCATCTCGACCGGTTGCTGGGCCATGGAAACCTCCACGCCATGCTATGCGCCGGCGCCGGTGCGTGGGGCATGAACCGTCATCTCCTACGGCGCGCCCCTGGCAGGCCTGCGAGGGCGGCACCGATGAACGCCGCCCACACGGCTGCCAACCCGGCGATGCCGGGGCCGCCGGCGAACCCGGCGTAGGCGACCCCGGTGATCAGGGCGAGGAGGCGTGCGGCCCGAAGCCGCCCGTGGTGGAGGGGATCGTCGCGGATGTCGGTGCGAGAGCGCGGCTCCTCGACCGGCAAGAGGGCGGCAGCGAGCACCCCGAGACCGAGCAATGTCCACTGGCCGAAGGAGGGTTGCTCCCAACTCGGCCACTCTCCGATGAGCATCGTGACCGCAACGCAGGCGAGCACGGCGGCGATGGCGGCGGCGCGGTTCAGATTGTGGGCCGGTCGCGGGAGCAAGGTGTCGGCGAAGAGCGCCACGCCGATGCACAGGGCCCCGATGATGCCCCACGGGGCCGATCCGAGGTAGGCGGCCAGTCCCACCAACACGAGAAGGTCGATGCGGGTGGGTGGAACGCCGGTCGTGCGTATCGCCACCCGACCCGCCAGCATCACGGCGGCGATCGTGGCCAGCCACGGCGGGCCCGCCAGGAGGGCGAGCAGGGCAATCGGAACGGCGACCACGGCTGCCGTCTGACGGTCGGGGTCGATCTCACGGGCGATCGCCCATGCAATGAACACCGTGCCCCCGGCACGAATGCCCGCCCCGAAGAACGCGCCGAGGCCGAAGGAGCCGGCGGCGACCACCTCCCAGATCGAACCGATGCCGCCCGCCACCAGCGTCGCCACCAGGACGAAACGGTTGGATGGATACGACGGGTCGATCGGCCGTCCGATGCCGGTCCGCAACGCCTTCACGATGACCGGCACGGTAGTGGAGAAGACGGTGACGCACCGGATAGCGGAACACACCCGCTCGGTTCACCCGGGGCCGGCCACGAGCGCTGCCGACGAAGGAGGGTCGTGTTCGGCAGGCGGAGCGCCTCACACCGGGGTGCCGGGGCCTCCTGCGATCATGTCCTGGATGCGGTCCATCAGGCGGTCGCGATGCTCCTCGGCGGTGGCGTGTGCCGTGAGGTGCGCGTGCTCGGCGTTCATGTGGGCCATGATCTCGTCGGCGAGATGGCCGGCCGTGGTGCCCGTCACCACGAAGGTGCACTCTTCACCGGTCAGTGCGTCGCAGCGGAACTCCATGCCTGGAGCCTACGCGGCGATCAGAGACCCAGGACGACCCCGACGGCGATGATCGCCGCTCCGATGACCACCAGCGGGCCGCTCACGGTATTGAGCTTGAAGCCGAGCGTCCGCTGAGCGAATTGGTCGGTGACGCCCTGCCGCCAGTTGAGGGTCTCGGCGATCGCGTTCAGGGCGGCCCCACCCACGAACAGCAGCGCCGCCGTGGTGGCCACACCCGATGGCAGGTCGGCAAAACCGATGGCAAAGGCCAGCCCGAGGCTGGCTGCTCCTTGCAGCATGTTGCCGATGTGGCTGGACACCAGGTGGCGCGGGGCGTGGGACGCCTTCTGCCTGGCCGCAGCGAACGGTATGCCGAGTGCGAAGCCGTAGAGCAGGATGAGTACGCCATAGGTGAGGAGCAGCTTCTCGGCGGTGCTCACCTTCGTCTCCTCTCGCCGGGGATACTCGGCGCGTGTTACCCGGCGCCACTCGCATCGGCGAGGACCGCCAGCACCTCGCCGAGCGGAGCGTGGTCCCCAGGAAAGTCCTCGAAGTCCTCGTACAAGATCTCATTGCCGGGGCCGATCACGACCGTGGCGCCCAGCTGCATCGGCCGGCGTCCGGTCTTTCGTTGCCGGTTGCCGCCCGTGAAGGACCGCATTCCTGCGGCAACCGCTCTTGGCTTCAGCAACGTGGTAGCGCCGATGGTCCCGGTCCCGACGATCTCGGCCGCCGTACCGTCTTCGTCGAGCAGCACGGGGAACGGGACGGACTCGTCCTCGATGAACGCCTGGGCATAGCGCTTGCCCCCGGTGCCGATGGCCGTGGCGCCGGCACCGGTCGCCAGAACCTCTTCATAGCGCTCGCGGACCTGACCGGCCCGCTCTCGGCAGGTCAGTCAGCCGAAGTGGCGCAGAAACAGCAACAGGTGTGGTGACTCGGCCCACAGCTCGCCGAGCCGGTGCGGTTCACCGTCCGGATCGGGCAGTTCTTGTTCGCCGAGGGCGGCAACGTCGAATGGCATGGCGGGCAAGTTAGCCGTCTCGGCAGGACCTCTGGCCGGCGACCGGACCACGCCGGGAGTCCGCGCCGGTCGGCGGGGAGTGGCGCTGGTTGAATCGGAGCCATGCGCTTCGACCCGATCACCTCCGAGCGGCTGCTGCTGCGACGCTTCCGTCCCGAGGACGAGGCGGACCTTCTCGCCCGGCGAAACGACCCCGACGTCGCCCGGTTCCAAAACTGGACGCTGCCGTATCCGGCGGAAGAGGCACGGGCCATCGCCGCGTCGCTTGGGGCGATGCAGGGCCCGGCGGATGGAGAGTGGTACATGGTGGTCGTGGCGGATCGCCACGACGGCACCACCTATGGCGACCTGGCGTTGCGCCTCGCGTGGGGCGGGAGGATGGCGGAGATCGGCTACACCCTGGCGTCTGCACATTGGGGAAACGGGTATGCCACCGAAGCCGTGGCGGCGCTGCTCGAGTGGCTCTTCACCGAGGTGGGGGTGACCCGGGTGGAGGGCAAGCTCCACCCCGACAACGTGGCGTCGGCCCGAGTTCTGGAGCGCACCGGATTCCTGCACGAGGGTCGGACCCGGCTCTCCTATTGGGTCGGCGACGAGAACTCCGACGACGACCTCTACGGACTCACCCGCGACGACTGGGAGGCGTGGCGCACCCGACCCAAGCATCCGCCGGAGACGGTCGACCTCATGGAGATCTCCCACGCCAACGTCGGTTCGGTGGAGCGGCTCCGCACCCACAAGAGCCAAGAGCGATTCGTCGCCCCGATGAGCGCAAGCTTCGCCGACGCCCTCTTCCCAGAAGAGATCGAAGGCGCGCCGGTGGTGCCGTGGATGCGCGCCGTCACCGCAGACGGGGACATCGCCGGCTTCGTGATGCTCGCCATGGTCACCGAGCACCATCCCGAGCCTTACCTGTGGCGGTTGCTGATCGATCGCACGCACCAGCGTCGAGGTATCGGCAGCCGAGTGCTCGGGCTCGTCGTGGAACAATGCCGGCAGTGGGGCGCGTCGACCTTGCTCACCAGTTGGTCCGAAGGCCACGGCACCCCAGAGCCGTTCTACCTGAGCTACGGATTCGAGAAGACCGGCCGCATCGTCGACGGGGAGCTGGAGGCACGGCTGAGCTTCGAGCGGTTGGCTGATTGATTTCCTACCGAGTGGGTAGGAGACGAGTCAGCGGCCGCGACCCGAAGGAGCATCCCGATGGCCCGATACCAGACCACCGTGCTGACCACCTGGCCCGTCGAGGAGGCCTTCGACTACATGGCCGATCTGCGCAACTTCGAGGAATGGGACGCCGGCGTGTCGTCGGCCACCCTCGTTGTCGGCGCACCAGGTGGCGACCACGCCGTCTACGAACTGGTGGCAAGCGGTGCTGAGCTTTGCTACGAGATCACCGCGTTCGACCGGCCGCACTCGTTCACGGCTCATGCGAAGAACCGATTCATCGAGTCGATCGACACGGTCACCGTGGCCGGGCGTGACGGCGGATCCGCCGTCACCTACGACGCAACGGTGACGCTGAACGGCCTCCTGGGGCTGTTCGATCCCTTGTTCGGACTCGTCTTCAAACGGATCGGCGATCGCGCTGCCGCCGGCCTGGAGAAGGCGCTGGAGGGCGAACGGGTCCGATGACCCGGGTGGGGAGAGGGACGACGCCCTAAGGTTGGGGGCGAGGTGATTGCATGGGGAACAAGGATCGTCCCAAGGTGCCGTCCAAGCGCAAGCCGGCGCAGACGCTGAAGGAGAAGCGCAAGGCCAAGCGCGAGAAGCACAAGCACGAGACGCATCCCACGATGCCGAAGTGACCTAGGGGCCGCTTTCGCCGCTCATCCGGAGCTGCCCAGGCCCGTCTGCCATCGGTCGCGGGTCATCACCTGGCACTGGTCGCCTTCGAAGGATCGCGCCCACGCCTCGCAGCTTCCGTTGAGCCGGAACTCGATCGACTCGATGCCGTCGAACTGGAACACGTTGGCGTACAGCTCGGCGTGGAAGAAGAGCATCCCTGTCGAGGTGCTGGCGTTGTTCACGATGATCGTCTCGTCGAAGTCGGCGATCACGTGGCTGCCCACGAACTCGACACTCGAGAGTGCATCGGCCGTGTCCTCACTGAAGAACGAGGCGTATCCGTTGTCGCGTTCTTCCAGTGTGGGGCCGGCGATGAGCCCCTCGAGTGCGCTGGTGAGAGGGTCGGCGGCCTCAGGGAAGATGCGGTAGGTCGGGTAGCTGACATCCGGTGTGACGCCGTCGCCCGTCCCCATGCAGCCGAAGTACACGACGATGACCTGCTCGCCCGCGGCGGGCTTGGGTGGTTCGCTCTCGCAATGGGCGATACCGGACACGCCCACCGCCACCGTGGCTCCGGGCTCCACCGATTCGCCGGGGGCGGGCTGCTGATCCACCACCAGCCCCGGTGGCGCCGCCTCTCCGAACACGTTGTAGGTCTCGACGCGCAGACCCAGGTCACCCAGCTTGAACACGGCCTCCGACGCCGGGAGCCCGATCAGGTCGGGCACAGCGATCGTCGCCGGCGGGTGGGTGGTGCCCGGGTCCGGCGTCGTGTCCGGAGCTGACGTGATCGGCGGCGGCGGAGCCGTGGTGACCACGGTCGCCGGCGGTGGGGAGTCGGCGACGTCGGGGGCCGGGGCGAGGACACCCAACCCGTAGAGAACGAGAACGGGGACCAGGACGATCGCCGCACCCAAGGCAACAGCGAGCACAGGTCGGACGTGGCGCGGCCGGCGCACCGGGGCACGTCCCGCCTCGGCCGGGCTGACAGGATCGGCGATGCCGTCGATGTAGGACCTGAGTTCGTCGCGTAGGTCGTTCATGCCGATGCCTCCAAACTGGCGCGGAGCTTCGACAAGCCCCGTTCGAGGTGGTTCTGCACGCTGGTGCGGGAGATGCCGATGAGGTCGGCGACCTCGGCGAGCGTGTAGTCGAATCCGTGGACGAGCACGACAGCTTGCCGCTGCCGGGAGCTGAGCGAGGTGAGGGCTCCGGGCAATCCGGGCTCCACCCAAGGCATCCCGGCGTCGGCTGCGGGCGGGAAGTGCGGCCGCCGAGTGAAGAGCCGGCGGGTGCTGGATTGCCCCACGCGGTAGAGGTAGCCGGCGGGGTTCTCCATGGCGGCGATCCGGTCCCAATGCTCCCAGGCGTACGCCAGGGCTTCGGCCGTCGCCTCCCTGCCGACGTCGGATCCGTACCGTGAGACGAGGGCCCGCCGCAGCTTCGGTTCGTGGTCTGCGACGAACCGCTCGAATGTCGCTTCCTCGGTGCGAGTCATCAGCATCTCACCCGTGTAGAGCCTCGAGACGCCGACTTGTACCACGCGATGGAAGTAAAACCTGGTCAGTGTCCGGCCCGAGGGCAGGCTTGCCCCGGATTGGTGCGAGTGGCGGGCTGGTATAATGCCGCCCACAGCGACGCGGGGTAGAGCAGTCTGGTAGCTCGTCGGGCTCATAACCCGGAGGTCGCGGGTTCAAATCCCGCCCCCGCTACGGCCAGAAAACCCAGGCACTGCCTGGGTTTTCTGCTGCGTGGGCTATGGCCAGTTACGAGTGCAAAGTGACCC
>JBFGCM010000115.1:0-9022 GCA_041581135.1 Acidimicrobiia bacterium
CGTCGGGGTCGGTGACTGCATCGAGACCATCGATGTCGAAGCCACACAGATCTCGTCCCTCGAGACCGTCGCCTGTACCGAGCCCCATCAGTTCGAGGTGTATGCGGTGCCCAGGTACGACTTGGCGGCGTACGCCGATGATCAAGTCATGTTCGAAATCGCCGACCAGATGTGTTACGACCGTTTCGCCGGGTACGTGGGTGTCGCATTCGAGGAGTCCACGCTGTGGTACGACTATCTGATCCCCACCGAGGAGTCGTGGAACCAGGACGATCGATCGGTGACCTGCCTGCTGTTTGCGCTCGACGCCGGAAACAACATCTTCCCCGTATCGAGCTCGTTCCGTAACAGCGGCCGCTGAGCCCGATCCGGGCTAGCATCCGGCTCCGCCATGTCCCGCTTAGTCATCCTCGGGGCCGGTCCGATCGGTACGTCGGCGGCCCAGGCGGCACTCGACGAGAGTGCCGTCGACGAGATCGCAGCGGTCGTGGACGCCGACCCCGCCGCCCTCGCCAGGCTCGAGGGCCGGTTCGATGCCCCTGAGTACACGGCCAGTGCCGACCTCCCGGCGGCGCGCGCCGGAGACCGTGCAGTCGTCGCCATCTCCTCGCTGGCCGCCGTGGCGGCGCCCGAGATCATCCGTCTCGTCTCCATCGGCTATCACGTGGTGACCCCGTGCGAGGAACTCGCCTGGCCTGATCGCCACGTACACGAGGCGCTGGCCACCTCGGCCAGGAGCAACGGGAGGGTCGTGATCACCGCCGGCGCCAACCCGGGATTCGCCATGGACCGGCTGCCGCTGATGCTGGCGGCTGCGTGCCGAGGCGTGAAGGCCGTCATGGTCAAGCGGCGTGTGGACACCGCCACCCATCGCGAGCTGCTGCCGACTCGTACCGGTCACGGCGAGACCGTGGAATCGGCGGAAGAGGGGATCCGGACCGGACGCCTCGGCCACGTCGGGCTCACGGGGAGCGCCAGGCTCATCGCGGCAGGTCTCGGTTGGCCCACGCATGACCTCTCGGAGACCGTCCAGCCCATCATCGGCGACGACGGCCTGGTGCTGGGGGTGCACCACCGCGCCGAGCTGCGCACGCCGGATCAGCGCCGGATCGAGCTCGACCTGAGCCTGGCGTACGGCATATCCGATCCCGTCGACCACGTGACCGTCGACGGCATTCCCCGGCTCGAAGCCACCATCGAGGGCGGCTACCCCGGAGTGGACGGCACCACCGCCCAGCTCGTCAGGGCGCTGGATCTGTGCAACCAGCTGGAGCCGGGCTTCTATCGCCCGACCGACCTGCCGTTGCGCTTCGGGTGACGCCGGCGCCTCAGACGCCGTCGAAGAACGCTGCCAACTGGCTCCCGAGGAACAGGCGGCCTTCGGCGTTCGGGTGACACGTCTCGCCCGGATCCAGATGGGCGGCGACCATGGGACCCAGGTCAGGGCCCCGGGACACGCCCGGAATCGTCGCCGCCGCCCAGTCGGCCGCTTCCGCCGTGATGGCCGGACCCTCCACGCCCGCCGTCTCGCACACCAGTCCGTCCTCGAAGGTGTTGATGCCTGAGACCCATATCGGGATTCCGGCGTCCCGCTGGTGGACGGCCCACACGATGTGCTCGACAAACGCTTTGTGGCTGTCGTCGAACACGCCCGAGTGCTGCCGATCCCGCGGACAGAGCTGCACCCAGGTGCCTGCGTAACCGCTGGAAGGCCGGCGGTCGTCGTACGCGCCCCAGAACCGGTCGTACTGCACACTGCCGGGTCTGCCCCAGATGCCCATGGAACCCGCGTCGAGGCCACCCTCGGCGAGCAGGTCGTACTCGGAGACGACGAGATAGCCGTTCACCGCCCGCGACGTGTTCGAGCAACCGACGACACCGATGGAGCCGGCCGGGACGGTGCCGGCCAACGCGGCGGTGCCGGCGGCGACCGGCGGCGGAGGCGTGGTCGTTGGGCCCCCACCCGCCACGGTGGTGGTCGGCGCCGTGGTGGCGGCAGGAGGAGTCGTCGCGGTCGGCCCCGTGCTCTCCGGCTGATCCTCAGATGACCCGGGGTTCGTGGTCGTCGCCACCGGAGCAGTGTCGCCGACACTGGTGCCGGTCTGTGGACCCTGCATCGTGCTCGTCGGCGCCGCAGCGGCGGGGACGGTGGTCGTCGGCGACGCGCCACCGGAACAGGCGGCGACGAACAACAACATGAACACGTGACGGCGGCCCACGGGCGCGACTACCTCCTGGTCGAACCGAAGCGTACCGGCGGTACGGGACAACTCTCGGCGAGGGACCTTCAGATCTGGAGGAGAATGCCGATTGTTACAATCGTCGTTCCACGAGGACGCCAGGGGGATGCACGCGTGGGGACCACCGAACCCATGATCGATCACATCGGGACCGAATCCATCGACGTTCCCGTGTTCTTTCCGGAGCCGGAGAAGCAGTTCTTCGGGTTCGTGAGCATGCCGCGCACGTCTCCCCCGAGCACCACCGGGGTGATCCTGTTGTCCGGGAGCTTCGGCGGCACCACCACCCTGGGGCGCAACCGGATGTGGTTGAAGATGGCCCGCTCTCTCGCCGATCGCGGCTACCCGGTGTTGCGCTTCGACTACGCCGGCATCGGCTACAGCGTCGGCGAGCTCGTGTGCTGTGACCTGGACCGCCCCGCCCTCTCCGAGCTCGCGGCAGGGTTCGACGTGCTGGCCGATCACGGCGCCGAACGCTTCATCGTCGTGGGCACCTGCTACGGCTCGCGCACCGCGCTGGAAGGCACCGTGGGCGATCCGCGCATTGCCGCCGTGCACCTCCTGGTACCCCCGGTGCGGGACGTCACCAAGGGTCAGGAGGACGCCGAGCACCTGGCCGAGTACGTGGGAGCGGCTTCGCTGGCCAAGAAGGCGATCACGCCCCAGAATCTGCGCAAGCTGGTCACCAACAAGCAGTCCCGACGAGCCGCACGGCGGGTGCTCTCGATGAAGGCCCGGTCGGTGGTGGGCCGGGGACCTCGCCGAGCCGGCTCCGGGGAAGCTCCGCAGGGGCGGAGCGCCAGAGACGCGTCACTCAAGTTCCAGCGGCCGTTGCGCGCCCTCCTGGAAGGCGGCGTTCCGGTTCGGCTGTTGTTCGGCGACGCCGACCCGTTCTTCACGGAGTTCCAGGAGGCACGCGCCGGCAGACTGGGCGAGTTCCTGGACCAGCACCACGATCTGGTCGATGTCGAGATCGTGTCCGGCAAGGTACGGGGCTTTCTCACCGTGAGCGCTCAGGACGCCTCGATTCGCTCTGTGGTCGACTGGGTGGAGAGGCAAGGCGGGTGACCGCACACTCGACGGCCACACGGCACGAACCCGGATCGGGTGCGCTCGAGGAGATCGCGTACTTCGGGGACGAGCCCACCATGTGGGGTTCGACCCATGTCCCTGCGGGGGAGACGGTGGGGGGAGTCGTCATCTGCAGCTCCACCCATGCCGAGCTGCTCAAGTCCTATCATCTCGAGTTGTTGCTCGCCCGGGAGCTCGCGGCTCGCGGGCTGGCGGTGCAACGGTTCCACTACCGGGGCGACGGGAACAGCTCGGGAAGCGATGAGGACCTCGCCCTTCCTGCGATGATCACCGGGGCCGAGGAAGCCCGTCGCCGGCTCGAGACCCGGACCGGGGTGTCCCCGGTGGCATTCGTCGGTGTCCGGCTGGGATCGTTCCCGGCAAGCCGGCTTGCCATGGACGTTGCAGGCTCTGCACTCATGTTGTGGGATCCCGTTCTCGACGCAGACGTCTTCATCCGCGAGGCCGTGCGGGGCCACGCCATCGCCGCCATGGCCGGCGACACCAAACGAGAGAAGATGGCCGACCTCATGGAACGGCTACGCGCCGAGGGCACCATCGAGCTCATCGGGTACCAGATCACGTCTCGCTTCTACGACAGTTTGGCCGGGATGAATCTGGCCGACCTCGTGCCGACCGGCAGCAGAGCCCTGGTGGTGCCGTTCGACAAAGCCGACATGTCACCCCTCCTCGACGTGTGGAGCGCGGGCGGCGTGGAAGTCGCCACACTGGAGGGCGACAACAAAGAAGCGTGGTGGCTCGACGAGCAGGCATCTGACACTCGCAGCACCAAACGCGAGCTGCTCGTTCGTCGATCGGCTGACTGGATCGTCGGGCGGCTGGGCAGCTGAGCTCAGCCGGGAAGGAAGCTCAAGCGAACCTGGCGGCTGGCGTTGTCGCGGTTGGGGTCCACCAGCACCACGGACTGCCACGTCCCCAGGGCCAGCGCACCTTCCACGACCGGCACGACCAGCGACGGAGCGATGAAGGCCGGGATCACGTGATCGGCCCCATGACCCGCCGAGCCGTGCCGGTGCCGCCAGTCGCCGCCGCCGAACAGCTCGCCCAGAGCATCGAGAAGGTCGTCGTCGCTGCCGGCACCGGTCTCGATGAGCGCGAGGCCGGCCGTGGCGTGAGGTGCGAACACGTGCAACAAACCGGACCCCTTTCCGGCAACGAAATCGGCGGCGTGTCCGGTGAGATCGACCACTGCTGATTCCCGTGGTGTGGTCAACGAGATGACGATCGTGTCCACCGTGCCTCCTTCGAGCCGGATCCCGGTCGGCGCGATCGTACCCGTGGCCCGTTCTTCCTCCGCACGCCGCCCGGGTAGCGTGGCGGGTATGAAGCAGTTCCGCATTGCGGCGACCTGGGCCGTCGCCGTGCTCCTCGTATCCACGGTGCCTGCCTGGGCCCAGTCGGCTCCTCCGACGTGTGGCGAGTATGCCGGTGTCGTCTGCGACGGATGGTTCACCGACGACGCCGGCGTCGTATCCGCCGAAGAGGAGCGCAACCTCGAAGGGCAGATCGGAGAGCTCGTCGCCGAGTTCGGCAATCAAGTGGCCTTCGTCATCGTCCAAGACACGCCGCCCGGCACCTCTCCGGCGCAGTTCGCGGTCGAGATCGGCAATGCGTGGGGGGTGGGCACGGCCGGAGCAGACGACGGGATCGTGTTGCTGGTGTCCCTGGACGATCGGCGCACCGAGCTGGCCGACGGCGGCGGCATCTCCCTACCGGGCGACGAGATCACGTCGGCCGGCAACAGCTTCTTCGCCGATGGCGAGTTCGGTCTCGGCGCGGCGGTGATCGTCGAGCGGTTGCGGACGGCCCTCACCGACCTGGACTCCCCGGACTCGGACGGATCCGACAACGGCGTCGTCGCTCCTCCGGTCGTCGTCGACCCTCCGTCCGACGACGGCAGCTCGCTGTGGCCCGGGTTCGCCCCGACGGCGGTGGGCTTGACGCTGTTCGGCGGCGTGCTCGCCGCCGGCGGCGTTGCCGTCTATCGCGATCGGAGACGGCGACGGGAGCGGGAACGCGAGAAGAGAGCGGAGCGGATCGACGCCGCACTGGCGTTGCTCGAAGCAACCGGCCAGGAGTTGCCCCGGCCCCGGGACTACTCGCTGTCACTCGAGGGGGCGCCCCCGGCAGCGACCACCGCCGACTCGCTGGAGGCGCTCGACCAGCTGGCCGGCGGCACTGCGCCGTCACAGCCGCTGGTGCATGCGCTGGCACACGTCGATCTCGTTCAGCTGTTCGACCTCGATCGGTTACTCGCCGAGAGCGAAGTTCCATTGGAGCTTCGAGCCTCCACCGAACGTCCGCTCTTGGAGCAGGCGGTCCAGGACTCCGCCACGGCCGCGCTGGAGGTGCCGTACGAGCACACGGATGCGTTCGAAGTGGCGCTCGCCGAGGTCCACCGGATCGTCGAGACCCTTCGTCCCCACCGGGTCGCCGCGGCGCGGCGTCGTGTCGCCCAGGAGATCGCCACCCGTGCCACCTCGACCGAGGCCGGGTATGCCCTCGTCACCGATCGGGGAGAGCGGTTCCACCGAGCCGGTCCGGCCCTCGACCCGGCAGCAACCGTCGCCGACTCGGTGGAAGAGATGGAGTCGGCCTATGCCACGGCGGTCGCCAAGTCCGAGACCATGACGACACTCTACGAGCGGCTTCCCTCCAGTTCGGCTCGGCCGGCCGTCGCCGCCGCCCTGGCCGACGTGACCGACGATCCCGACACCGCCTACGCCGAGTACGAGCGGGTGCGCACCGAGCTGGAGCGATTGGGCGATGCGCTCGAGAGCGACGGGCTGGTGCTGCCCGCCATCGCAGCACTGCTGTTGCTCAACCACGACGAGGCCAATGTCGCCGAGTTCGTCGACGCCTACGACGCCAATCGCAACCGAGGCTTCCGGCCCCAGGAGGCGGTGGAGTATGCCCTCGCCGGGCTCAAGGACCGGCGCGAAGTCGACTTCGTGCGGCGCGAGGCCGAGCGGCTCAGCCTCCCCATCTCCATCACTGCGGCGCTGCTCCGGCGCCGGGACGACGGCCCGGAGGTCTTCGAGGAGCTCATGGCGGCGCTGGTGGACGAGGACATCACGGGCGACACGCGGCGCACCATTGCCGGCATCCTGGCCATCTCGTTGGAGCCCACCCAGGCCATGCGGCGCTGGCTCGAGGCCCGCCGTGCCCTCGCCGCTCTCGGGCTGGTGGGCGCCTATGCGGACGTGGCCGCAGCGTTCGGGGCGTCCGACCCGCGCGGACCGCGGGCCTTCGCCCTCGCGTATGCCGCGCAGCGCCAGGCGCTGGCCCGTAGCGGCATCTCGGACGCCGACCGCTTCGCCCCCGAGCTCGCCCACGCCGGCACCAGCGGTCAGAAAGACAGTTGGACCGGCGAACCCATCCCGGGCAGGCTCGGGAGCTTCGATCCGTTCACCCTGCTCTTCTATCACTGGGTGATCACCCGTGGCCACAGCGGCAGCTTCGGGTGGGAACCCGTCTATCGCGACACCACCTGGTCAGGCAATCGAGGTTCGTGGTGGGGCGGCGGCGGCGGCTTCGGCAGCAGTGGTGGATCATCATGGGGCGGCTCCTCGTGGGGTGGCGGCGGCTTCGGTGGATTCGGAGGTGGCGGCGGGTTCTCCGCTGGCGGCGGCAGCGGCTGGTGATCGAGAGTCCCACCAATCCCACGATCAAGCGGCTCGTCCGACTGCGGAAGCGGCGGGAGCGAGACCGTTCGGGCCGGTTCCTCATCGAGGGCCACCGCGAGCTCATGCGGGCGCACTCCGCCGGCATCACGTTGGAAGAGGTCTTGGTGTCGCCGCACGCCACGGGTGACCGGGCGACCTTCGCCGATCGGCTGCGCGATGAGGGGATCCGGGTGACCCCCACGAGCACGGCGGCCTTCGCCAAAGCGTCCCAACGAGCCAATCCGGATGGCCTCCTCGCCCTTGCCGTGCAGCCCACCACGACGCTCGAGCAACTGGAGCTGCCGCCCGCACCTCTGATCCTGGTGGTCGAGTCCATCGAGAAACCGGGCAACCTCGGGGCGATGCTGCGCAGCGCCGACGGGGCCGGCGCCGACGCCGTCATCGTCGCCGACCCCGCCACCGACGTCTTCAATCCCAACGTGGTGCGGTCCTCCCAGGGCGCGCTCTTCCTGGTGCCGGTGGCCGTCGGCACGATGCCGGACGTGCAGCGCTGGCTCGAACAGCGGCACATCCGGGTGTTCGCCGCCGACCCGACCGGCGCCGTCGCGCCGTGGGAGGCGGACCTCTGCGGCGCGGCCGCCATCGTCATCGGCGCCGAGCACGCCGGCCTGTCCGCCGGCTGGGACGGCGTGACCGTCTCGCTCCCCATGCGGGGCGGCTCGGACAGCTTGAACGCCTCCGCCACCGCCGCCGTCCTGTTGTACGAGGCCGTGCGCCAACGGGCAGCCCTCGGGTGATCAGACGGCGGTCGTCACCGTCACGGTCCGCTCGATGGACAACGGCCACGAGACGGGGACGCCCTCACCCTCCGGTGGGGTCGACGTGACGGTGCCCGTCACGACGCCGTTCATGCGGGAGGACAGCGCCAGGCCGTGATCGACATCGAAGGTGATGGTGCCCGTATTGGTTCCGGTGAGGTCGTAGCTGAGGCTCGACCCGTCCTCGGCCACGCGACTGGCACCGTCGCTCGTGGCGAGGTCGGCCGTCATGCTCACGATCGCCTCATCCCCGGCGATCGACTCCAAGCGGTACTCAGCCATGCCACGCAAGCCGAACGCTTCCTCCTCGGTGGGAAGCAGCCACGTGTCGTCGGGAGCCACCGGCTCTGGTGGGTACACCGCAAAGCTCAACTCCAGCTCGCGGCGTAGCCCGTCCTCCGACAGGTAGTCGCCGAGGACGGCGTCGACCTGTTCGGCGGCGACACCCTCGTGCCCGGCGTTGGCCAACAACTGCATCGCGAACCCATCGAACCCTCGCAGCTCGGCGATGCGGCCGTCGCGTCCGATGAGGAACTCGAGCTGGAGCCCCACCAGCGCCGCCACCCCCTCGGCGTCGGCCGGAGGCGGGCCGGTTGAGGTCGCCGAGTCGTACTCCACGATCCCGAAGTCGGAATCCTGGAAGAACGCAGCACGCTCATACTCGAGCTGCACGGTGGCGAGGCCGGAGTCCGACACCTCGACAACCGTGAGAACGGTGTCCAGCGTCGTGCTCTCGGACACCACCAGGTCGAGACCGTCCAGGTTCTGCGCCACCACCTGCTCACTCGTCACCGACTGGCGGATGACGTCTCCCGGCTCCAGTGCCAGCTGCAGGCGAACCGAACCGGCCGGCACCTCGGAGGTGGGAGCCAGGCTTGGCGACGTCGACGAGCACGCCGTTCCCAGGAGAGCGACGACGAGCACGAGGCGCCCGATGGTGGGTGCGGCGATCATCTGTGCGGATGTGTTGCCACCGATTGTGGCACAGGTACAACGCTTCGCGGTAGGTATCGGTCGCGGCGCCAGATCCTTGACATCGAACGTACGTTCGATCAGGCTGAGGCGCCATGGCTTCGACGTTCCCTGCATCTCCCCACACCGCGACACCATCAGGGACACCACCAGGGACACCACCAGGGACACCACCAGGGACACCACCAGGGATGCCACCAGGGAACCGGATCAGGGCGGAGTATGGACTCCAGCGCTCCTTCGACGACATGGGCGCTCCGCTGTTCGAGGTGCC
>JBFGCM010000116.1:0-8991 GCA_041581135.1 Acidimicrobiia bacterium
CTCCAGGAGATCACCGACGCCGACCTGTCCAACGACTCGTTCCGCTGGCTCACGGGCAAGGAGATCACCGTCGGCGGCATCCCCTGTATCGCCCTGCGGGTGTCCTACGTCGGCGAGCTGGGCTGGGAGCTGCACCACCCGCTCGAGCGCATCATGGAGCTGTACACCCTCATCCAGGAGGCGGGCGAACCCCACGGCCTCGTCGACTTCGGCAGCCGGGCCATGAACGTCATGCGCATCGAGAAGGCGTACAAGGCGTGGGGGAGCGAGCTGACCACGGAGATCACGCCGGTGGAGGCCGCCATCGAGCGCTTCGTCGACTACGACAAGGACTTCAAGGGCAAGGCGGCCACCCTCGAGCACAAGACCGACCCGCTGGACATGGTGTGCGTGTACGCCGAGCTGGACGCCGCCGACGCCGACTGCCGGGGCAACGAGCCCACCTACGGCGCCGACGGGCTGATGGGCATCACCACAAGCGGCGCCTACGGGTACTCGGTGGGCAAGAGCCTGCTGTTCGCCTACGTCCACCCCGACTACGCCACACCCGGCTCCACGTTCCAGGTGCGGGTGATGGGTGAGCTGCGCGACGCCACGGTGCTGGAGGACGCCGCCTGGGACCCGGCCAACGAACGGCTGCGCGCCTGATGGGCCAGCGACGCCGCTCCGGCGGGCGGACTGCCCGGGTGGCCGCCCGCGCCGCCGGCCCCACCGAGGACCAAAGAGCGGTGCGCCCCGGTCTGAGCGGCGGGGCCTACAAGCCGCTCACCGACTCGGACATGTCCAGCATCTTCGAGGCGGCACTCGACCTGCTCGAAGACCTCGGCATGGCCGACCCCATCCCCGACTTCATCGAAGCCGTCACCGCTGCCGGCGGCTTCGTCGATGACAACGGGCGGCTTCGCTATCCGAAGGACGTGGTGAGAGGCGCCATCGACACGGCGGCCAAGAGCTGGGTGTGGCACGGCATCGACGAGGACCGCAGCATCGAGCTGGCCGACTCCAAGGTGCACTTCGGCACCGCCGGTGCGGCGGTGCTGATGCTGGACCACGACACCCAGCGCTTCCGCCACTCCACCTCCGCCGACCTCTACGACCTGTCCCGCCTCGCCGATACCCTGGAGCACATCCACTTCTTCGTTCGCCCCGTCGTCACCCGCGACTGCGAAGGCGCCAGGGAGCTGGACATCAACACCGCCTACGCCGCCATGGCGGGCACCACCAAGCCGACCGGCACGTCGTACTTCTTGCCCGAGCACGTGTACGAGACGGTGGAGATGTTCGACATGGTGCTGGGCGGTGAGGGCGAGTTCCGCAAGCGGCCGTTCGTGGTGGCCAACGCCACGTTTGTGGTGCCGCCGTTGCGCTTCGCCATCGACACCGCCGAGTGCATGGTGGCCCAGGTGCGCACCGGCATGCCCATCAACCTGCTGTCCGCCGGCCAGGCCGGGGCCACGTCGCCGGCGGCCCTGGCCGGGTCGCTGGTGCAGGCCTTGGCCGAATGCCTGGCGGCGCTCACCAGTGTGAACCTGTTGTCGCCGGGCCACCCCTGTGTGATGGGTCTGTGGCCCTTCGTCAGCGACCTCCGCACCGGCGCCATGAGCGGCGGCAGCGGCGAGGAGGCTGTGCTCGCGGCCGGCGCCGCCCAGGTAGCCAACTGGCTGGGGTTGCCCTCAGGGGTGCCGGCGGGGATGGCCGACTCGAAGGTGGCCGACGCCCAGGCCGGTCACGAAAAGGGCCTCACGGTGGCGCTCGCCGCCCACGCCGGCTCCAACCTGGTGTACGAGTCCGCCGGCATGCTGGCGTCGCTGCTGGCATGCTCGCTGGAGATGATGGTCATCGACAACGACCTGCTCGGGGCGGTCAACCGCACGGTGCGTGGCATCGAGGTGAACGAAGACACCCTGGGGCGCGATGTCATCAACGAGGTCATCGGCGGCGCCGGCCACTTCCTCGGCCACGACCAGACACTGCGGCTGATGCAACGCGAGTACGTGTATCCCGAGGTGGGCGATCGGCTCAGCCCCGACGACTGGGTCGACGAAGGGGCGACCACCGCGGCGGAGCGGGCCCACGAGTACGTGCGCAAGGTGATGGCCACGCACCATCCCGGTCACGTGTCGCCGGAGGTGGATGCCGCCATCCGGGAGCGCTTCCCCATCAAGCTCGACCCGAAGGCACGAACCGGGGAGGATCGCCGGTGGTGACGTCAAGCGGCGCGGAAGCGGGCCTCGATCAGCTGGGCGACGGCGACGATGCGCTCCCCGACCGTGGCCTCCTCGCCCTCGGCGGGAAACCGGTAGCTGGGCCCGTACACGGTGACCGCCCCCATGGCCCGGCCGTCGGCGTCGCGCACCGGGGCGGCGACGCCGTTGATGTCATCGTCGAAGTCGCCCATCGTCCAGGCGTAGCCGTGGCGGCGGGCCTTGCGGATGCGGGCCAGCAGTTCCTTGGCGGTGGTGGCCGTGGCCGAAGTGAAGGCGTCGAGGCCGGCCTTGGAGTAGCCGTTGATCTCGTCGTCGGACCAGGTCATGAGCATGGCGTGGCCGCCGGCGACGGTGTGGAACGGGAACCGCATGCCCGTCCAGTCCCGGGTCTGCACGGCACCCTCGGCGCCGACGTGGTCGATGTACAGCGCCGTGTTGCCGTCGGGCACGGTGAGCCCGGCACTCTCGCCAACCTCGTCCACCAGGTCCCGCAGGTACGGCCGGCTCAGCTCCCGCAGCGACCCCGCCGGGGTTGCCTTGGCGGTGATGGTGGCCAGGCCGGGGCCGATGGCGTAGTTGCCGGCGGCGTCGAGGCGCTCCAGCACCCCGATGGCCTCGAGGCCGGCCAGGAGACGCGACACCGTGCTCTTCGGCAGGCCGGTCTGGCGCGCTACGTGGCTCACCCCGGCGCTGCCGTCGGCTGCGGCCAGGGCGCGCAGCACGGCGAAGGCCCGCTCGATGGTCTGCACCCGTCTCCTCTCGCTTCAGAGGTCATCCTATCCAGTGGAACGTTTCAGCTGACGGGACACTCCATGGGACGGGACGTGTGACCGCGCCGCTGCCCGACCGGGCCCAGGTGGTGGTCGTCGGCGGCGGCATCATCGGGTGCTCCATCGCCTACCACCTGACTCGACGCGGCGTCACCGACGTGCTGCTGCTGGAGCAGGGCCAGCTCACCGGCGGCACGACCTGGCACGCCGCCGGGCTGGTCAGCCAGCTCAAGTCGAGCCACAGCCTCACCAAGCTCGCCACTTACTCGGCGCGGCTGTTCGAAGAGCTGGAAGACGAGACCGGCCAGGCCACCGGCTACACCGTCACCGGGTCGATCTCGGTCGCCAGCGACCCCGAACGGTGGGAGGAGATCATGCGCGGCCTGTCGATGGCGCGCACCGTCGGCGTCGACATGTGGGAGATGGACCTCGCCGAGGCGAAGGAACGCTGGCCGCTGCTCAACACTGATGACCTGGTGGGCGCGGCGTGGATCCCCCGCGACGGTCAAACCAGCCCGGTCGACACGACCATGGCCCTGGCCAAGGGCGCCAAGGACCGCGGCGCCCGCATCGTCGAAGGCGTCGCCGTGGAGAAGCTGCGGGTGGAGAACGGCCGCGTCGCCGGCGTCGACACCGAGCGGGGCTACGTGGAGGCCGAGACCGTGGTGCTGGCCGCCGGCATGTGGACCCGCCAGCTCGCCGCCACCGTTGGCATCTCGGTGCCGCTGCAGGCGTGCGAGCACTTCTACCTGGTCACCGAGCCCAGTCCCGGCCTGCCCTCCGGCCTGCCGACGTTGCGGGACCCCACCAACTACACGTACTTCAAGGAGGAGGCCGGCAAGGTGATGGCCGGCTTCTTCGAGCCCCGCGGCAAGGTGTGGAAGCTCGACGGCATCCCCCGCGACTTCAGCTTCGGCACGCTGCCGGAGGACTGGGACCACGTCGGCCCCATCTTCGAGCGGTCCATCCACCGCATGCCCGGCCTCGCCGATGCCGGCATCCAGCTGTTTTTCAACGGGCCCGAAGCCTTCACCCCCGACGGCGTCTACCACCTGGGTGAGTCGCCCGAGGTGGACCGCGTCTTCATCGCCGCCGGGTTCAACTCGGTGGGGATCCAGTCCGCCGGGGGTGCCGGATGGGTGCTGGCCGACTGGATCGTCGACGGCCATCCGCCGATGGACCTTTCGCCGGTAGACATCCGCCGCACCTTCCCGTTCCAGAACGAGCCCAAGTATCTGCAGGAGCGGATCTCCGAGAGCCTGGGACTGCTGTATGCCATGCACTGGCCGTTCCGCCAGTACGAGAGCGCCCGCGGGGTGCGGGTGTCGCCGTTCCACGACCGGCTCGAGGCCGCCGGCGCCGTCTTCGGCGAGACCGCCGGGTGGGAGCGGCCCAACTGGTACGCCACCGCCGGTGAGGAGCGCCGCTACGAGTACTCGTACGGCAAGCAGAACTGGTTCGAGGCGTCGGGCCGGGAGTGCGACGCCGTGCGCAACGCCGTCGGCTTGTTCGACCAGACGTCGTTCGTCAAGTTCGAGGTGCGCGGTCCCGGTGCGATGGCGGCGCTGAACCGGATCTCGGCCAACGAGGTCGACACCGAGGTCGGCAAGGTGGTCTACACCCAGTGGCTCAACGAGCGGGGCGGCATCGAGAGCGATCTGACGGTGACCCGGCGCGGCGAGGACCACTACCTGGTGGTCACGGGTGCTGCGGTGGCCCGGCGCGACTGGACGTGGCTGCGACGGGAGAGTCGGGGCCACGACGTGGACCTCACCGACGTCACCGACGACCTGTGCACGCTGGGAGTGATGGGGCCGCGGGCCCGGGAGGTGCTGGCGGGATTGACCGACACGCCGCTCGACAACGAGGCGTTCCCGTTCGGCACCGCCCAGGAGCTGGAGATCGCCGGCGTGCCGGTGTTGGCGCTGAGGGTGAGCTACGTCGGCGAGCTGGGGTGGGAGCTGAACGCGGCGGCGACCGATGCCGAGGCGTTGTACGACGCCGTCGTGGCGGCGGGAGCGGCGCACGGGATGCGGCACGCCGGGTACCACGCCATGAACACGCTGCGCCTGGAGGCCGGGTACAAGCATTGGGGCCACGACATCACCGACGAGGACACGCCGCTGGAGTCGGGCCTCGGGTTCGCCGTGGCCTGGGACAAGGAAGGCGGGTTCATCGGCAGGGAAGCGCTGCTGGCGGAGAAGGAGCAGCCGCGCGCGAAGCGGCTCCTGTACTTCCGGCTGGAGAACACCGAGCGCTTGATCTACCACGACGAGCCCATCTGGGCCGACGGCGAGATCGTCGGCCGGACCACGTCGGGCATGTGGAGCTACGTGGAAGGCCGTCCTCTGGCGGCGGGCTACGTGCTGCGAGATGCCGGTGTCACCAAGGAGTGGGCCGAGTCGGCGACCTGGCAGATCGAAGTGGCCGGTGAGCGCCTCCCGGCGACGGCGTCGGTGCGGCCCTTCTACGCGGCGCGCACCCGGATGTGACCCGGTCGCTGGCTTCGCTCCTCGAAGAGTGGAGTGATCTGGTGGTGGCCGAGATCCATCCGGACGAGCCTCCGGTGCCAGAGGTCTCGGCGACGGGCTCGGTGCTCCGGCCCGGTGCGACCGTGACCGAGATCTCCGCCGCCGAGAATCGGCTCGGGCTGCGCCTCCCACACGACTACCGCGAGTTCCTCTCCATCAGCAACGGCGCCTACGCCGATTGGGGCGGGGTGGTTCTCCAGCGCGATCTGTTCGAGCGGGTCGGAACGTCGGTGACCGGGGCCGGCCTGCTGCCGGTGGAGGACGTGGCGCCGGTGATGGATGCTGACGGGTGGTGGACCGAGATGTGGGTCGAGGGCGACCAGTTCCCCGAGACAGAGGATGCGGCGGACGGCACCGAAGTCATGGATCTCCGTCCGCTGGCGGGAGCGCTCTTGATCAGCTCGATGGCCGGTCCCTTTCGGATGGTGCTCGTTCCAGTCGATGATCGCTGGGAGGTGTGGGACTTCTACAAGGAGGGGGCGACCCGCTACCTGTCGTTCCGCAACTGGCTGGAGTGGACCATCCGCCGGCTGCAACCGGCCGTCGCCGACGCCGCAGGGTTTCGTCACCTGCTGGAGCGGGCGAGGGGAGGGGACTACGAGGCCCGGCTGGACGTGCTGAAGGCCATTGACCCGTCGCTGGAGCCGGAGATCATCGCCGCCATCGGCGACCCGGGCCTGGTCGGGTTCGTGCTTCCGATCGTCGGCAGATGGCCGAGCGATGCCGTCGTCGACGCGCTGGACCAGGCGATCGGCCAGCACGACGGCGAGGCGCTGGCGTCGTTCTCTTTCAGCTATGAGGTGTTCAACCAGCTCATGAGCATCGGCACCGACCGCGCCGAGGAAGTGCTCGAGGCCCGAGGCGCCACTCCGCAGTTGGAGGCGCTGCGCAGGCGCCGCGACGCTGGGTGAAGGGGGCGAGGTCCCCGCTCGAGGACCAGGTGCACCGCCGTGACATGGAGCCAATCCCGCTGGCATATCGATGGTGCCTCCCGAAGGAGCGCCAGGCCTCTCCCGCCCAAAGACGAGTCTGAAAACCATGAAGTCGGTCGCCCGGGGCTGTCCGCTCGACGGCAGAGGTCGGTTCGCTGCTCCGTCAGCCGGCTTTGAAGGTTGCCGAGAAGGTGCCGGCGATCCAGCCGAGGGCGCCGAGTGCAAACGTCTTCACGATCTCCGGTGAAACGGTGTCCAGCGAGATCCACGTGATCAGCACAGCCAGCCCGACGAGGCCGTAGACGTAGACCCCGGCGGCGATCATCCTGTCGCTCGTCGCAGCGTTTCTGACTTGCGCCGCGATGCTCCTGGCGCCGTCTCCTCCGCCGGCCCCGGTCGAGATCTTCTGCAACTCGATCCCCAGGATCGCCGCCGTCGCCGCGCCGACGGAACTCGCCAGGAACCCGGCCACGGTGATCACGGCATCGGGCAAGGGCGCCACGTCGCCGGCGTTCATCGGGTTGAAGATGATCACCTCTCGAATGATCCACCCCCACACCCCGGCGAACAACAGCAAGAACACGATCGAGAAATTGCGGGCGATGTTCTGCACCTGCTCCTCCCTTCCCACGTCACACAACGCCGTGAACTGCTTCAAGCCTATGTGGCGGACGGCGCGGGGCCGAGCGGATGCGATTCCTGCTCCCTAGCGGCACGCCTCGTCGCTGAGTCTTGTGCAGGTCACATCGGCATGGCTTCGTAGACCCACATGTCCATGGGGCTGTCGGCCAGCAGCGCTACTGCTGCGTCGATCGACTCCGCTTGCACGATGGAATAGCCCAGGGCGGTGGTCGTGTCGTCGGTGAGTTCCGACACGGTTCCGTCCTTCGCGACGCTCCGGCCGTTGAACAGTGGATTCCCTGAGTCGACCACATGATCCTGGATCGAAGACCACCACTTCATGTGGGCCTCCTGGAATTCGGGCGTCCCCTCCATCTCGCCGTGGGCGAGAAACAGAAACTTCTTCACGATGGCTCCTTGGTGGTAGTCGGGTCGGTGCTGAGGTATTCGGCATAGTTCTCCAACGATTCTTCGTCGGCGCCCCACCAAGGATGGAACTGCTCCATCCACGCCTTGAGGCGCCGCAGCGGCTCTCGTTCGAGGGCAAGGAAGTTGGTTCGACCGATCTTGCGCCGCCGGACCATCGCCGCTTCCTCGAGCACTCGTACGTGCTTGTGGATCGCGGGCAACGACAGGTCCCGCAGTTCCGCCAACTGGCTGATCGATCGGGGTTGGAGCGCCAGCAGATGGATGATCTGACGCCGGTGCTCGTTCGCCAGAGCGGCGAACACCGGACTCAGTTCATGGGCCCCGCTGACAACCATACTTAACCTCGTGGTTAAGTGTACGACAACGGTGGGCAGGGGTCAAACAGCGGGCTCCCGGTCGTCCCCGCCGGCCGGTGTCTCTGAGTAGCCTCGGCGTGCGACTTCGGGAGGATGGGTGTGACGGATCATGATCGAGGCCAGGTAGACACGAGCGCCGCAGAGGTATACGAAGCGTTGTTCGTGCCTGCGCTGTTCGGTCGGTTCGCCGAGCCGATCGCCGACGCCGCCGGGCTCGGACCTCTCGATTCGGTGGTGGATGTGGCGTGCGGTACGGGTGTTCTCACCAGGTCGATCGCCAGTCGGACCGGGGGCCGGGTGGTCGGGGTCGATGTGAATCCGGCCATGCTGGCGGTTGCACGCCGGGCCGGTGGCAGCATCGAGTTCGTCGAGGGCGACGCATTGGACCTGCCATTCGAGAGTGGCGCTTTCGACGTTGCGACGTGTCAATTCGGGCTCATGTTCTACCCGGAGCCCGTCAGAGGCATCAGCGAGATGGCACGCGTCGCGCGTCGGGGAATCGTTGCCGTGTGGGACTCGATCGAGCGGTCCGATGGCTATTCGGCGATGCAGGGGCTCTTTCGTGATCAGCTGGGCGAGGACGCCGCAGCATCGCTCGACGCCCCGTTTGCCATGGGCCAAGACGGTGTCTTGGAGGGCTTGTTCGACTCGGCAGGCCTGGGCGACGTCTCGTACAAGCGTATTGAGGGATCGGGTCGGTTCGGCTCCATCGATGAGTGGGTGACCACTGAGGTGAGGGGATGGACGCTCGGCGACTCGGTCTCCGACCAACAGCTCGCCGATCTCGTGGCTGTGGCCCGAAACCGACTGAACGGCTTCGTCACCTCGGACGGATGCCAGTTCGGCATGACCGCCAAGGTGGCCAGCTGGGGCGCTTAGGCCGAGCCTTTCACTGCTGACCAAGGTAGGTCAAACGACGGGTGGAGGCCTGGCCTCGCACGGCTGTCAGCGGTTCGACAGCCCTGCCGTCCGTCAAGCTGCGGCGCGTGATGATGACATGGACTGCGATACTTGGGTATGTCCAGCGAAGGAGTTTGACGTGGCCGAGCACATCGTCGGGAGCGTCAGCCACTACTGGGGCAGGCTTGGAGTTGCGGGCATCGAGCTGGCGAGCGAGCTGAAGGTCGGCGACACGATCCACGTGC
>JBFGCM010000117.1:0-8825 GCA_041581135.1 Acidimicrobiia bacterium
AGACCTAGCAGGTCAGATGACCGGCTCGATGCGTCCATGACCGCTGCGAGCGACACTGCCGCCGCCCCGGCCCTCTCACGCACGTATGCCATCGGCAACTCCCACCTGACGCTGACGCTCGGCGACATCACCACCTCCGACGCCCAGGCGCTGGTCAGCTCGGACGACTTCTGGCTGACCATGTCGGGCGGAGTGTCGCAAGCCATCCGCAGAGCCGGGGGTGACCGAATCGCCCAGGACGCCGCCAAGAACGTCCCCGCCAGGTTGGGAGACATCGTCGTCACCACGGCGGGGCGCCTGCCGGCCAGGTTCGTCTTCCACGCCGTCACCATCGGGCCCAACAACACGCGGCTCGGCGCCGACGAGATCATCTCGAGCATCACCACCCGGTGCCTCGCAATGGTCGATGCGCTGGGGCTCGACTCTGTGGCGCTCCCGGCGCTGGGCACCGGCACCGCAGGCTTCGAGGCCAAGGGCGTCGCCGTGAAGATGGCGGAGATCATCGCCAACGACCTCGCCGACTACGACCGTGACATACACGTGACCGTGTACCTGTTCGGGCCCCAGGACGATCCCCGGGTGCAACAGCAGTTTCTGGACTTCGTCGAGGAGTTCGCCCGCACGGTCCCCACCGCCACCCACAGGGAGGCCGCATCCGACGTGCCGACGCAGAGCATGCTGGCGACGCCGGCGCCAGACCAAGAGACCGAGGAAGATCGACGCCTCCGACGGATGAACGAGGTTCGGAACCTCGTAGGAGCCGTCGAGGAACAGCTGTACACCCAAGAGCGGGAGCTGCTCGGTCTGCGCTCCTCAGCAGCCGCCAGCAGCGAACAGTTGAACACGATCAACCGCGAGATCCGGGAGTTGAGCGAGCTGCGACTGGGTTACAAGGCTGAGCTGAAGTCATTGGAGGACGAGGCTGCGTCACCGGCTGCACCCGAGCCGCCGCCGCCAACGCCGGCCGGTGCCTTCGTCGACTTCACACTCGAGGTCACCGACAGCGACCAGATTCGCGCCTCTTCCCAGCACCACGGCGAGGTCGACGCCGACTTCAGCCTGGACGAGAGCGCCATCGAACTGAGCCTCGAGTTGAGCAAGAAGCAGCGGACCAACGTCGGACAGCTCGAGAGCCTGGGGAATGATCTGTATCGGGCCCTGTTCCCCGGCCCGATACAGAACCACCTCGACCGCACGGTCGCCGCAGCCCGCGCCTCCGGCGCACGAGTGCGGCTCCGCCTGATGCTCGACTCCCCACGCGTCTCGATGTTGCCGTGGGAGCTGCTCCACGATCCGAACAGCGACATGTACCTCTCGAACTCACCCGATGTGGCGGTCGCTCGCTACGTGCGCGGCCAGATCCCCAGGCATGCCATCGTATCTGGAGGTCGGCCGCTGAGGCTGCTCGTGGTGACAGCGATCCCGAACGACCAGCCCCAGCTCGACGCCGCCGGCGAGATCGCACTCGTCAACGAGGCGCTCCGCCCCCGAGTCGACGCGGGCGACGTGGAGGTCGAGATCCTCGAGCAGGCCTCGCTGCGCGGTCTGCTCACGAAGCTGACGGACGAGACGTATGACATCGTGCACTTCACCGGTCACGCGGGATTCCGAGCAGGAGCCGGACTCGTGATCATGGTCAACGAGCACGGCGGCTCCCGCATCCGCACCGCAGAGGACTTCGCCGGCGCCTTCATCGGCCCCCACCCACCCGGCCTCGTGGTGTTGAACGCGTGCCAGGGCGCGACCACAGACCAGACGGCGCCGTTCGTCGGCATCGCTCGCAAGGTGGTGCAGCGGGAGATTCCCGCGGTCGTGGCCATGCAGTACCCCATCCGTGACACCACCGCCAAGCTGTTCTCCGAGGAGCTCTACACCAAGGTGGCCAAGGGCTGGCCGATCGACACCGCGATCCAGGCGACCCGCAACGCCATCGCCACCGAGATCGGGCGCGACCGGCCGGACTTCGCCGCCCCCGTGCTGTTCTTACGATCGGCAGACGGCGAGATCTTCAGCCGGTCGGCCTGAGACCCGGCTGCCGCCGCCCGGCACCGGAACGGCGTGGTTGGTACGCTCCGGCGGCAATGAACCTGCACGTCGTCGACCATCCCCTCGCCCGGCACTACCTCACCGTGCTGCGGAACAAGGACACCCGGCCAGAGGAGTTTCGCGCTGCCACCAGGCGACTGGCCTACACGATGATCATGGAGGCCACCGCCGAAGCGCCCGAGACCCGCGTCGACATCGAGACGCCGCTCGAGCCCGCTGCGGGCTGGGTCGTGGAGAACATGGTGGCCGTAGCCGTGCTCCGCGCCGGGCTCGGACTGCTTGACGCGGTGCTCGATCTGATCCCCGAAGTGCAGGTGGGGTTCGCCGGCGTGCAGCGGGACGAGGAGACGGTGCTGCCGCAGGAGTACTACACCAAGTTCCCGGTCATGGACGACGCCACCGTGCTGGTCCTGGAGCCGATGCTGGCCACCGGAGGCTCCCTGTCGTGGGCGGTCTCCAAGATCAAGGAGTCGGGCGCTCGCAGGATCACGGCGCTGTGCGTGGTCACGGCGCCAGAGGGGGTCAAGCGGATGGAGGAGGACCACCCCGACGTCCGAATCGTGGCCGCTGCCAGCGACCGTGAGCTGAACGACTCTGCGTACATCTTGCCCGGTCTGGGCGACATGGGCGATCGGCTCTTTGGCACCTTCCACTGAGCGCCGATGGCACGGCGCCGAAACCAGCCGTCGAACGACTCCGAGTCGACCATCGCCGAGACCATGACTCCCTTCGTGGCCGCCGTGGTGGGCGTGATGCGGCGCCTCCAAGCCGGAGAAGTGATGACATACGGCGAGGTCGCCGCCGAGGCGGGGTATCCCGGAGCCGCTCGGGCCGTCGGTAATGTGATGAAGCAGGTCGATGGGCTCCCGTGGTGGCGAGTGGTGGCCGCCAACGGACGCCTCGTCCCGGGACACGAACGGCGTCATGCCCAACTGCTGCGAGCCGAAGGCGTACGGGTATCCGACGGCAAGGTGACCGTCACCCGGTGATCCGCTTCACCGGCTCGACCAGACTGCCGAAGAGAGACTCATGCCCTTGTCATTCATCAGCGGATACATGGCCGGAACCAGGGTTGCCGGCAAACAGGTAGCTGCCGCGTCTGCGGCGGCATCCATCCAGGGAACGCCAGAAGCCAAGTTCATGGCGATCGAGGACCGCCTGGACAAGATGGTGATCATCGTGGAGGCGATGTGGGACCTGCTCCAGGAGGCCGGCGTACCCGCCGACCGGCTGGAAGCGAAGATCGCCGAAGTCGACGCCACCCGCCGCCTCCGCAACGAGAGCCGGCCGTGTGCCAAGTGCAATGCGGCGATTCCGTCTGGACTCCAACGGTGCCAATGGTGCGGCCATCTCGACGGTGAGGCAGACCCGCTGGCCGCGGTCTGAGGCCGCACTCCCGAGCTCGGGGTTTCATCCGCTCACCCGGTAGCCGATCGCAGCGCGGTCGAACCGGCCATACTTGGCGCTCGGAGGTGATCGTGAAGATCAGACGGGCCGTCATTCTGGTCATGGACTCGTGCGGCGTGGGCGCCGCCCCGGACGCCGGCGACTACGGCGATGAGGGCAGCGACACCCTCGGGCACGTTGCCGAGGCGGTGGGTGGGCTCACCCTCCCCGCCTTCCAGGCGGCGGGGCTGGGCAACCTGCACGACGTCGTCGGCGTGCCGCCGGCTACCGACCCCACCATGGGCTACGGCAAGCTGACCGAGGCCTCCACCGGCAAGGACTCCACGACCGGCCACTGGGAGCTGGCCGGCATCGTGACCACCGAACCGTTCGCCACGTTCACCGACACCGGCTTTCCGGCCGAGCTCGTCTCCACCCTGGAACGTGCCACGGGCCACCGCTTCATCGGCAACTACGCCGCCTCGGGCACCGTGATCATCGAAGACCTGGGTTCCGAGCACTTCGAGACCGGCGCGCTCATCCTGTACACCTCGGCCGACTCCGTGCTCCAGATAGCGGCACACAAGGACGTGGTCCCCCTCGAAGAGCTGTACCGCGTGTGCAAAGCGGCTCGCCACATCGCCAACGACTACCACATCGGCCGGATCATCGCCCGGCCCTTCGAAGGCGAGCTGGGTTCCTTTCACCGCACCTACGAGCGCCACGACTATGCGATGCCACCGCATGCGCCCACGGTGTTGGACATCGCCCGTGCGTCCGGGCTCGACGTCATCGGGGTGGGCAAGATCGAAGACCTCTTCGCCGGCCAAGGTCTCACCGAGGCCATCCACACCGAGGGCGACCTCGACGGCATGCGCAAGACCATCAAGGCCATACGTCAGATCGACCGTGGCGTCGTCATGACCAATCTGGTCGACTTGGACATGCGGTACGGGCACCGGGAGAACCCGAAGGGCTACGCCGCGGGCCTGGCGCTCATCGACGAGCATCTCCCCCACGTTCGCGACGCTCTCGGACCCGACGACGTGCTCATGATCAGTGCCGACCACGGGAACGATCCCACCGACGGCGACACCAACCACACGCGGGAGTACGTGCCGCTGCTCGTCCACGGCCTGGCGGCTGCCGGCGTCGATCTCGGCACGAGAGAGCAGTACTGCGACGTTGCCGCCACCATCGCCGAGGGCTTGGGTATCCAACCGCCAGAACGTGGCGTGTCGTTCCTTGCGGACATCACGTGAGTCGAGAGCGGTGATGGACTTCTCGATCGTCGACCTCATCGAACGCAAGCGTGACGGGGGGTCGTTCACCGCACTCGAGATCGAGTGGATGATCAGCACGTACACCAACGGTGGCATCCCCGACTACCAGATGTCCGCACTCCTGATGGCCATCTTCTTGAAGGGTCTCTCAGCGGCGGAGCTCGCAGGATGGACCGACGCGATGCTCAACTCGGGGGACGTGCTGAATCTGTCCGCCGTTCCGAAACCAAAAGTGGACAAGCACTCCACGGGAGGCGTCGGCGACAAGGTCAGCCTCCCCCTCGCCCCGATGGTGGCTGCCTGCGGCGTCGCCGTTCCCATGATCTCGGGCCGCGGACTCGGCCACACCGGAGGCACGCTCGACAAGCTCGAGACGATTCCGGGATTTCGCACCGAGCTCGACCCGACCGAGTTCGTCGAAGTGCTCCAGGACACGGGAATCGTCATGGCAGGCCAGTCCGCAACGCTGGCGCCGGCCGATCGCCTCCTCTACGCGTTGCGCGATGTCACCGGGACGGTTCCGTCGATCGACCTGATCGCCTCGTCGATCATGTCGAAGAAGCTCACCGAGGACCTCGACGGCTTGGTACTCGATGTCAAGGTCGGCAGCGGGGCGTTCATGAAGCATGAGCCCGGTGCCCGGAAGCTCGCCAAGACGATGGTCGAGATCGGGAAGGCGCACGACACCCAGGTCGTCGCCCTCCTCACCGACATGACGCAACCACTGGGCCATGAGGTCGGCAACGCCAACGAGATGGCGGAGTCCGTGGCGGTTCTGCGCGGCGAGGGACCTGAGGATCTCACGGAGCTCGTCTACCGCCTGGGCGAGGAGATGCTGCTGCTGGCCGGTGTCGACCATGATCGCCACGAGGCGCGAGACCGCCTCCGCAACGTCGTCGCATCGGGCCACGCATTCGAAACGTTCAAGGCGGTCGCCGTCGCCCAAGGCGGCGATCCGAAGGTCCTCGACAACCCAGCACTCCTCCCGATGCCCCGACACAGTCACCGAATCGTCGCCCCGGCCTCGGGGTACATCACGCGATGCGATGCCCTCGACATCGGGACGGGGGCGCTCCGGCTGGGGGCCGGCAGAGACAGCAAGGAGGCCACCATCGACCCTGCCGTGGGCATCACGGTTCTCCAGAAGCGCGGCGACCGCGTGGAAGAAGGCCAGCCGGTGGCGATGGTTGGCTACAACGACGAATCCCGGCTGATGTCAGCACTTCCGCTCGTCGAACAGGCCTGGGAAGTGGGTGACGAACCGCCTCCGCCGCGTCCGCTCATCATCGGCGAGGTTCGCTGAGCTTCCTCACGGGTTGGCGAGGTCGGCGATCTCGCTCGCCGTCAGGGTGCGGAGGTAGATCCGGATCTCGTCGATGTTTCCGACCCATGAACGGCGATTCGAGAACACTCCAGGAACGGTCTGATCGGCGCCGAAGCCCACCGTGGTCACGGCAACGGCTGCGAGCTGCGCCGCCTTCCGTCCCTGGCTCACCCCATCGAGATACAGGGTGATGCCATCCCCGACGTCACGCACCACCGCGAGGTGGTGCCACGCCCCATCGGCGACGTTCGTCACGCGCCAGGAGAGCCGGCGGCCACCATCACCGGGCGTCACGTCGATCGTCTTACCCCGCCGCACCTGCACATCGATTGCATCGCGGTCGCCGTCGCCGGCGCCGCCGACCAATGCCTGGGTCCCCGACGACGTGGTGGAGAACCACACAGCCACTGTCAGCTGGTCCGCTCCATCGAGCGCCGCGGCGGGTACCTCGATGCGTTCCCCCTTGCCGCTCAGCGCCACGGCTCCTCCCAGTCGGCCCGAGATCCGCGACACGGCGCCCACCAGGGTGCCGTCGAGTCCGCCGCCGGTGGCGTCGATCACCGTGGCGCCGGCCGGCTCATCGAGAGGCCACCAGGTGTCGGGGGCGCCGGTAGGCGGCGGCGAGTCGCCGAGCACGAGCTCCTGATTGGTGGCAACACCGGTGTGCACGGTGGTGGCCCCGCCGTGGGGAGCGGTGGCGACCAGATCCACCGTCGTCTCTGCGCCCAGTCCGAAGGGGGCGACCGGGAGCCCGGCCGACGAGAAGCCGGAGCCGAGCTGGATCTCGCGCCAACCGATGAGATGGTTGGGATCGCCGGCGTGGCCTGCCAAGTACACCGCGATGACCGTCCCGATGCCGTCCCCGGCATCGTCGATGCGCACATCCAGCCAACGATTGCCGGCGGCACCGTTGGCGAGCAACAGCGACGGCACGACGCCCTCGTCATTGGGTCCGCCCTGGTTGACGCTCCGGAACTCACCCAAGAAGACATCGAGATCCCCGTCGCGGTCGAAGTCGGCGACCGGTCCGACCGGGTAGTAGTGCGGGTCGGCGACCGAAGGGATCTGGAAGCGCGGCACGCCATCCACCACCCCGGTGCCGGAGAAGATCACGGGTTGACCGCCCGACGTCACCGAGACGAAGAGATCCGGGAGACCGTCGTTGTCGAAGTCTTGGATCTCGACGTGCGGCGCCTTGGAGTCGATGGCGGGCAACCCCACGGTGGCGGTGACATCGGCGAAGATCGGGTCACCCCGACCATTCGTCCCTTGATTGAGGTACAGACGGATCGGCACACCGTCTCCTTGGTCGGCAGCCGAACCGAAGTGGTGCCCTACGAGCAGGTCGAGGTCGCCGTCGAGGTCCACATCGCCGAATGCTCCGCTCGACACCCAGTCCTCCGACCCGGTGGCGAACGGCGTCCAGTCCAGCCCGTGATCGACGACCGGGCGGTAGGTGCCGTCGCCCTCGGCGACGAGCAGATAGTTGCGGTTGGGATCGGTCTGGAGCGGACCGCCGGCGACGAAGACGTCAGGCCAACCGTCGCCGGTGGCGTCGCCGATCGCCAGCCCGAGGCCGCGAATGTCGGTGGGAATCCCCGCACTCGAGGTGACATCGGTGAAGCGCAGGTCCCCGTCGTTACGAAGCAGAACGGTCGGACCGCCGCCGCTGAAGTAGTCGGCAACGATGAACAGATCGAGGCGGCCGTCGGCGTTGTAGTCGAAGACGCCGATCTGCCGCCCGTTCGAGCTCTGCGCCTCGAGGCCGCTGCCCACCGTCACATCCACGAAGACCCCGCCGTCGTTGCGCAACAGGTGCGACGGCTCGAGCACCGCACCGCTGCCCGCGTTCTTCTTGTTGTTGGAGACCACGAGGTCGTCGTCACCGTCGCCGTCCAAGTCGGCGAAGACGGCTGCGGCGGCGCGGCCGGCGAGCTCGACGGCCGGCTGGTCGGCATCCACGAACTGCCCACCGTCGTTCAGGAGCAGTTGGTCGAGCACCACCGTCGGGCCTTGCTCGAACGTGCCGGCGAACAGGTCGGGCCAGCCATTGCCGTCGGCGTCACCCCAGGCTCCCGCATGGACGTACGAGTTGTACAGCGGACCGGAGATGCCGACGGCTTCCGACACGTCGGTGAAGACAGGGGACGCGGCTGCAGGAGCCGGTACCAATGCCGGAAGCAGCAGCACCAGGGCGAACCAGCGGCTCACAGCCCAACCGTACACCCGATTGCTTGGTGCTCGTATCAGAGATGCGCTCCTTCTTCTGGCTGCACGACCGCCGACACCGGCGGCACTGACGTACGGACTCGGCGTCGACTAGCTGACCGCAACGAGTGGAGGACGGTCCACGTCGCCTCAGTTCTCGAGGCCGCACGCCCTCTCGCAGAGCTTGCGGTTCACCTTGGCGAACACTCCGCCGGCGTTCTCAACCCCGGGAACCACCCAGGCGTGCAGCATCCACAGATCGACACCATTGATCCAGTCACCGGCGCAGTCTTCCGGTCGGGCGTTCTCCAGCTTGATCCACCCGTTGTCGAAGCAGGTGCCCAGATGCCGGTGCCACTGGTCGGCGTCACCGGCGAAGCCGTCTGGCAGCTCGGCCGACGCCACCCAGTACGAGAGCGCGATGAGTTGCTCGCCGTGGCCCCAGTACAGCTCGTCGAAGAGGAGCATGGATGGGGCGGCGGGATCGAAGGGCCGGTCGACGAGCGACCACTTCACCCAGTGCTTGCCTACGCCGTCGGTCTCGCCTGACGCCTGCACGTAGCCGGCGGCCGCCGCCT
>JBFGCM010000118.1:0-8713 GCA_041581135.1 Acidimicrobiia bacterium
CACCGCCGCCTGGCAGCACGTCATCGATCGCCATGCCCCGCTGCGTTCCTTGCTCACCTGGGAGGGCCGCGACCAGCCGCTCCAGATCGTGCGCCGGACCGTGACGCCCGACTGGAAGCTCGAGGATTGGCGGGACCGCGCCGACTCGGACGAGGCACTGGAGGAGTTCCTGGAGCGCGACCGTAGTGCGGGCTTCGCCCTGGACGAGGCCCCTCTCATGCGCTTCGCCCTGTTCCGCCTCGCCGCCGACGCCCACCGGTTCGTGTGGAGCCACCACCACATCGTGGTCGACGGGTGGTCGCTTGGTCTGGTCCTCGCCGAGGTGTTCGCCGCCTACGAAGCCATCACTGCGGGAGCCGAGCCGGCGCTCCCGCCGGCTCCGCCCTACCGGGACTACGTGCGATGGCTCAAGGCGTACGACACCGCTCCCGCCGAGGCGTTCTGGCGACGCGAACTCGATGGCTTCACGAGTCCTACGCCGTTGGCGATGCAGGAGCAGCCCGCAGCCGAGCGGTGGGCAGAGCGCCACGCCGAGCTCACGGTCCGAATGACGACCGGAGCCACCGACCGGCTCACTGAGTTCGCCCGAGCGGCGGGCCTCACGGTGAACACCGTCATGCGCGGGGCGTGGGCGCTGGTGCTGAGCCGATACAGCGGCACCGACGATGTCGTGTTCGGGGCCACCCTGGCGGGGCGTCCGCCCGAGCTCGAAGGCTCCTTGGAGATGGTCGGCTTGTTCATCAACACCCTGCCGGTGCGGATAGGGGTGGCTCCCGACGCCACCGTGGCCGATTGGCTGCGCTCCATCCAGGAGTGGCAGGTGCGGGCGGTGCCGTTCGAATCCACGCCGCTCGTTCAGGTGCAGGCGTGGAGCGAGATCCCGGCCGGTGAGCCCATCTTCGAGTCGTTGCTGGCGTTCGAGAACGTGCCGGTGTCCCAAGCGGTCACGCCGAGTCTGGCGACGAGCGACGTCCGCTACCTGCAGCGGAGCAACTATCCGCTCGCCGTCCTCGTCCTGCCGGGCGCCGAGTACGAGCTCACATTCCTCTACGACGTCGATCGGTTCCACGCCGAAGTCGTCGAGAGGATGGCCCACCAGCTGCTCCACGTGCTCGACGAGATGACAAAGGCACCCGACCGACCCCTCGCCGAGGTGGCGCTGTTTCCGGCCGCAGAGCTCGACGAGATGCTCGTCTCCTGGAACGCCACCAGGGCGGAGTACCCATCCGACAGCACGATCCACCAGCTCGTCGCCAAAGCAGCAGCCGAGTCACCCGATGCGGTCGCCGTCGTGGGACCTGCCGGGTCGCTCAGCTATGGAGAGCTGATGGCACGGGCCGAAGTGGTCGCCGACCAGGTGCGAGGCCTCGGGGTCGGCCGGGGCGACCGTGTGGGCATCTGTCTGGACCGCTCCCCCGCCGTGATCGTGGCTCTGCTGGGAGTGGTGCGCGCCGGCGCCGCGTATGTGCCGCTGGATCCCGGTCTGCCGGTCGATCGCATCTCCCTGTTGCTCGACGACACATCGGCCCGCGCCCTCATCGCGGGAGCAGATACACCCCCGGTGTCACCCGCGGTTCCCCTCATCGCCCTCGACGCGCTCGGCACGCCCACCACTCCGCGCCCCGGAGACTCGCCGGTGCCTGAAAGCGCCGACCCCACGCCCGACGATCTCGCCTACGTGCTGTACACGTCGGGCTCCACCGGGATCCCCAAGGGCGTGGCGGTCACCCACCGCAACCTCGTCAACTCGACCCATGCCCGACTCGATGTCTATGGCGGCCCGGTGAGCACGTTCTTGCTGCTGTCGCCGTTCATCTTCGACAGCTCGGTGGTCGGCATCTTCTCCACGCTCACCCAAGGCGGCACCCTCGTGTTGCCCGGATCGCGCATGGAGCAGGACGTCAACCATCTGGCCGAGCTCATCGCGACCCACCGCGTGACGCACACGCTGGCGCTTCCCACGCTGTATGGATTGCTCCTCGAGCTGGCCGAGCCGGCCAAGCTCGACTCCCTCGAGCTGGTGATGGTGGCGGGAGAGCCCTGCCCGCCGCACCTGGTGAGCGCCCATTTCGCCGTGTTGCCGAACACGAAACTCGCCAACGAGTACGGGCCGACAGAAGCAACCGTGTGGTGCACCGTGCACCACATGACACCGGCCGATGGCGTCGCACGCCGGGTGCCCATCGGCCGTCCCATCGCCAACACCCAGGCGTACATCCTCGATGCGGCCGGGCGTCCTTCGCCCGTCGGCGTTCCCGGCGAGCTCCACATCGGCGGTGTCAACCTCGCCCAGGGCTACCACAACCGACCCGACGTCACCGCCGCCCAGTTCGTGACCCGCGAGCTGCCCGGCGTCGGAACGCAGCGGCTGTACCGCACTGGTGACGTGGCCCGGTGGCGACCGGACGGCACCGTCGACTTGCTGGGACGCCTCGATCACCAGATCAAGATTCGGGGTCAACGCATCGAGCTCGGCGAGATCGAGATGGTGCTGCGCACCCATCCCCATGTTCGGGATGCCGTGGTGGTGCTGGACGGTCCCGACGTGCTGGTCGCCTACACCGAGGGCGCCGACGATCCGGAGGCGCTGCGCGCTCATCTCCGGGCGAATCTGCCGGATGCCATGGTCCCGGCGCACATCGTCTGCCTCGCCGACCTGCCTCGTGGTAGCACCGGCAAAGTGGATCGGAGCGCATTGCCGGAGACTCCACCACAGGCGGTCGCCGAGCCCGAGTACGTCGCACCGGCTACCGATCTGGAGCAGCGGCTGGCCGGCATCTGGGCGGCCGTCCTCGACGTGGACCGGGTCGGGGCGACCGACAACTTCTTCTCGCTGGGCGGCGACTCCATCTCCAGCATCCGTGTCATCGCCCAGGCCCACAAGCACGGCATCGCCGTGACCCCGAAACAGTTCTTCGATCATCCCACCGTTGCCGGTCTCGCTTCCGTGGCATCAGGGGCCGAATCGGTGGGGTGAGAAGGATTCCGCCGGTTGGCCCGGACCCACCGGCACCCGGGGGGCCTGCGATCAGCGAGTCAGTCGCTTCTTGACGCGTCTCAGCACATCCTTGGCCTCCCGGCCCAGGTAGCCGGCCGCCCCGACGACGTCGCCGACGGCCGATGACTGGACCACCGTGATCCGGTGCTTGGTGGCCCCGACGTGGGTCTGGATCCGTCGCTCGGAGAGGGTGCGCATCGGCCCGAAGCCCGCCCCGGTCTTGATGATCACCAGCGCCTCGTGCTGCTCGTCGGCGTGGATGATCCCGTCGTAGGCGACGGTGAACGTGGAGGGCACCGCCCCCGTGGGCACATCGACCCGCAGATCGACGATGAGATAGGTGTAGGCCGGCCTTGCCAGCACCCGATGTGCCCCGAATTCCAGGCGCCACCCATCGTCGATCGTGAGGTGATCGGCGACGTAGTCGGTGAAGCGACCGCGGTTGGCGTCCAGCCAGGCCAACGCGCCGGCCTCGTCGGTCGGGATAGAAGTGTCCAGCAACCCGACGAGCGCCGACACCGGGAACTGGACGTTGCCGGCGAGCTCATTCGCACCGACGTGGAGCGTCACGTAGCTGTGGGTTCCGGAGTGTCCGTGCGCGACCCGCCGCGGCGCCCACCAAGCCCTGACTCGATTCATCGTCCTCCCACCTCGACCTCACCGAACCGCCGACCCGGACACGCTACACGTCGCCACCTCGCAATCGGCCGAGATGGCTCCGCATCGCGCAAGGCTAAGGTCGCCGGATGGGGACACCACCGGCGGGCACGCCTCCGCGCTCATGAAGCACTGCGTCGCCGTGTTCGGTCCCGGTCGCTCGGGGACATCGCTCACGATGAGACTCCTCGCCGAGGTGGGCCTGCAGCTCTCCGCCGAGTTGGTGCCGGCGTCGGAGGCCAATCCCGACGGGCACTTCGAAGACGTGCAGATCCGCGATGTCCAGCAGCGCTTCATGAAGTCGCTCTCGCTGTCGCCCTATCTGCCGCGACCGGCCGGCTGGAGGGAGTCGCCGGACTATCGCACGGCGGTCCGACATCTCACGGAGCTCGTCGCCGCCGCGAATCGCCGACACGACGGGGTGTGGGGGTTCAAGGACCCACGCACGTGTGTGCTCTGGCCGCTGTGGCAGGAGGTGTGGGCTGCAATCGGAATCGAAGCACGACCGGTCTTCTGCGTTCGAGAGGGCACGGCGGTCATCAACTCGATGATGGCCACCTACGGCCTCTCCCAGGACGTTGCGGAGGGCATCTACGTCTATCGCATCTTCCACAGCCTCCAGGACGTCACCGAGGGCTGGTTCTTCGTGCAGTACCCCGAGTGGCGTCGTACGCCGGCAGCCCAACTGGCCGAGCTTGCGACGTACTGCGGACTGGGTACCGACGGGGCCGATCACGAGAGCGTGGTCGCATCCGTCTACCGACCCGAGCTCGAGCGCCACTCCACGGGGGCCTCGCTCGCCGTCTCGGGCCTGGTGTCCGAGGCCGACGAGCTGCTCGCTCAATGCTCCGGCATGAGCTACGACCAAGGGCAGATCGACGCCTGGTGTGCCTCGGTGGAACGGAGGATGGCCGACTTCGGATTCGTGTTTGCCGGCGTCACACGCCTGGCGGCCGACCGGAAGCAGAGGCAGACCTCCTGGCGGCGCGTCGTCCGCCGGGGCGTGGATCGACTGCGCCGCTGATCGGGTCGGTCAGTCCTCCGAGCTCAGCAGACGCTCCACCGCCACGACCGCTGCGTTGGCCGCCTGACACTCCGCGTACCGGACACGCATCCGCGTTGTGTTGCTGTGGAACTCAGGGTCGGTGAGGACCTGCTCGATCTTGGCGAACACCGCATCGACGTCGTCGGCCGTCCGATCGCCGCGCAGGCCCAGACCATGGAACACGACGCGTGCCGCAGCCCCGGGAGTATCTCCGTAGTCGAAGGGATAGACGATCATCGGCACGCCAGAGACGATCGACTCGTTGATGGAGCTGATCCCGGCGTGGTGGATCGCGAGGTCGGCGTGTTCGAGCACCTCCAGCTGAGGCGCCCACGGAAGCACGCGGACGTTGTCCGGCAGCTCGCCGAACCCGTCGGGACCGAGCCGTCCCCCCAGGCCCACCACCAGCTCCCAGTCGGGGCGCCGTCCCACGGCCTCCGTCACCCGGCGGATGAACGCCCCGTCGTCGCCCTCGTGCCACGACCCAAAGCTGCAGTAGATGAGCGCGGTCGTGTCACCGGACCGGCGCCGCTCGTACACGGCTTCGAGCTCTTCCGAGATCGCGACCTGGGCGGCGTCTGCGTCCGCCACGCGACGAGCAGGGTTGAGGAGCGGCCCCACGTAGATGCACACTGCATCCGGCCGGTGCGGCAGCTCGAATTCGAGTGCGTTGACCATGATCGTGGGGAGGTCCCGGTACACGAAGGGGATGAGCCAGTGGTATCTGGCGGTGGCTTCCCGGATCGGGTAGTTCGTGCGCGCCGCGACCCCGCGGAGCACTGAGTACTGGTCGGTTCCCACCCGGGTGACCCGTTGCCGCTGATAGCGGAGCCACTTCCACAGCCTGAAACGCAGCCATGCCCATTCGATGCCGAGACGGCTACCCCGCCATCCGCGACCGGGGACGATGTCGGTGTGCAGTGGTGGCAGGCCGGGTCGTTTCCACAACGACAGCATTGTGGTCCAGACCGCGACGTTCGCGCCCATGCTGCGAGCCACCATGATCTCGACCGGCAACTCGATGTCGATGAGGTACAGATCGGCTCGGAAGCGGCACAACCGCTGTTCGAGGGTCTCGAGGTCCAGGGCGTCGACCGCTGCTTGGCGCCGCTCCTGGACGGTCCGGAGGGTCCGCAACCGGCCGAGGAACGCGACGACCCGACGTACCGGTCCGGGCTTGTCGGCATGGCTCCGTTCCGTTGTCTCTGCCGGCCCGATGTAGACGTAATCCATGCCCTGGGCCGTGACCCGCTCCCCGATGTCCACCGGGCTGGCGAGCGTCACATCGTGCCCGGCGGCGCGCAACCGCCGAGCCAGCTCGCAGGTCGCATTGATGCGACCCGCCATGTGGCTGGTGATGATCACGATGCTGGACATGGGACTCCTCGGGTGCATCCGTGGCACCGGCATGTACCCCAGATCGCCGCCGCACTCTACGATGGCCCGCCATGCCAGCCGACCCCCGCGCCCAGTTCGTCGTATCCATCGACCTGGAGATGTCGTGGGGTGCCGTGCACCACGGCCGGCCCCACAACGACGCCCCCTACCGGCGCGAGCGTGAGATCGTCCGTGACGTGCTCGCCGCCATGGACCGGCATGGCATCTCGGCGACGTGGGCGATCGTGGGACACCTCTTCCTGGAGTCGTGCGCTCCCGTGGACGGCGTGCCCCACCCCGATGTGGTCCGACCCGAGTACCCGTGGCTGGAGGGCGACTGGTACGACCTTGATCCGGGACGTTCCGTTGCGGTGGCTCCCACGTGGTACGGGCCGGACCTCGTGACCGCCATCCGTGAGTGCATAACGCCTCAGGAGATCGGCTCCCACGCGTTCGGACACCTCATCGCAGGCGAACCCGGCTGTAGCGCAGAAGCGTTCGCATCCGACGTGGCTGCGGCGCGCGCCGTCGCCGCCGACCGCGGCACCGAGCTGCGCAGCTTCGTGTTCCCGCGGAACTCCATCGGGCACCTCGACCTGCTCGCCGCCTCGGGCTTCGTCGCCTACCGTGGCGCAACCCCGGTGCGTTTCGCCGAGCGGCCGGACTGGCAGCGCCGGTTGCTCACTGCTGTGGATACGGTGTGGCCGCTCGCCGCCTCTGCGGTCCGGCCGCAGGTCGAAGGGCCGCTGGTCAACATCCCGCACACGTATATGTTCAATCCGGACTCGTCCACGGCGGAGCGCCTCGGCACAGGCACGTGGGTCCGCCTGATGCGGCGACGGCTGCGACACGCCGTTCGCACCACGTCGCTGTTTCACCTCTGGTTTCACACCCACAACCTCGCCAATCGGCCCGAGCGGGCCGAGGCGGGCCTGGAGGCAGTCTTCGCGGAGGCGCGCCGCCTGATCGACGCCGGTCGGATGGAGAACCTCACCATGGGTCAGATCGCCGACCGGATGATCCATGAACCCACCTAGCGCCGTACTGGTGTTGATCGCGAAAGACGGCTGATGCGGGTCCTCACCATCATCGACAGTTTCATCGTCGGCGGAGCCGAACGATCGCTCGCCATGGTCACGCCCTACCTGGTGGAGCGAGGGGTCGATATGCACGTCGCCTACCTGCGCTACCGCCCCGGCGTGGAGGAGGAGCTCCGCGGCGGCGGTGCCTCCATCTACTCGTTGGTGGGCGACGAGCGGTGGCTCCCGTCGATCCGGCGCACGACGGACCTCATCCGATCGGTCCGTCCCGACCTCGTGCACACGACGCTGTTCAAGTCCGACATCATCGGCCGCACCGCGGCGCGGCTCAGCGGCGTCCCCGTCATCTCGAGCATCGTCACCGAGTCATACGGACCCGAACACGTGGGCAACCCCGAGTACAAGGCGTGGCGGGTGCGCGCCTCCCAGCTCGCCGATGCGCTGACGGCTCGGTTCGTGACACGGTTCCATTCGGTTTCGGAGGCGGCCGCCGACGTCATGGCGACCCGACTGTGGCTGCGCCGCTCCAAGATGGACGTCATCCCCCGGGGCCGCGATCCCCGGCACCTCGGGACCCGCTCTCCGGAGCGGCGAGTTCGAGTACGAGCCGACCTCGGGATCGACGACTCCACCAAGCTGGTGCTGGCAGCGGCCCGGCATTTCCACATGAAGGGCCTGGACGTGTTGGTCAAGGCATTCCCCAAGGTCCTCGCCACCCATCCCGAAGCGCACCTGTTCGTCGCCGGGCGCAGCGGACCGGCGACTCCGGAGCTGGAGATGCTCATCCAGGACTCCGGCATCGGGGGCGCGGTGACGTTGGCGGGGTACCGCGCCGACGTACCCGACCTGATGTGCGCTGCCGACGCCTTCGTCCTCCCGTCCCGAGCGGAGGGCAGCCCGGGGGCCCTCATCGAGGCCATGGCGCTGGAGGTACCGACCGTGGCGACCGACCTCACCTCGGTGCGGGAGCTGTTGGGCGACCAACCCGAGATCATGGCACTGTGCCCGGTCGACGCCGAGGACGACATGGGCGGCGCAATCGCCGACGTACTCGCAGATCCCGAGCATTGGCACGACATGACCACCAAGGGACGCGAGCGGTTTCTGGAGCGCTACTCGATCGAGGCCATCGCCGACGCCATGGTGGACCTGTACCGCCGCAGCCTTGGCGAGGACGGCTCACCCGGCATCGCCACCTAGCGCCCGACGCCGACGGAGACGGCGTCAGTCCCCGTCGAGATCGTCGGCCGCCGGCGGTCTTCTCCCGATCATCAAGAGCAGCGACCGCGCCAGGAGCTTGGCGCGGCGTTTCGTCGGCCGGGTCCACAGGGCGGCGACGGCGAACCTGGTCGCCAGGCCGGCGCGACCAGCCGCCACGGCGGCAGAGGCAACGCGCTCCTGCTGGCGGGCCTTTGCCGCACCTCGTTTCGGCAGCGCAGCTGCGTTCTTCCGGTAGGCCCTGAGCCGAGCATCCAGGCGGGCGTCGTCGGACGCACCTCGGCGCTCCCCGCCGTGCAGGCGCACCACGTACGTGATCGTCGCCGAGATCACCGGTACGACGGCGGGTTCGACGCGCACCCACCAATCGACGTCTTC
>JBFGCM010000119.1:0-8609 GCA_041581135.1 Acidimicrobiia bacterium
ACATCGGCACCGATCTACTTGTCGGCCCTGAACTCGTACGACCCCGATGGGATGTGTGCGTTCACTCCGACGGCCGACCACTACGACGCAGTGATGGCGGCGTCGCCCGCCGATCTGGACGTGCTTGCGGGGCCCGAACTAGGGCCACTCTCGGTCGAAACCACCAAGGACGACAATTGCCACCCGAACGACTTGGGAAAGGAACTGCTCGGCGGTCAGCTCGACGCGTTCTTTGCGCCCGGCGCCGGAGCCCTCCCAGAGGGCATCAGTACGGGCCCACTGGGTTCCATCGTCCAGACCATGCAGACGATGGAGTGAGAGCGTTAGAGAGCAATCGCCCCACGGCCGCCTCCACCAAGGAGAGGCGCACCGGCACGCTCCTCTCACGGCCCCCAACCCGCCGGCCATGCGCAGCAGAAGCCCGCTGGGCCTACTTCAGCCTGTGACCTAGAGTTCTGCCGCATGTACGAGCCTTTCGGCGGCACTTCGCGATGGGCGGACATCGATGGTCCGGTGCACTACCTCGACTTCGGTGGGTCCCCCGACACCCCTTCCATGGTGCTGGTGCACGGCTTGGGTGGCTCACACGCCAACTGGCTTGCCGTCGGCGCCGACTTGGCCCGCTCCGCCCGGGTGCTGGCGGTGGATCTCGCCGGTTTCGGGCGCACCCCGCCGCTGGGGCGAGGCTCCACCGTGGCGGCCAACCGCAAGCTGCTCGGCCGATTCATCGACGCCGTCGTCGGCGAACCGGCCGTGCTGGTGGGAAACTCGATGGGCGGGTCCATCAGCATCCTCCAGGCGGCAGCCGAACCCGAGGCCACTTCCGGGCTCGTGCTGGTGGCCCCCGCCGTACCGCGCGCCGTGCTCGCTCCCATGGACACGACGGTGGCCAGGAACTTCGCCATGCACGCCATCCCCGGCGTCGGGTCGGCGTGGCTGCGCCGCCGCTTCATGAGGCTCGGAGTCGAGGGAATGGCCCGAGACACCCTCGAGCTGTGCTGTGTCGACGCCGACCGGGTACGCACCGAGGTGTTCGATGCCGGGGTCGCCCTGCGCCGGGAGCAGATCGCCATGCCGTGGCTACGCCAGTCGTTCCTCGACGCCAGCCGATCTCTGATGGCGACGCTGCTCCGTAGCTGGGCATTCGATGCGCAGGTGGAGTCGATCACCGCACCCACGCTCGTCATCTACGGCGCTGAGGATCGGTTGGTGCCCGAGGCCAACATCGAGCGGCTGCGCGGGGTTCGCCCCGACTGGGATTACGAGCTGCTCCGCGATGTCGGCCACGTCCCACAGCTCGAGGTGCCGGAGCTGTTCCTCGATCTCGTCGGCGCTTGGCTGGCCCGGTTGCCGGCCGCAACCGGCTCTGCCGGCTGACGGCTGGCATGCGGCAACTCACCGGCCTCGATGCATCGTTCCTCAACTTCGAGACACCGTCTACGCCGCTGCACGTGGCGTCTGTAGCGATCCTGGATGGCGCCGCCGCCGACTACGAGTCCCTGCGAGCCCATCTGGAGGACAGGCTCCACCTGTTGCCACCGTTCCGCTGGCGGCTCGTGGATGTGCCCTTCGGTCTGGACCATCCCTATTGGCTCGACGATCCGCACTTCGACCTCGAGTTCCACCTGCGACGCATCGCACTGCCGAACCCTGGGGACAGCCGGCAACTCGCAGAGCAGGTCGCCCGGATCCATGCGAGGCCACTCGACCGCAGCCGGCCACTGTGGGAGCTGTACTACATCGAGAACGTCGAAGGCGGGGACGTGGCGGTGCTCACCAAGATGCACCACGCGTCTATCGACGGAGTCTCCGGCGCCGAGATCCTCACCACGTTGTTGGACACGGTGCCGGACCCGGATTCACCGCCGCCGCCAACCGACGAGCCCCGAGCGGCGCGGACTCCCACTCAATACGAGATGCTCCTCCGGGGTGGCTTCGGACTGCTCACCCGCCCGGCCCATGCCTGGCGCACCGTGCGTCACACCGTGCAGGCGTTGCCGGCCATCGGCCGCCAGGTGAGCGCCGCCATGGCTCTGCTCGAGCCGGGCGAGCGGGCGTTGGCCCGCCCCAAGGTCCAGGCACCGCCGACGCCGTTCAACGCCACGATCACACCACACCGCCGGTTCGCCTATGGGTCGGTGTCGCTCGACACCGTCAAGGCCATCAAGAACGCACGGGGCACCACCGTCAACGACGTGATAATGGCCGCCTGCGCCGGGGCGCTCCGGCGCTACCTCCTCGACCGGGACGCCCTGCCTGACCGCCAGCTCCAGGCGATGGTGCCGGTCTCGGTGCGAACCGCAGACGATGAGGGTGCCATGGGCAACCGTGTCACCTCGCTGGTGGCGCTCCTCCCCACCGACGTCGAGGATCCACTGGAACGGCTTGATCGGATGCACACTGCCATGCAGGTGGCCAAGGAGCGCGACGCGGTCCCGGCGGGACTGCTGGCCGACTACACCGAGTTCGCCACGCCTGCCGTGGCGGCTCGGGCTGCGCGGGCAGTCGCCAGGCTGCGGCTGGCCAACCGATTCCGGACTCCGGTGAACCTCGTCATATCCAACATCCCGGGTCCGCCGGTCCCGCTGTACTACGCCGGAGCCCGGCTGAAGAGCCTCTATCCGGTCTCGGCGATCGTGGACGGCATCGGCCTCAACATCACCGTCCAGAGCTATATGGGCTCGCTCGATTTCGGTCTTGTCTCGTGCCGCCAGTTGGTGCCAGATCTCTGGGAGCTGCTCGAGCTGGTGCAGGACGAGTTCTCGGTTCTGGAGAAGGCAGCGCTCTGACACGGCTCGGAGTGGAACCCTCGCGCCGAGATCGGGGTGCGTGACCGGGCCGGATTAGCCTGGGGCTGCAGTGTTCGGTTTCGCGACGAGATCCATCGAGTGACAGCCCTGAAGCGACCCTCGGTGGTACGCGCTCTGGCCGAACCCATCCGGGCTACGGGGGAGTACGTCACCTACATGGGGCTGCTTCCGTTCCGGCGTTTCCTGCCTCCTGGTGACGGCCATCCCGTGCTCGTGTTGCCCGGATTCATGGCGTCCGACGCATCTACGGTTCCGTTGAGGCGGCTGCTGGCTTCGCTCGGCTACGAGGTGCACGGCTGGGGTTTCGGCATCAACGTCGGACCGACCGAGAAGGTGGTCGATGAGATGCCCCGGTTGTTGCGGCGTATCTCTGAGGAGGCTGCGGCGAAGGTCTCGCTCGTGGGGTGGAGCCTGGGTGGTGTCTACGCCAGGCATCTGGCGAGGACGACGACGGACGTAGTGCGTGTCGTCGTGACGCTGGGGACGCCCACCAAGCCCGAGGTGCACAGCAGTAGCAACGCCGCTCCGATGTACCGGGCGCTCTCGGTGGTCCATGTGGATGGCGTGCCGAGGTTGAACGACGCTCCGCTGCCGGTTCCGGTGACCGCTCTCCACTCCCGATCGGACGGCATAGTGGATTGGCGGGCGTGCTTGATCCAGGAGTCACCCACGACGGAGAACCTGCGGGTCCGAGGGAGCCACATGGGGATGGGCCACAACCCGGCCGCCGCGTATGTTGTCGCCGACCGCCTCGCCCAGCCCGAGGGCGCCTGGAAACCGTTCACCGCGCCGGCTCCGTACCGTCGCATTGTCACCCGGGTATCTGCGTGACGGTGGGCCGATTCGCTCCCCTGGTCGGGGAACCGCGTACGCCGGCCACACATGAACGAAGCCTTCCTGGCTGACACAGGAAGGCTTCGGTGTCTCGTTCTAGAAGTACCCCATCTCGGTGCCGACGGTCGTCCAGTTCGTCATGTTCTCCATCAGCCTCTCGCCGGTGAACATGAAGTCGTAGCGGAACTCCGTCGACGTGAAGCTGGCGGTGGCGAGGAGCTTCTTGCTCTCGTCGGTCTCGAGGATCCACTGAAGATCGTCGACCGACGCCGCTCGCAGAATCATCATCCCGCCACCGAAGCCATAGTGGAAGATCTCAGCCTCGGCGCACTTCCCGTCGGCTGCCAGCTTTCCGAAGAATGTGGTGGCGTCGGTGAAGTTCTCGAGCGCCTTCGCTTCCCGACCAGGGACGGGCACTCCGTAGAAGAAAACGAGAGCCGCGTTCCACATTGTTCGCGTACCTCCTTCTGCGCGCACGCGCGCGCTACCCCTCCACTTTTATGCCCGAGGCTTGCGCGGGGGAAGAGGGACTTGGTCACGACGAAGGGGACCCCGGGTTCCGGTCGGGCCCGCCGCACGCGGGCGGCCGCACCGACAGTACCGGCAACGAGTTGACACGCCGCGGGCCCGCTAGTACGTTCCTGGGAGCGCTCCCGAGAGCGCTCCCACACACCGAGGAGGCTTGCGGTGAAGGGACACGAAGGCATTCTGATGACCTCGAACGTTCGACCGTGCCGCGTCGACGGGTCGCCGTGCGCCACTCACAGGCCCGCCGGGTGACGGCATGAAGTTGACCCTGGAGGACATCGGTCGGATGGCGGGCGTTTCGCGCTCCACCGTGTCCCGGGTCATCAACGACCAGCACAGCGTCAGCCCCGACGTGCGCCGCCGGGTGCAGGAGATCATCGATCGGACCGGCTTCATCCCCAATATTGCCGCCCGGTCGCTCGCCTCCAACCGCACCGGAGTCCTCGGGCTCGTCATTCCGAGCCGAGTCCACAGCCTCTTCCAGGACCCCTACTTCGGCATGCTCATCCAGGGCATCAGCCGCGCCAGCAACGAGGCCGGCACCACCCTGAGCCTGTTTCTCTTCGAGACCGAGGAAGAAGAGCTGCGGCTCTACCCCCGGATCGTGGCATCCGGGCTGGTGGACGGCGTGATCCTCACCGCCTCCCGAATGGGGGATCCGCTGCAGACCCGGTTGATCGACGGCAGCATCCCGTTCGTGATGGTCGGCCGTCCGGACAACCAGGACAAGGTCAGCTACGTCGATCCGGACAACGTCGGCGGGGCCAGGCAAGCCGCCGTCCACCTCTGCAACCTCGGCTACCGCCGAGTCGGCTACGTGGGGGCCCCCATGTCGACGACGGCCGGCATCACCCGTCTCGAAGGCTTCCGCGAGGGGCTGGCCGATTGCGGCAACGCGCTCGATCCCGAGCTGCGGGCCGACGGTGACTTCACCGAGGCGAGTGGCTACGCCGCCATGCAGCAGCTGATCCGCCGTGGGCCCGAGGCCGTCTTCGTGGCGTCTGACACGATGGCGGTGGGCGCGCTCCGGGCTCTGAAAGAAGCCGGCCTGAGGGTGCCCGACGATGTCGGCGTGGTCAGCTTCGACGGCCTCCCCGCCTCGGAAAACGCCGTGCCCCCGCTGACCACGGTTCGGCAACCGATTGCCGAGACCGGTGCGGCGGCCGTGGAGATGCTGCTGGATCTTCTGTCGGGGAAGCTCACCAGCCCGGTCTCCCGCATCTTGCCGACAGAGCTCGTCGTGAGAGAGTCCTGCGGCGCAACCCGGCAGCTCGAGATAGGGGGTATGCCGGCGAACCCGTGAGATCACTTGCGAATCCACCACGAGCGCCTCGTCTGGGAGCGCTCCCGACATCAGAAACACGCAATCAACCCAACGCAGACAAGACACATAGGAGGAACGAAACGATGAAGCGGATACGTTGGATAGCGCTCGTTGCCGCGCTCATGCTGGTGATAGCAGCATGCGGCGGTGACAGCAGCACCGACACGACAGCGGCTCCGGATGACGCCGGGACCGATGCACCGGCTACCACCGCGGCGCCGGCCACCACCGCGGCGCCGGCCACCACCGCGGCGCCCAGCGACGATGCCATGGGCGACGCCGTCGAGATCCGATGGTTTGTCGGTCTCGGCACCGGTGGCAACCCGGAGCAGATCGCAGCTCAGGAAGCCGTGGTCGAGGCGTTCAACGCGTCTCGTGACGACATCGAGCTGGTGCTCGAGATCGTTCAGAACGACGTGGCGTACGACACGCTGGGCACCCAGATCGCCTCGGGCAACGCCCCTGACATCATCGGCCCGGTCGGTATCCGTGGCGCCAACGCGTTCAACGGTCGCTGGCTGGACCTGCAACCGCTGGTCGACAGCTCCGGCTACGACCTGAGCAAGTGGGAGCAGGAGCAGGTCGACGTGTGGCGCACCGACGAGGGTCTCGTGGGGCTGCCGTTCGGCGTGTTCCCGGCGATGATCTTCTACAACAAGGCACTCTTCGATGAGGCGGGTCTCCCGTATCCGCCCCAGGAATTCGGTGCCGACTATGACGGCAAGCCCTGGAACATGGATACCGTTCGCGACATCGGCCTGTTCTTGACCGTGGACGCCAACGGCAACGACGCCACGAGCCCGGACTTCGATCCGGACAACATCGTGCAGTTCGGTTATGTCGATCAGTGGAGCGAGCCGCAGCGCTTTGCCACCATGTTCGGCGCCGGCTCGATGACCAACCCGGATGGCACGCCCAACGTGCCGGCCGAGTGGCGCGATGCGTTCGACTGGTTCTACACCGGCGTGTGGGACGACAACTTCATCCCGAACGCCGAGTACGAGGGCAGCGACATCCTGGCCGCCGGGAACCCGTTCGACTCGGGCAACGTGGCGATGGCGCACACGCACCTCTGGTACACGTGCTGCCTCACCGGCGTAGCTGAGGACTGGGACCTGGCGGTGGTGCCGGAGTACAACGGTGAGTACACCGCGGCTCTTCACGCCGACGTCTTCCGGATCTTGAACACCACCGAGCACCCGGAGGAGGCGTTCGAGGTGCTCACGTATCTCATCGATGACGCCGCGGCTGACCTGCTCGCCGCCTACGGCGCCATGCCGGCACTGGCGTCGGCGCAGGACGCCTTCTTCGCCCGGCAGGACGAGACGTATCCACAGGGTGTCAACTGGCAAGTCGCTCTCGACAGCCTTTCCTTCCCCGACATCCCGAGCCACGAGCAGGACATGCCCAACTTCCTCAAGTCTCAGGACCGCTGGGGTGCGTTCTGGAGCAATCTGCTGTCGACGCCGGGACTCGACGTCCAAGCCGAAATCGACGCACTGCTCTCCGATCTCGAGGGCATCTACGCCGAGGCCGGCTGAGAGATACGACCCGTTGGTGGGGGCCGTGCCTGGCGGCCCCCACCGGCCCCGACACTTGAGGAGAGGAGAGCCGTGACAGCCGAGGCCGCAACCGCCGACGTTGCTCCAGCTGCTGAGAAACATCTCAAGGGAGGAATAGCGCGCCATCAGCGACGGTGGGGTCTCATCTTCATCTCGCCATGGATCATCGGCTTCCTTGCGTTCTTCCTCGTGCCGATGCTGGCATCGCTCGTGTTCTCATTCCTCGAGTTCGACCTCATCCGCCCTGAGGACGCTCGATTCATCGGAATCGACAACTATCGCCAGTGGTTCGGTGATCCACTCGTGTGGGAGTCACTCCTCGTGACGCTCAAATACGCAGCGATCTTCATCCCGTTCTCGCTGGCTCTTCCGTTGGGGCTGGCTTGGCTCCTGACATCGAAGAGCCTGTGGGGCAAACCCTTCTTCCGCACCCTCTTCTTCGCACCCACGATCGTGCCATTCGTGTCGATCGTGTTCATCTGGAGCGGCTTTCTCAACACCCAGACGGGGTGGCTCAACAAGATGCTCGGAGTCGTCGGCATCAGCGGGCCGGATTGGCTCAACTCGACGACGTGGATCTATCCCGCGCTCGCCCTCATCGGAGCCTGGACCGTCGGCAACGCCATGCTGCTTTTCATCGCCGGCATCCAAGGCATCCCCAAGGACCTGTACGAGTCGGCCGAAGTGGACGGGGCCAACACCTGGCACAAGTTCAAGTCCATCACCGTGCCGATGATCTCGCCGATCCTCTTCTACAACCTCGTTTTGGCGATCATCGCTCTGTTCCAGTACTTCCTCGTGCCGTTCGTCCTCAAGAACGGCACCGGCGACCCGGCCAACTCGACGCTGTTCTACAGCCTCTACTTCTTCCAGACGGCCTTCACGTTCAACGACATGGGCTACGGCGCCACTCTGGCGTGGATGTTGTTCCTCATCATCATGGTCATCACCCTGGTGATGTTCGGGACGGCTCGGTACTGGGTCTACTACGAGTTCGGGGAGGACTGAGCCGTGGCAACTGTACTCGACCGAATCAAGTCGGCCACGGCCGAGCCGCCCGAGACACAGTCCACTCCGCAGATGCGGCGATTCCTGACGACGTCGATCGTCACGCTGTTCGCCTCTCTGCTGCTGATCGGCTATCTCTCACCGCTCGGCTACATGGCGGTGACGTCGCTGAAGGATCTGCCGATGATCTCCGACACCTCCGCACCGATCATCCCGTCGGTGCCCGAGACGTTCGTCTACGAAGACGAGGAAGTGCCGGTGCTGCAGGTGCCGATCGATGGCGAGGTCCGCGGTCTTGCCCTCATCCAACCGGGACGACAGTCATCGGTGTTCGTGGATCCCGACGACATCGACGCCGGTCCCATCGAGTGGGAAGGCGTGTGGCGGCAACTCGAGTCCAACTACACCTCGGCGCCGAGGTGGGAGAACTATTCCACGGCGTGGAGCACCCTTGATCTGACACGGATCCTGTTCAACACCTTCGCCATCGCCGCGATCGGCGTGGTCGGCACGCTCGCCTCGTCGATCGCAGTGGCCTACGGC
>JBFGCM010000120.1:0-8239 GCA_041581135.1 Acidimicrobiia bacterium
CGCGTGATCGAGTCGGCGCTGCGGCGCTACCGGCGCGAGATGCTGGCGCACGACGGCGCCACGGCCATGAGCCGAGGCGTCCGCTGGGTGGACGACCGGTTCGGGCAACGGATGGGACTGCCGATCGCCGGGACCCTGCGTCGAACCGTGCACCCGGCGCGCCCCCTCTGTGCACTGCGTACCGCGCCGCTCGACCCCATCGGATGCGTTCGATGGCAGGCCCCGGCCACGCCGAACGGCGACATCGCCGAGTTCGTCGAGGCACTCCCTGCGTCGACCGGGCTCATCCCCCACCACTGTGAGCGCTTCACGATCGAGCGCCGGCTGCGGTCCACAGACGGTCAGGGCTGATCGGGAGCCGATCGCTCGATGCCGGTGCAACGCTCCAGGGCCTCCAACAAGCCTTCGGCGTCGTCGGTGCCCACCAGGGCGGGTTTGCCGGATGCCGTCTCGATGAGCACCACCATCTCCCACCGAGGGAAGGCCCTGACCCACCGGAGACCCTTGTACCCCCACCAGCGCTTCCACTTCGATAGCTGTGTGCGGCGGAACGCCGTGATGTCGGCGAGCTTCACTTTTCGCTTGGCCCCTGCCCAGCCAAACCGGACGCGCAAGCCATGCCCGTCCACCCACGTCGTGAGTCTGTGGCCGCCGAATAGAAGAGCGGGGCCTGCGATCGCAGCGAAGAGAACTGCTCCGGCGACAAGGGCCGTGCCGATGTCGCCGCTGGCTAGCCCCACCAGGAAACCGAAGCCACCAAACCAGGCTCCACTCATCCACGCGACCCGATACGACGTCTGAGTGTGCCGATACTCCGCTTTGCTGGTCCGCTCGCTAGGTCCGTCCGCGCGGTGCGGCGGCGGGGAGGACGGTCCCACAAGTGGGGCTATCCCTCCTGTATGCGCATGCGTCTCCTCGGTGCTCGCCCTCTCGATCGCCGCCGCTGCCCGCCTGCCGAGTCCCTCGGGATCGCCGAAGTCGGGCAACAGCTCGTCGATCTGATCGAGCGCCACCGCAACGGCTGTCCAATCGTCATTCTCCGCCGATCGGAGCGCCTGCACGTAGAGCTGCTCGGCCGTCGCCTGGTCCACTTCGCGGCGGGCGACGTCGATCTCCCTCTGTGCCTCGCCACGCACCCGATCACGAAGCTGTTCGACACCGCGGTATCCCGGTTCCTCCGTTGCGATCGCCTCGAGCAGCGGCAGTGCCTGTGCCCACTTGGCACCGTCGACGAATGCCATGGCCTCGTCGTATCGAGCCTCCAGGCCCCGCCTTCGCTCCGCCTCGGCCAGTTCGACCAACGCCTGACCCCTGAGGTCGTCCGGGTCGTCGACGACGTCGACGCCGACGGCGTCCATCTCCTCGAACCGTTTCAGCACCTCGCCCCATCGCTGCCGCTCGGCGTCCCGGCGCGCCGACGCATAGAGCGCCGCGATGCCGGCCCGCGCCTCGGCCTCGGTTCCAATGTGCCGGGCCTCGGAATGGTCGGACTCCAGAGCCAGGATCGCTTGGACCGCCTCGGTGGCCCTGCCCCAGTCGCCGGACGCCATCGCCGCCTTGGCGGTCTCGAGCTGTTTCGCAATGGCGGAACGCGTGCGCTCTGCTTCGACGGCATCGGTGGCGCGCTGCCGCAGATCATCGACGTCTTCCAACTCGACGCCGAGGGCGTCGATGTCGGCGAACCGATCGAGCACCTTGTCCCACTGTTCGGCGGCAGCGAGGAACCGCGCCCCCCGATACAACTCCTCGGCCTCCCGCATCGCCCCCAGGGCAGGCAGCTCGTGATCGGCCCGTTCGTGACGTTCGGCTGGTGCGGCCGGTTCGTCGGTACTTTCAGCCGCACCGGTCAGATCGAACAGCACCCCGTCGGTGGATCGCATGAAGAGCACCGGTGTGGCCCATTCCAACGAGTCGCGGCTGGCCATGGACACGGCGACGCGTGCTTCGGCCACGGCTCCGTCGACCGCCATACCGTCGGCGAGGGCGTCGTAGAACGTCCGGGAGAACTCGACGGCGGCTGCGTCGCTGATCTCCCACTGCATGGCCAGCACCGCCGGGGCGGCCTGCTGCACGAGGAAGGCAGCGGTGCTCGACAGCGCGTCCTGGTCATCGCCCCTGGCGCCTTCGCACGCGTTGAGGATCACGAGGCGTAAGGCGCTCTCGTCGCGTACCAGCCGGGCGAGCTGCTGCGGCGTGATGGCGTGATACGTCGGCGACGGTGGTTCGGCCTCGAACGCCAACACGCTGACCCGGCGATTGGGATCGAAGCCGCCGTGCCCGATGTAGTGGAACACATGCCATGGGCCGCGCCGCATGGCGGCCTGGAGATCGCGCCACGTGCCGCCGGCAGTCCAATGCAACTCAACCGTTCCTTCCTCGATCAGCCCTCCCAGCGCCCGTTCGATTCGTCCCTGCTCGCTCGCGACGTCGAGCGGGTCGAGTCCCTGGGGATTGGACACCATGCCGAGAATGCGCAGCGGGGCGGCCACTTCGAGCTTGGTGATCGTGTCGCCACCCTGGAGGTAGCGCACCACCGGTGTCGAAGACGACAAGCTGACGAAATCGCGCCGCTTGGGGTCGTAGAGGAACTCCCACGGAATCGCCGCCAGCTGGTCGGCTTCGGTGGTCAGGCGCAACCGCAGCCCCTTCCCGCCCTCACGTGCGCGTCGCCGGGCGTCGTCGTACGCACCCTCCGCCGCCCCGAGCACCGCGGAGAACATCTTCTCGCCGAAGTCCTTCACCTCGGCGACGTGGGCGGGCAGGAGACTGCGGCGCTTGCCGCTGCCGAACAGCACGGCGCGCTCGACGTCCCGAAGCACGCGTTCGAGCCCCACGTCGTCGTACGGAAGGCGAAATTGTCCGGCGCTGGCATCCTCGAACGGCGAGGTGATCTTGATCGGATACGTGCCGCCGGCACCGTTCCCGATGTCGATGCAGAAGTCCAGGTACTCGAGCCGGGCCATACACCCTCCGCGGTCCCCCGACCACCCAAAACGACACTAACAACCGGGGACACGAATGGGCAGCGATCTTCCGGAACGTACTCTCGCCCCTACTCCGGCCCGGTCGCGTACGGGATGCTGGGATGAGACACGGAGACGTCAGGAAGGTGACACATGCTCAAACGAATCCTGAAGCTGATCACCAGGTTGTTCCTGGTCGCGGTCGTGATCGGGGCCGCATTCGTGGTCGCGATGCGGAAGAAGTACGCGCCTGTGCAGGACGCAGTGCGCCGGATGAACCGGGACGTCGTCAATCCCCAGCAGATGGCCACGGCCGGCACGCCCGGTGCGTACGCCTCGATCATCAAGCACATCGGGCGCACCTCGGGCACGCCATACGACACACCGGTGCAAGCACGGCCCACCGAGGACGGCTTCGTGATCCCGCTCCCGTATGGACGCAGCCCCGATTGGCTCAAGAACGTGTCTGCGGCCGGATCGGCCACCCTCGTCACCGAAGGTGAGACGTATCAGGTGGAACAGCCCGAGTTCATCCCGGCCGATGCAGCCGCTCCGTACGTCGAGGAGCAAGACCGCAAGACCCAGCAGTTGTTCGGTGTGGACGAGTTCCTGAAGCTTCGCACCGTCACGGTGGCGGCGGCGCCGGCAGAGGGCGCCATCGAGTCGGTCTGATTCGAGCGAATCGTCACGCGGCCACTGCCGGCCGGTAGCGCAGCCGAGTGGCCAGTGCGATCGCGGCGGCGATGGCACCGATGAGGGCCAGCCTGCCGTAACCGCCCCAATCCAGCACGACCCCCGACGAGAGCGCGGCAACGGCGCCGGATGTCCACACCAGCGTGTCGGCCACTCCCTGCACCCGGAGCCGCAATGGGCCGGCGAGACCCTCGGTGACGAGGGCGCTGCCGGCGACGAACCCGAAGTTCCAACCCAGTCCGAGCAGCCACAACGAGACCACCAGCAGCGCGGTGTCACCACCCTCGAGGGGTATCGCCATGGCGGCGGCGACCACCAGCATCACCTGACCGATGACGATGACCCGCACCAGTCCGATGCGTCTGGTGAGCCAGCCCGTCACTGGGGAGAGGGCGAACATCCCCAGCGTGTGGGCGCTGATCACCAGGCCCACCGTCTCCAACCCGAGGCCGGCGGCCCGGATGTGGATGGGGGTCATCGCCATGATCACCACCATGACGAGCTGTCCCACCACCAAGGCGACAGCGGCGTACCAGACATTGGGGCGACGCGCGGCGTGCATCACCGCGGTCCAGGACACCGTGGGCGCATCGTCATGCTCCGCAGTGGTCGGAGCGAACGTCAACGGATCCGGCCGGAGCGCCGCCCAGATGAGCAACGCCGAGAGGCCGAAGAAGGCCGCGGTCAGCACAAACGGTCCTGCGAGGCCCGGGAGCCCCATCCCCTCGGCAAGGCGCTCCGCAGGCTGCAGCAGTGCCGGGCCGACCACCGAGCCGATGGTGCCGGCCCACACGATGGCGGCGATGGCGCTCCCGGCTCTGTCCTCGTCCGAGACATCGGCGGCGGCGTACCGGCTCAGCCGATCCGCCCCGGTGCCGAAGCCGACCGCGAACGTGGCCAGGCTCAACAGCAGAAACGACTCCGCTGCGAGCGCGCCGACCGCGGCCAGGGCGCCGAGCACCCCGATGAGGAGACCCACGGCCGTGCCGGGGCGGCGGCCCTTGGCGGCCATCAACGCCGACAACGGCACCGTCCCCGCCGCGATACCGATGGTGGAGAGCGCGGCCGGCAACCCGCTCCACCGCGCCGACCCGAGCAGCTCTTCGCCGGCCAGCGCCATCACCGTCACCGCGAGCAGGTACCCCGTTCGGTTGAGACCCGAACCGACGAACAAGGTGCCGATGAGGCGCCGCCTCACTGCCTCCGTGGGGCGCGCCGGAACGGCGACGGGAGTGGACACCGGCGCAGTCTATGCGGCGACGGGGGCCACGCCGATGGCGGGTACGGCTTCCCTTTGAAGGTGGTAGGGACTCTCCGTACGCGCCGCGGGGGCGCCTTCCCACTGGGGCACCCCCCCGCGGTGTCATTCGCGAACTAGAAGAAGCAGTGACCTGCGTAGTCGACATCGAGGCTCGGACCCCAGAACGTCCCGTGGCCCCGCATGCCTTCCAGCTCGTCGGTAGCACTCATGATCATCCACTGACCAACCCAGTCTCCGCCCGTGCCGGGCTCGAGCCCGCCGGGGTACTGCTTGCCGTGGGTGTGCAGCATCATCGTGCCGTACTTGCCGTCGACATATCCTTCGAAGAGGATGACTCCTTCGTACACGTTGTACTGGGGGTGCACCACGACGGTGAAACGCTCCACCGAGGTGCCTTCGAAACTCCCGGTCCAGGTTCCCACGTCCCGGCCATAGATGATCAGGTTCTGGCCATCTTCCCGGACATCCACGATCGTGGGAACGTAGGTCCAGTCACCGGAAACCGCGACGTTCTGCGTTGCCTGCACCGGCACCGCCATCGCCATCAGTGCAACAACCAGGACGAGAACGAACAGTGTCTTTCTCATTGGCTTGTGTCCTTCTCTCCTTGCCCGGACGCGCAACAGGCCTCCGGGAGGTGTGCGGAGATGCGGTGGGCCCATAGGCATCCCTCCCTCCGGGGATCGCCAAACCACCACTGAGTTGCCGCAACAGCTGCGGCCGAACTCAACGTCATGATGCCGGGGTGGGTCCCGGCCGACCAGAGGAGGAGGGCAGATCCTTTGGGACCCCCCCCTCTAGGAGGTAGAGGCGCTACGGCGTGCCGAACCAGACCGTGGTCGTGTCGCAACGTTGCGTGACGCTCGCCGGCAGCTCCGCGGCCCCCTCGTCGAGGCTGATGCCGCCGCCGCCGATGGACAGCTCCGGCCGACCACCTTCACGCACTGAGGCGATCGCCGCCTTTGCCTCGGCGAGGCCATCGACGTGCCACACCACGATGGCGCCATCGACATACAGGCATCCGTTCTCGATGGTCGCCACTCCCCCGTGGAGGGCGTCGTCGCCGCCGGCCTGGGAGTGGCTGAACACCCACACGCCTTCGACCTGCAGTGCGTCGATCTCGTCGGTGCCGCCACCGTCCAACGCCGGCAGCGGCGGATCGAAGCGCAGCGGCACGCACGGAGCGCACTCAGGATCCTCATCGGTGGGCCATTTGGCGGTGCCCACGTACGACGTGCCGTCCAGGACGAGGCGGACTTCGTACATGAACGGTCCCTCTCCCAGAGCGGCGGCGGCCTCACCTTCGGCGTCGGCACCTCGCAGGTGAACCCGCCCCTCTGAGCAGACGTCCGCCTCTGCCGTGAGCGGGATCGTATGAGCGGATCCGTCGGCCGCGGTGACCGTCACTTCGGCCGCGACGGTGGAGGGTGTCGCCGCCAGGTTCCACAGCGCGACCTCGACCCCGTAACTGTCCACCGCCCCATCGTGATCGGCGAGGATGCTGGCAGTCGCCTGCGGCACCGGCATGGCTCCATCGATCGGCGTCGTCCACCGGAACGACACGATCACATCGCCGCCGGTACCGCCCGCCACCCCGCGCCCGAAGACGTCGACGTCATACGTGCCCGCAGGTCCGATCGGTGACAGCATGTGGGCAGTGCCCCCGACCGGCTGCAGCACCTCGGTCTGGTGCCGGCCGCACTCGGTCTCCGCAGGAGTGACCGTGGCCCGGAACTCCCAACCCTCCGCCGGGAAGTCGATCATCAGCTCACGCGCCGTCCCGATGTCCGGCAGCGGCAGTGGTGGGGCACCGTCGTAGCACATCATCCCCCAGCACGCGCTCCACGGATCGAGCGACAGCTGAGCTTGCTCAGAGCTGACTACCACTGGAGGCGGCATGTCCATGTCGATACGCTCGTCGGGATCTTCCTCCGAGGTCGTCGAAGGAAGGCTCGTCGTCGTCGGCAGAGTCGCCGCGATGGTCGTGGGGTCGTCGACCTGCCCAGCGTCGGTCGGCCCGGCGCCGCATGCGGCTGCGACGAGCGCACAAAGGGCGAGGAGAAGGATGAAGCGTCGCATGTTCCTCTGACGTCACGGCTGCGGCTCCAGGTTCCCACGGGAACCGCTCGCTCGAGAGATGCGTCTGATTCAATGGAATATGCGCTATCTCGTGACCGTCCGCGCGTTGGTGGGCGCTTCGTGCGCGGCAGGCGTCGTCGAGCCCGCCGCCGACGCACCCACCGGTGAGACCGGCCTGCCGCCCGTCACGACCGCAGCGGCGAGGCCGAGGTCATCCGTACCATCAACCTGCTCTGCGGCACCGATCTGGCGTCGTTTTCGGTGCAACCGTGACCGGCTCGGTGAGCCGACGCGACCGGCGACGGTATAGGTCGATCGACCTATAGCCAACGGCGCGGCGCTGGATATGAATACGCGCGAAGAAGGGTCGCGATGCTCGTCGTGACCCCCCACCCACCGTTGAAAGGGCACACCGTGCACCGCACCTCGTGGCGACGCTCACTGAGCACCGTCGCACTGTCCACACTCTTGGCGCTGCTCGTGGCGGCTCCGGTCTCTGCTGCTGAGCGCCCGCGTCCGACCCGCACCAACGATATGTGCACCGTGGCAGCTCCCGGCACTGCGGTCGCAGAGGTCAACGGTGCCACTGCGTATTTCACCTGGTCGGACAACGGCGTCGCGTGGTCCACCGAGAACGCCGATCCCAAGCACTTCCGGGTGACGATCCGGCTCGCCGACGGGACTCGCACCGCGGTCTGGGGTACGAGTGGGTCGTGGTACGGCGACGTCGCCATCGACGTCGTCGAGCCGTGCCACTGCCCACCCCGAGGCGATGACCCGGGCGACGAACCCGGCGATGACCCGGGCGACGAACCCGGCGACGAACCCGGCGACGAACCCGGCGACGAACCCGGCGACGAACCCGGCGACGAGCCCGGCGACGAGCCCGGCGACGAGGCTGTGACTCCTGATCCCGATTCCGGCACCGGCGACGATGCGGTCGACGACTCACCGGTGGTGCCGGCCGAGATCGACGTTCCGGTGACCACGCCGCCGCCGCCCCCCGCAGCCGGCGTTCTGCCCGCCCAAGTGATCAAGACGGCGGCGCCGGCACCGACCGTGCTTGCCGCGCAGGAGACGCTCCCGGTGACCGGTGTCGATGCACCGGTTCTGGCGGGCCTCGGCGTGACGCTCCTCGCCCTCGGCCTGCTCGCTTTGCGGCGCACCGCAGACCACCGCGTGGGTCAGTCGAGCTGACATCGGCGCCGCTCGGACCGGCGCTCTCTGAGACTCGGTCCGAGCG
>JBFGCM010000121.1:0-7827 GCA_041581135.1 Acidimicrobiia bacterium
AAGTACGAGGGCCGGTGGAAGTACGACTGGGAAGAGCCGTACCTCGAATCGACTCGGTCCGAGCCATTCATCAGCCGGTTCGCCGATATCGAGTACATGCTCACCGAGCTTCAGGAGGAGACGCGCTGCCGGTTCGAGTACGAGGCCTACGACATCGGGCATCTGTACACCCTGGCCTTCTACGCCGATCAGGGGCTGGTGAAGACGCCGATCTTCATGCAGTTCGTCATCGGAACGCTGGGCGGAATCGGCCCCGATGTGGAAAACGTGTTCCACATGAAGGAGGCGGCGATCCGCCTGTTCGGCGACGACATCGAGTGGGGCATTCTCGGTGGCGGCCGAGCCCAGTTCGATCTCATCACCGCCGGCGCCACGCTCGGCGGGAACGTGCGGGTGGGTCTGGAGGACGGCATCTACCTGCGCAAGGGAAAGCTCGCCGAGTCCAACGCCGAGCAGGTGGAGAAGATCGTCCGCATCCTGGGTGAGCTGTCCCGCACCCCGGTGACACCGGCGGAGGCACGGGAGATCCTCGACCTGAAGGGACTCGATCAGGTTGCTTTCTGAGCCGGTGCCGTCCCCCGGATGAGAGCCGTCACCACGTTCGGCGTCGTCGGCACCGGAGTCATCGGCGCCGGGTGGGCGGCACGTGCGCTGGGACGAGGCTGGGACGTGGTGGCCTTCGATCCGGCGCCCGGGGCGGAAGATCGCATGCGCGCCACCGTCGACCGTGCCTGGCCGTCGGTGCGGAAACTCGGTCTCTACCCAGGCGCGAGCCTGGAGCGTCTGCGCTTCGCGGCCTCGGTGGACGAGGTCGCCGCAGCGGCCGACTTCGTCCAGGAGTCCGCCCCCGAGAACGAAGAGCTGAAGCGTGACGTGCTGGCCGCCATCGACGCGGCCGCACCCCCCGACGTGGTGATCGCGTCGAGTTCCTCGGGGCTCCTGCCGACCCGGATTCAGGCGAGCTGCCGCCACCCGGAGCGGGTCGTCATCGGCCACCCGTTCAACCCGGTGTACCTCCTCCCCCTTGTCGAGATCGTGGCCGGGGAGCACACGTCGGACACCACCGTGAAGCACGCCCGCGCCGTCTACGAGGACATGGACATGTACCCGCTCGTGGTGCGCTACGAGATCGAGGGGTACCTCTCCGACCGACTCCAGGAGGCGGTGTGGCGCGAGATCCTCCACCTCGTCAACGACGGCATCGCCACCACCGCCGAACTCGACGACGCCATCGTGTACGGCCCGGGCCTCCGCTGGTCGGCCATGGGCACCAACCTCACGTTCCACCTCGCCGGCGGCGACCATGGCATGCGCTACATGCTGGAGCACTTCGGCCCTGCGCTGCAGCTGCCGTGGACAAAGCTCGAAGCACCGGACCTCACGCCCGAGCTGATCGACCGCATGGTGGCCGGCACCGGCGAACAGGCCGGAGAACGGACCATCGCCGAGCTGGAACGCCAGCGCGACGAGTACCTGCTGGCCGTCATGTACGCCCTGCGGGAGTCGCGGCTCGGCGCCGGCGCCGTGATCGCCGCCAGGGAAGGTCGCACCGCCGACCGCTCTGCACCGCGGCGTTGGGCCGAGGGCGACGATCTCTCCGCTCCGCTGGAGCTGTACCAGTGCCGCGTGGTGCCGTCCTGGGTCGACTACAACGACCACATGACCGAGAGCGCCTACCTCCTCGCCTTCGGCTGGGCCTCTGATGCCCTGTTCCGGTACCTCGGCATCGACGAGGCCTACCGGGAGGCCGGGCACAGCTACTACACCGTGGAGAGCCACATCAACTACTTCCGGGAGGCATCCACCGGGGACCCGCTCACCTTCACCACCCAGATCCTCGACGCAGACACCAAGCGCATGCACCTGTACCACGCCATGTACCACGGCGACACCGGGGACCTGTTGTGCACCACCGAGCAGATGCTGCTCCACGTCGACACCGCGGCGGCGCGGACGACCCCGACGCTGCCGGGCCCCCAAGCGATCCTCGAGCGCATCGCCGCGGCCCATCGACATCTGCCGCCGCCGGACTACGCAGGACGCACCATGGGAATCGGGAGCTGACTATGGACTTCCAACCGACGCAGGAACAGAGGATGGTCGTCGACACCGTGCGCGCCTTCGTCGACAAGGAGCTGCTACCCCACGAAGCCGAGACCGAGGCCACCGGCGCGGTGGACCCCGAGCTGGCGCAGCACATCGTCGAGAAGGCGCTCGCCGCCGGCATCTACGCCGCCAACATGCCGGACGAGCTCGGCGGCGGTGGACTCGACAACCTCACGGTGGCCATGGTGGAGCGTGAGCTGGGGAAGGCGTCTTACGCCCTCCAGTACCTCGTGGCCCGCCCGTCCAACATCCTCCGGGCGTGCAAAGGTGACCAGATCGACCGCTATCTGCTGCCCACCATCCGCGGTGAGCGCGTCGAGTGCTTGGCGATGTCCGAACCCGACGCCGGCTCCGACCTCCGAGGCATGAAGTGCCGCGCCGAGCGCGACGGCGACGAGTACGTGATCACCGGCACCAAGCACTTCATCAGCCATGCCGACATCGCCGACTTCGTCATCTTGTTCGCCGCCAGCGGTGAAGAGGAGACCGAGCGAGGCACGCGCAAGCGCATAACTGCGTTCCTCATCGACATGGGCACACCGGGCTTCACGGTGGAACCGGGGTACGCCTCGGTCTCGAACCGGGGGTACCACAACATGATCTTGTCGTTCGACGAATGCCGGGTCCCGGTGAGCCAGATCCTCGGCACCGAGCACCAGGGTTTCGACGTCGCCAACGAGTGGCTGGGCGCCACCCGGTTGCAGGTCGCCGCAACCTGTCTGGGCCGGGCCGACCGGGCCCTGGAGCTCGCCACGGAGTGGGCGGCCACCCGGGAGCAGTTCGGACAGAAGATCGGGAAGTTCCAGGGAGTGTCGTTCAAGCTCGCCGACATGGCCACCCGTCTCGCCGCCTCCGAGCTGCTCACGTACCGAGCCGCCTGGAAGGCAGACCAGGGGACGATGACCGATGCCGATGCGGCCATGGCCAAGCTCCATGCGTCCGAGATGCTGGCGTTCGTCGCCGACGAGGCCATCCAGATCTACGGCGGGATGGGACTGATGGACGATCTCCCCCTGGAGCGCATCTGGCGTGATGCGAGGGTAGAACGCATCTGGGACGGCACCAGCGAGATCCAGCGGCACATCATCAGCCGCTCGATGCTGCGCCCATTGGGCGGATGAGGACCTGACGGTGTTGTCCCGGCTCGACCGCCTTCTGGCCCCGGCCGGCATCGCGGTGATCGGTGGGGATCGAGCCGGCCGGGTGATCGAGAACTGCCGGCAGCTCGGGTTCGCCGGCGACCTGTGGGCCGTCAACCCCCATCGGGAGACGTTGGCCGGCGTCGACTGTGTCGCCACGGTCGATGACCTGCCGGGGACACCGGACGCCGCATTCGTGGCCGTGGACAACGCCGCCACGGTCGACGTGGTGGGCCGGCTCGCCGCCCTCGGAGCCGGGGGCGCGGTGTGTTACGCCGCCGGGTTCTCGGAAACCGGAGACGAGGAGTTGAGCCGGCGACTCGTGGAGGCTGCCGGCCCGATGCCGCTCATCGGACCGAACTGCCATGGATTCATCAATGCGCTCTCGCGCGTCGCGCTCTGGCCCGACCAGCACGGATGTGTGCCGGTGGATTCCGGCGCCGCCCTCATCACCCAGAGCGGCAACATGGGCATCAGCCTCTCCATGCAACAGCGGGGCCTCGACCTCGCCGGTGTGTACACGCTCGGCAATCAGGTGTCGGTGAACGTCGCCGAATGTCTGCACGCCCTGCTGGACGACGGCCGGATCACAGCTGTCGGTATCCACGTCGAGGGCATGGCAGACGCGCAAGCCTTCGGCGAGGCCGCGGCCCGGGCCCTGGAGTTGGGCATACCGATCGTCGTACTCGACACCGGCCGCACCGCCCACAGTGCGATCATCACCCGATCCCACACCGCCTCGCTGCAATCGGACGGCACGGCGATGGCCGCCTTGTTCGACCGCTACGGCGTGGCCAGGGTCGATCGGCTGCCCGACCTCATCGAGACCCTCAACGTGGTGTCTCGCTTCGGCCCACTGCAGGGAAACCGGATGGCATCTCTGAGCTGCTCCGGCGGCGAGGCGTCACTGGTGGCCGACCGGGCAGGCGTCCACGGTGTCGCCTTCGCCGAGTTCCCGCCTGACCAGGCCGAGGGGATCTCCGCAGTGCTCGGTGATCGCGTCACGGTGACCAACCCGCTCGACTATCACACGTTCATCTGGGGCGATGGCGGCGCCCTCACCGACCTGTTCACCCGGGTGACCGGCGGACCGCAGGACGCCACCATGCTCATCATGGATGTCCCCAACAGAGATGGAGATCCGTCCGAATGGTGGCCGACGCTCGATGCCTTCGTGGATGCGCAACGCACGTCCGAGCGACCGGCCCTCGTCGTGTCCACCCTCGGCGAGAATCTCACGGACGCCGTGCGATCACGGCTCGCCGCCACAGGAATCCCGGCGGTCAGCGGCATCGACGAGGCGTTGGGAGCGGTGGGCCGAGCCGCCTGGATCGGGAGTCGGCGCGCCGCAATTCCCGGGCCGCATGCTCCGGCTTCCCCGCCGGCATCGATCAGGGTGGTCGATGAGGCCGGCGCCAAGCGCATGATCGCCGACGCAGGTATCCCGGTTCCGCCCGGCGCCGAGGTGCCTCATGAGGGAGTCGTGGCGGCCGCCGAGACCATCGGCTACCCGGTGGCGCTCAAGGCGGTCGGGTACGAGCACAAGGCCGAAGCGGGAGCCGTGGCGATCGGCATCGCCGACCCTGCCGCCCTGGCACGGGCGCTGGTGGCCATGCCCGTGACCGAGTCCTATCTCGTGGAACGGCACATCACGGGCGCCATCGCCGAGCTCGTGGTGTCGATCCGCCGTGCCCCGCCTGTGGGATGGGTGATCACGTTGGGCCACGGCGGCAGGCTCGTTGAGCTGGCGGTCGACGTCGCCTACCTGCTCGCCCCGGCGACACCCCAGATGATCCGCGATGCCCTACACGCCACCAAGGCCGGGGTCTTGCTCGACGGCTACCGCGGGGCTCCACCGGGTGACCTCGACGCAGTGGTCGACGCCGTGGACCGGCTCCAGCGCGCCGCCCTCGCCTCATCCGACGTGGTCGAGATCGAGATCAACCCGCTGCTCGTACTGCCTTCGGGGGTGTGGGCTGTCGACGCCTCCGCCACTGTCGAGGCGAGCCCATGAGCCCGTCCCTCGTCATGGAACGTCGTGACGCAGTGCTCGAAGTGACCCTGGATCGACCCAAGGCCAACGCCATCGATGCAGTGACCAGCCGCCAGATGGGAGAGATCTTCGTCGAATTCCGGGACGATCCCCGATTGCGTGTCGCCATTCTGACCGGCGCCGGGGACCGGTTCTTCTCGGCCGGCTGGGACGTCAAGGCTGCAGCGGCCGGCGAGGCCTACGACAGCGACTACGGGCCCGGAGGCTTCGGTGGCTTCCCCGAGCTGCCCGACCTCAACAAACCGGTGATCGTCGCCGTCAACGGCATGGCAGTCGGGGGCGGGTTCGAGATGGCCATGTCGGCCGACCTGGTCTACGCCGTAGACCACGCCGAGTTCCTGCTGCCCGAGATCGGCATCGGCGTCATCCCCGACGTGGGGACCGTACGTCTTCCCAAACTGCTGCCGGGGCCGATCGCCCGTGAGATGCTGCTCACGGGCCGTCGCATGGGTGCCGCCGAAGCGGAGCGATGGGGACTGGTCAACGCCGTCACGTCGGCAGAGGAGCTGATGCCGAAGGCACGCGCCGTCGCCGCCGAGATCGCCGCCGGACCGCCGCTGGCCATCGCCGCCATTCTCGAGCTGCTGCGGCGCACCTCGGACCTCTCCGTGACTGACGGTTTGGCGCTCATGCGGTCAGGAGAGGTGGCCACCTACGAAGCGATGCTGCGCTCGGAGGACGCCCAGGAAGGACCAAGAGCCTTCGTGGAGAAGCGTGAGCCCAGATGGACCGGGCAATGAGCCCCAACCTGTCAGACTGACGCCATGGGGACCCCACATCTGCTGCTGCGCCCGGACGCACCTGACTTCCTCGACCTGGACTGGGAACGGTCCATCGCCGACTGGAACCACGAGCGGATGGTGGACCTGCCCCGCGGGATACATCGCCACGAGGTGGTGTTCGTGGCCTACGACGACGACGTGTACGTCATCAAGGAGCTCCCGCGCCGCTATGCGCGACGGGAGCATGAGGTGCTGCGCGCCCTCGAACCTCGTTCGGTCCCCACCGCGTCACCGATCGGGCTGGTGGAGCGGCCGTGGGTGGATCCTCACTACGAATGGTCGGCGGCTGTCATCACCCGCTACGTGCGCTTTGCGTTCCCGTACCGCGAGCTCGTCGAAGCCGGTTCCTTCGGCAAGCGGCGCACGCAGATGATCGACGGGCTCGCCAACCTGCTCGTGGAGCTACACCTCGCGGGATGCTTCTGGGGCGACTGCTCGCTCTCGAACGTGCTCTATCGCTTCGACGCCGAGGCGGTGCAGGCCACGATGATCGACGCCGAGACCGCCGAGATCCACGAGCAGCTCAGCGATGGACAGCGCAAGGACGACATCGAGATCATGCAGACCAACGTGGCAGGGGGGATGGCGGACATCGCGGCTGCCGCCGATCTCGACCTGGATGCGGCCGATCTGGAGATGGGTCTGGAGGTGGCGCGCCGGTACTGGGAGCTGTGGACCGTGCTCACCGATCAGCTCGTCATCGCCGAGAACGAACGGTTCAAGATCCGCAAGAAGATCCAGGAGCTCAACAAGATGGGCTTCGAGGTGGACGAAGTGGATCTCGTACCGGCGGGAGACGGGCACCGGTTGCGGCTACGCGTCGAGGTGGGCGGCCGCCGCTACCACGCCACCCGGCTTCGGGAGCTGACCCGTGTCGAGGCGACCGAGCGGCAGGCCCGGCAGATCCTCTCCGACGTGTACTACTACCAAGCCAGCGGGGATGCCCATACCCCCTCGGGCAAGGCAGTGAGCGCCATCCACTGGCGGGTGGGCGTCTTCGAACCGCTCCTGGCGCGGCTGCGGGCGGTGACCCCAGAGGGGGCAGATCCCGTCCAGGCGTACTGCGACTTCCTGCATCACCGCTACGCGCTGTCGTCGCAGGCCGGGCAAGACGTCGGCAACGAGGTGGCGTTCGACGACTGGGTGGCGTGCGGCCAGCCCGGCTATCCGCTCCGGTAGCCGAGCCGACGCCTCAGATCAGGTCCTGCACCGCCACGGCCTGGGTGGCACCCCCGTCGACGGGCAAGGTCACGCCGGTGATCCACGAGGCGGAGTCGGACGCAAGGAACACGATGGCGTGAGCGACATCCTCGGGCTCACCGACACGTTGCAACGGGTGTGCCGCCGCCGCGGCCTCCTCCTTGTTCTCCCACAACGCCGCCGCCAGGCGGGTCCTGACCAGGGCGGGCGCCACTGCGTTGACCCGAACGCCTGGAGCCATCTCCAACGCCAGCTGCCTGGTGAGGTGCACCACGCCGGCCTTGGAGATGTTGTACGCCCCCATGAACGGGGCGACACCGAGACCCAGGATCGACGACGTGTTCACGATGGAGCCGCCGTGGTCGCGCATCCACTGCCCATAGGCGGCACGGGCCATCAGGAGTTGGCCGCGCAAGTTCACCGACAGCGTCTTGTCGAAGGCGCCCAGGTCGACCGTCGACATGGGACCGACGGCCGGGTTGGTGCCGGCGTTGTTGATGAGGATGTCGCAGGCCCCGAAGTGCGCCATTGTTTCACTGACGGCGCG
>JBFGCM010000122.1:0-7826 GCA_041581135.1 Acidimicrobiia bacterium
ATTACGCCGAGCAGCAGCCCCATGCTGAAGTTGATTTCGTTGTAGTAAATCCCGTGCATGATTCCGGCGACGGCGGCGAGCGCGGCGCCGATCGCGAAGGTGACGAGGACGACGAGGGTAAAGTTAATGCCCATGATTTTCTACGTGACGCACGTGGAAGGGGCGATCGAACCCATCCGCGACATCGAGACGGTCAATCTGGAGTTGGCGCTCGCCGACCTCCAGACCGCCGAGAAGCGCTTGGAACGCTTCAGCCGGGTGGCCAAGAGCGGCGACAAGGACGCCGCCTTCCATCGGGACGTGGCCGCCAAGATGGTCTCGGTGCTCGGAGAGGGGCGAGCGATCCGTTCCGCCGATTGGAGCGCGGGGGAGTGGGAATCGGTGCGGGACGCCCATCTCCTCACCGCCAAGCCCGAGCTGTACGTCTGCAACGTCGACGAGGACGGCCTCACCGGCAATCCTCGCGTCGAAGCGGTGCGCTCCTTCGCCCAGGCCGAGGGTTCCGGGATCGTCGTCATCTGCGCCCAGGTGGAGCAGGATATCGCCGAGCTCGAGCCGTCGGACCAGGCCGAGTTCCTGGCAGATCTCGGGCTCGAAGAGCCGGGTCTGGCGGTGCTCGCCCGGGAGACCTACCGACTGCTGGGACTGATCACCTTCTTCACGGTCGGGCCGGTAGCGATTCGCGCCTGGACCGTGCGTGCCGGCACGAAGGCGGCGGCCGCCGCCGGTGTCATCCACACTGACTTCGAGCGGGGCTTCATCCGGGCCGAGGTCTATCGCATCCCCGACCTGCTCCGCCACGGCAGCGAGGTCGCCCTCCGTGCCGCCGGTCTGATCCGGGTCGAGGGCAGGGACTACGTCGTCCACGATGGCGACGTGATCTTCTTCCGCTTCAACGTGTAGAAGACCTGTCCGTCCTGGGCCGGTGCCGGGCACATAGAGTCTGAGGGAGGGGCACGGTATGACTCGCAATGAAGCGTGGTTCAACCGCTTCTATGAGCAGCACTACCGGCAGGTTCTGGCGTATTGCGTGCGTCGGGCGGCCCGGGCGGACGCAGACGACGCCCTGTCGGAGGTGTTCGCGGTGGCGTGGCGACGTCGTGAGGACATACCGGACGGCGAACGCGCACTGCCGTGGCTGTATGGAGTAGCGCGTCGTGTCCTGTCCCACCAGCGGCGGAGCGCACAGCGGTTCCAACGACTCACTCAGCGGGTCGCGGCGCTTCACGACCCGCCACCTTCGAGCCCGGACACAGTAGTGGTGCAGCGCCAGGAGTACGCCCGGGTGCGGGAGGCGGTGGACCGGCTCCGCCCCGCCGATCGCGACGTGTTGCTCCTCGCCGCGTGGGAAGGCCTTTCGCACCGCCTGATCGCCGAGGTGTTGGGCTGCTCCCAGGCGGCAGTGAACAAGCGACTTTCGCGAGCCAAGCAGCGACTGGCGAAAGAGTACGAAACCCACACCCGACTCAGTACGCATCGTCCCCCGGCAAGCGCAGCAGGAGGAGGTGGAAGCCGATGAGCACGTCCGAGCGGGTCTATGCGTTGCTGGTCGAGGCCAATCCGGTCCCTGACCCCGACCACCTGGTCGCCGAACGCGTGGACCTCGAGAACGGCCTCCACGTTGTCCGATCGAGGAGACAACCCATGCAAACCAGGCAACCCGTTCGCACGATTCCCCCGCAGCCGCCGCAGCGGCGCTTCCTCATCCCGGCTCTGCTCGCCGCAGTCGTGGCGATCGTTGCGGTTGCGGCAAGCGCCTTGCTGTTCGCCGGTGACGGCGGGGAGACGACTCCGGTCGTCACGCAGCACCCGGCAACCACTCTCTCGACGCCGGCAACTTCCGCGCCGCCGGAGCCGGTACCCGACCCTGAGGCCGCAGCGCAAGCCCGCGCCGAGACTGCAGTCACCAAAGCCGAGGCCGTCTTCGCGGCTCTCAACGATGGGGACCTCGAAGGCATCGAAGCGCTCACGTCGCCCAATCAGCCGATCGCGCCGCCGGACCTCGCGTTGTGGGAATACCACGTGGTCTTCGTCGCTCGTTACCCCCAGGAGGTGCAGAGCTGCGAAGCGACCAGCGCCAACGAGGACTTCGTTCGGGTCGATTGCATCATCGTGAACCACGATCCGGTGTTCGTGGCCGACGGCGTCAGCGAGCTCGTGTTCCCCTGGTGGGTGTACGACGACGGCACCATGGTGTGGCGTCCCTACGAAGGTGCCGAGATCGGCGACGCAGTCCGCGCTTACCGCGACTACTTGCTGGCACAGGCTCCCGACGCCTATGCGGAGGCGTGCAACCCTGGCGCCTACGAATTCGGAACGGTGATCTCCAACGGCGGTATGTCCCTCACCGGCGAGTGCGCGGAGTTGGCGCTGTCGCTTGCAGAAGACATCGCCGCCTGGGTCGAAGACGGGAGGCCCGACCTCTGAGGCCGACTCGAACGCGTTGAGCTCCAGGCCGCCGTTGTGGCACCCCACGACGTGAAACTTCGTACGTCCTCGGATTCGATGTGCCGGGAGTCCGACGTCTCCGCCAGCACGCCTCAGTCGAAGTGCGTCGGCCGCTCGGTGTCGACGTGGTAGGCGAACACGTGGGCAAGCTGGCTCGTCGTCACCCGCGCGATCGACAGCTCCGGCAGCTCGTCTTCGGCGAAGAACTCGACTGCGTCGGTCTCCATGGACGTGCGGGCTTCGCCACCGACGATGCGACATGCGAACACCAGCTTGTAGACGTGGTCGGGCGATGGGCTGTGGGGATGCTTGGACCGATCGAAAGCGGCGATGAGCTTCACCGCCTCGGTGTGGAAGCCTGACTCCTCGAACACCTCCCGCACCACTGCTTCACTCGGGCTCTCGTACAGATCGGCCCAGCCGCCCGGCAAGGTCCACTTGCCGTCGGAGCGCTCTCGCACCATCAACAGCCGGCCGTCGTCGAATATCGCGGCCTGCACCGCCACTTTGGGCGTCGACGGTCCGATGTCAGACGCGAACAGGTCGGCGACGATCTCCGGGTTGGTGTTGGATCCCTCTGCCGCGATCTCGACGGCGATCTGCCGGATCTCGGCGTACCGCAACTCGTCGTACATGTCATCGGTGTAGGCCAGGCCCATTTGGGCCAGGGACTGCAGTCGTTTGGCCCACTCCAGCCACGGCGGTTCGACCGGATCGCTGACGGGATGGCTGCTCACGCCACCGGCTCCATCCACAACCGCTCTGCGTGGCCGGCGAAGTCGAAGCCCGGCTCCACCAGCCACATGAACGCAAGCCCGTTGAGCGTGGCGAGGAGCACTTCTGCCTGCAGCTCGGCCTCTTCCTCGGGAAGCTCGGGGTGCTGCCGAGCAATGGCCTCCGTGAACCGGGCGAGGCGCCGGAAGTGGTGGTGGGTGGCGCGCTCGCCCAACTCGCCGTCGCCGAGACCTCCTGAGATCGCGATTCGCAGGTAGACCCGTGCCAGCTCGCTTTGCTCGGTGATGAACCTGGTGTACGCCTCGATGAGGTCACGCACCGTGTCCGGCTCGCCGCTCGGGTGGGGATCGACCGCGTTGATGGCGTCCCGCACCACCGAGAGGATGGCCTGTTCCTTCGAGTCGAAGAGGTTGTAGAAGCTGCCGGGCTGGATGCCGGCGCGGTCACAGATCGACTTGATGGTGACGCCTTCGACGCCACCGCCGACCAGCAGGTCGCGGGTCGCCTCCAAGATCTTCTCTTGTGTCTTCAGGCCCGCTTGATATCGCGCCACGTGTGGACTCCTGCCGCCGCGGCGCCCCACGGTAGCGAACCGGATCACCGGCGCCGCGATGCGTGGCGGTCGTCAATATGGAATACTCGCTCAAATTTATCGTTACACTCAAAGAGTGAACGTGTCGATGTAGCCAAGAGGAGATCAGGGGCCGGATATGTCGCACTACAAGAGCAATCTCAGAGACATCGAGTTCAACCTGTTCGAGGCGTACCGGATCCAGGAGTACCTCGGCCACGAACCCTTCGGACACATGGATCAAGCGACGTCGTCCGATGCGCTCCGCGAAGTCGAGCGGCTGGCACGCGAGGAGTTCGCTGCCAGCTTCGTGTCGGCCGACCGCACCCCGCTCGAACTCGTAGACGGAGAGGTGGTGCTGCCCGAGGACTTCAAGGCCTCTCTCCGTGCCTACTACGACGGCCACTGGGACATGCTCGCCGTGCCCGAGCAGCTCGGTGGCTTCGGGGCACCCCAGAGCGTGCGTTGGGCGACGCAGGAGATGCTCGTCGGTGCCAATCCCTCGGCCTATTTCTACGTGTCGGGGGGCCTGATGGCCGTGGTTCTCGGCATGACCGGCACGCCAGAGCAAGTGGAGCGCTTCGCCATCCCCATGATCGAGAAGAAGTGGGGCGGCACCATGGTGCTCACCGAGCCCGATGCCGGATCCGATGTGGGCGCCGGCACCACCAAGGCCGTTCACCTCGAGGGCGACACCTACCACCTCGAAGGCGTCAAGCGATTCATCACCTCCGGTGAGCATGACTTCGCCGACAACATCGTCCACTTGGTTCTGGCTCGCCGCGAGGGTGGCGAACCCGGCACCAAGGGCCTCTCGATGTTCATCGTTCCCAAGTATCTGGTCAACGAGGACGGGTCGCTGGGAGAGCGCAACGGTGTCTTCGCCACCAAGCTCGAGAAGAAGATGGGCATCAAGGCCTCCACCACGTGCGAACTCACCTTCGGATTGGACCGCCCGTGTGTCGGCTACCTCGTCGGCGGCAAGCACCGTGGCATCAAGCAGATGTTCAGGGTCATCGAGGACGCCCGCATGCTGATCGGGACCAAGTCGATGAGCACGCTGTCCACCGGCTATTTGAACGCGCTGGAGTACGCCAAGGAGCGCGTCCAATCCGCTGATCTCACCGAGATGCGGGACAAGACCGCACCCCGGGTGCCCATCATCAGCCACCCCGATGTACGGCGCATGCTCATGAACCAGAAGTCGCATGCCGAGGGCATGCGGGCACTCGTGTACTACACCACGTGGGTGATGGATCAGGCACAGCTGAATCCGGACGACGAATATTGGGACAAGCTTCGCCACCTGCTGTTGCCACTCGTGAAGGGGTACTCGTCGGAGCGGGCATATGACCTTCTGGCCGAATCGCTCCAGGTGTTCGGAGGGACCGGATTCACCATGGACACCCCCATCGAGCAGTACATCCGGGACGCCAAGATCGACACCGTGTACGAGGGGACCACCGGTATCCAGGGTCTCGACCTGTTCTTCCGCAAGATCGTCCGTGACCAAGGTCAGACGCTGACCCGGTTGGCGGAGGACATCCGGGAGCTGGTCAAGGGCGGACTCGACGACTTCGCCCCCGAACGCGAGCTCCTCGGGGAGGCGCTCGACAACGTGCAGGGACAGCTCGGGGTGATGGTCGCCCACCTCACCGCCTCGGTGCAGGATCCCCCCCAGATCTACAAGACAGGCTTCCACACCACCGCGCTGCTGGAAGGCCTGGCCGAGCTGGTGATCGGCTGGCTGCTGCTGCGGCACGCCGAGGTGGCGACGGCGGCGATGGAAGAGGCCGACGGTCCCGACCGGGACTTCTATGCCGGCAAGATCGCGTCCGCCCGGTACTTCGCCCGCACGGTGCTGCCCAAGGCTCGGCTCCGCCGCGAGCTCGCCGAGAGCGAGGACGCAGCCCTCATGGATCTGGCGGTCGACGCGTTCTAGTTTGGCTCAACGCCGCAAGGATACGAGCCGATACAAGGGGAGCATGGGTGGTCTGCGCGCACTCCAAACGGTCTTCTTCGCGACGTCGGCGACGGCGATCTGGCTGACGATCACCGCCGCCAACTCCGATCGTGCCCCGGTCGGGCCTGCCTGGCTGGCGGCGCTCCTGGTGGGCGGCATCGGCATCGCCACCTCGTTCACCGTGCGATGGTGGCGGATCCGTCCCATTCCGATCGGAGCGATCTGGGACTACGCAGAGACCGTCGGGCTACGCATGTTCGTGGCGCTGCTGCCTGCCGCCGCCGGTTTCCTCGGCGGCATCGGCTCCGCCTCGTCGACCGTGGCACTGCTCGGCGCCGGCTTCGCCGCGTTCGGCCTGTGGTCGGCGGTGCCATCGGCCGTCGACTACGCCAGGCACCAGGCGCTGTGGGTGGAGTTCGGGGAGATGCCCCACGACCACGTGTGGGGAACCGCCGATCCAGACGCCATTCCGCCGTGGGAGGACCCCGACGGCGGCCACGGCCACGAGCTGTTCCACGCCCACTGAGTTGCTTTGTGGCCGGCTCCGGCCACGTGGTGCGCTGTCCTCGCGTTACGTCCGGCCCGGCCACCTTGCTGCCGCTCTGTAGGAACGCTCTTCGCAGGCGACGGCTGTGCCGCAGCCGTCTTGACTTCGCCCGGTTCGAGTTCTGTTCGGTCTCGAACGTGTGGCTTTCGGGTTGGGGAGAAGCGCGTAGCGTTTCTCCAACCGATCGGCGGAGCGGGTCGGCGGTGGGTGTGGCTTCTTCAGTGTGGGGAGAAGCGCGTGGCGTTTCTCCAACCGATCGGCGGAGCCGGTCGGCGGTGTCAGGGCATGTCCACCCGGAGCCGGTCGATGCGGTTGCGCTCCATGCGCAGCACCGTCAGTTCCATGCCGTTGTCGGCGACACCGTCGCCCTCTGCCGGGATCTTGCCCGCAAGGGTCATGAACAGACCGGCGACGGTGGAGTACGGCCCGGTTGGCAACTCCAACCCGAGGGCGGCCGCCAGATCTTCAACGGGTAGCCGCCCGTCGGCCAGCCACTGGCGGGGTCCGATGCGCACCGCCGCCGGAGCGCCGGGGTCGTACTCGTCATGCAGCTCGCCCACCAGCTCCGACACCAGATCCTTGATGGTGACGACTCCCTCGACGCCGCCGTGCTCGTCGAGCACCACCCCGAAGGCGATGCGGCGCCGGCGCAGCTCCTGGAGCACGGTCAGGATCGCTGCCGATTCCGGCACGTAGTACGGGGCGCGCACCATCCGGGCGATGTCGTCCGAGGACGGGTCCGTGCCGGAGCGAAGCAGATCCTTCACGTAGAGGATGCCGAGGAGATGATCGAGATCGCCGTCGGTGACCGGGAACCGCGAGTGGCCCGTGGCGGAGACGGCGGAGCGAACGGCAGCCATCGTCACCGGGCGTGCCAGAGGGTGGATGTCCACCCGCGGCGTCATGACTTCGCGCACCGGCCGGTCCGCCAGACCGAAGAGGGCGTCGATGATCTCGTGCTCGACGGCCTCGATCTCGCCGCCGGCGGCGCCCATCTCGACCATCGCCCGGATGTCGTCCTCAGTGACTCCCGAGTCTTCAGGCTTGGTGGCGCCGACGAGGCGCAACACGGTGCGGGTGATGCTCGTGAAGAAGTTCCCCACCGGAGCGAGCACCCTCGACAGCCGCCAGATGGTCGGGCCCACCGCCAGCGAGAAGCCCTCGGGGTAACGGGTGGCAAGGGTCTTCGGCGTGATCTCCCCGATCACGAGAATCGCAGTGGTCACGACGACCGTGGCCGCCCACGGCCCCCAGTCCTCACCGAGCAGGTCGATGAACAGTGCGGTGGCGACCGATGCGCCCAAGATGTTGACCACGTTGTTGGCCACCAGGAGGGTGGAGAGGAGGCGGTCGGTGTCGGCCACGAGTTGCTCGACGTACCCGCCGCGCTTGTCACGCGCCGCCAACCGGTGCACACGTTCTCTACCGATGCCGATGAGGGCGGTTTCGGAGCCGGAGAAGAAGCCGGAGGCGAGTATGCACGTGCCCAAGATCACCAAATACGTGATCTGGAGTCCGTTCATCGCAGCCGTGCCGCCATGACCTACTCGCCGGGGGTGATG
>JBFGCM010000123.1:0-7405 GCA_041581135.1 Acidimicrobiia bacterium
CGAGGTCGTGGCCCGAGTTTTCGCGAATCCACGTGCGCGCGGTTGGCCGGCGTCGGCATGGCATCATCTCGGGCGAATGGCCGCACCTCCACTCCCACCTTTCGATCCCGACGTGCCCGCCTTGACCACCTTGCTGGGCGAAGAGGCTGCGGAGGTGGTCGGTGTGGTGGTGGGTGCGGCCGGCGGATCGCTTCGGTCGCTCATCACATCGCAGGTTCGCTACGTGCCGGGACGATCGGTCACCGCCCAGTACCGGTGCGACGTGACGTGGTCCGATGGCGCCAACAAGGTCGAGACGTTCGTGGCGATGTCCGGCATCCCGGTGCCGGATGAGGTTCCTGTGCTCCAGCAGGGTGATGTCTCGATCGCCGTGTTCCGGTTTCCCAACGATCCGTTTCTGCCCGGCCTGCCTGCCGCCGTGGACTCGGCGAGGACCGCCCGGCTCCTCGAACAGCTGGGCGAACCGCCCGCTGAGGCACGGCTGCGGACTCGGGCGTATCGGGCGGGCCGGCGGGCGGTGGTCGAGGTGACGACGGGGAAGGCCCGGTTGTTCATCAAGGTGCTGCGGCCCAAACGAGCTGCGGCCTTACAGGAACGCCACCAGGCGCTGGCAGCGTCGGTGCCGGTCCCGCACAGCCACGGCTGGTCCGGTGACCTGGGGTTGGTGGCGCTGCAGGCGATGCCGGGCAAGACGCTGCGCAAGGCGTTGGAATCCGGGAGCAAGCGGGTGCCGGAACCGGCACAGCTCATTGAACTGCTCGATCGGTTCCCGCAGGTCGACGGCACGGGCGAAGCGGTGGCCGGCCCGGTCGCCCGGGCGCCGGACCACGCACGCCTCATCGCCACCGTGATGCCGGCGCTGGCGGATCGGCTCGACGCGCTGGTCGAAGGCCTCGGGGCCGTCGAGTCGGGCGATGACCGATATGTGCACGGCGACTTCCACTCGTCGCAGGTCCTCACCCGCGGCGGCGACATCGTTGGGCTGGTCGATGTCGATACAGCCGGGAGGGGCGATCGAGCCGACGATCTGGCCACCATGATCGGTCATCTGTCCACGCTGGCGCTGGAGTCGTCCGCCCGTCGCACCATCGATGCGTACGGGCGCACGCTGGTTCGGGCCTTCGATGTGCTGGTCGACCCGGCGAGCTTGCGCATGCGCGTTGCCGCCGTTGTGTTGGGGTTCGCCACCGGTCCGTTCCGGGTGCAGTTGCCGACGTGGCAGCAGCAGACCGAGCGGCGGGTGGCGATGGCAGAGAAGTGGATGCGGGCCGATTCGTAGGTCGGGGGACTCATTTATGGACCAGAACGCCCGGTCCCGGAGTGATTGGCCCTTGTCGGATGGGTCACCTACCACGATGATGCTCGAAGTCGGAAGCGAGCCAGGAGCCCAAATGCCAGTCCGCAAGAGTTGGAAGGTGGTGAGCGGATCGCTGGCGGCGGCCGTGGTAGTGAGCGGGGGCGCCGTTGCCGCCCAGCCGGGGGATGCGCCCGAGGACATCCCGCTCGACAACGTCGTGGCCATCAATGAACTCGAGGCCCGGGCCCGGCCGGTCATTCGCGTTGCCGAGAACGGCGGGGCCGCAGAGCTGAAGGCGACCGTGCTGGCCCAGACCGATGGGACCGTCGATGACGGCTCACTGTCGACGCCGTTCGACGACCCGGCCGATGACGCGGTGGACGACACGGTGTCCGCCGAGTCGCCGGTGTCCGCGGAGAGCCCGGAGTCGGCGGAGAGCCCGGAGTCGGCGGAGAGCCCGGAGTCGGCGGAGAGCCCGGAGTCGCCGGAGAGCCCGGAGTCGCCGGAGTCGGTGGAATCGCCGGAGAGCCCCGAGTCGGTCGACAGCCCGGATTCAGCCGACACCCCGTAGGTCGCCGCCGCCGAGCAGGCAGGTGGGCGGCAAAGGGTGAAGCCTCAGCAGTTCCTGCCCGTGCCGACAGGGCTCAGTTCTCCTCCGGTGGTCACAAGAGCCGGGAAGTAGGGTGAGTTGCCCGCACCGCTTGGAGGCTCACCATGGCCGAGTCGAGATTCCTCAGGGTGTACACGCGCAACGACGACTTGCGCTTGGCCCGCACGTTCACGCCGGCAGACCACCTCATCCGTTGGACCGTCGACTTCGAGCTGACCAACATGCCGCCGAGCACGGATTTCAAGGTCACGTTCGTGGCCAAACACACTCGGCAGGAGCAACGCTTCTGGGGGCCCGGCGACGACCCGGAGATGGATCATGTCTTCACTCCGACGCTGGTGCGGTCCGGATATGCCCGCGGCCTGTCGTCCGGTGTGCACACGATGCGATACACCATCGGGGGTCCAGCAGGTGGCAACCCGAAAGAGAAAGTTGACGAGTATGGGACGGAGTTCCCACTCGACAGTTGGCGAACGCTGATTCAGGGTGGCGCCGTCGCGGCGATCTCGCCGCGTCCCAACACCATCGTGCCCTTCTCGTATCCACTCACGATGTTCCGGTGGCCTGGCGTGTGGCAGCTCAACTGCCAGATCGAAGCAACCGGGCCCAACATCGACGGCGAGCTTCGGGAGCTCTGGCTCTACTCGACGGAACCCGCCTACTACCTGATCACGTACGACGTCTGACGGCGAGGATGGAGATGAAGAACGGATCAAAGGACGAGCATGCGAGCCGGCCAGAGGGTGCTGCGGAGGCCATCCATCTGTCGAGCCGGGAGAGGGAAGAGGATTCCGAGTGGGCCGTCGTCCGCCACGATTTCGGTGAAGATCTCCCGCCCGGCAGCGACCGGGATCGGCTGATCGAAGCGATCGACAAGGCGTTCGAGGCGGATCGGGCCGAACGAACGGATCCGCCCCAGCGTTCGCTCGATTGAGTCGGCGGCTCCCGAAAGGACAGGTAGCCGCCTGTTGGCGTGAGCGCTGAGCCCGTCGCGGCGCCGAGAGTCCCGACATCGACCGTGGCGACCTGCGTATCTTCAGGTTCTGACGGAATGAGGAGATGCGCCATGGACTTGCTCGAACGCCTGGATGAGGAGCACAGAGAAGTACTGAAGATGATCCCCGAAGAGCTGCTCGACCTGTCGGACGTTCCGCGGGCCAGGGCGATCCTCGACCAGCTGTTCGCGGCGATGGCAGCCGATGCGCCCGTCATCGAAGGGGTCACCACCACCGAGATGGTGGCGAAAGGCAAGGATGGCAATCCCGATGTGACGGTCCGAGTCCACCGTCCCGACGGCCTCGAAGGCGCCGTGCCCGGGTTGTGTTGGATCCACGGTGGGGGGATGGTGCTCGGATATGCCGCCATGGATGACGTGGCCATGCAGGCGCTGGCGGCGAGCCTCGGATTGGTGGCGGTGGCGGCGGAGTATCGCCTGGCGCCCGAGCACCCCTATCCGGCACCACTCGAGGATTGCTACACGGCGCTGCGGTGGATGGTGGAGGAGGCGGACAGTCTCGGCATCGACGCCGAGAGGGTGGCGATCGGTGGGGCGAGTGCCGGGGGAGGGCTCGCCGCCGGGCTGGCCCTTCTGGCGCGCGACCGTGACGAGGTCTCGCCGGTGTTCCAACTGCTGATCTATCCGATGATCGACGACCGCAACGTCACCGATTCGAGCATCAATGTGACCCATCCGCAGGTGTGGCATCGGGACGCCAACATCGCCGGGTGGGCGGCGTATCTGGGCGAGCTCTCGGGCACCGATCAGGTACCCGGCTACGCAGCACCGGCGCGCGCCACCGACCTGGCCGGGTTGCCACCCGCATACATCGTGGTCGGCGAGTTCGACCTGTTCCTCGACGAGGACATGGAGTACGCCCGCCGCCTCATCCACGCCGGTGTTCCTGTGGAGCTGCACGTCTTTCCCGGCGCCTTCCACGGCTCCGACGCGTTCGTGCCGATGGCGGAGACGTCACAGCGCTGGGCGGCGGAGAGAGACGACGCGTTGCGCCGGGCGCTGTTCGCCACGTAAGCGGGTTGCGGCCGCAACCGGCTCCAACTGGTGGCCCGCAGTCGTGGCGCCGCCAGTCATCGCGGGCGTGAGGCGCCGATGGCGACGAACGCCTATGGCGCGGAGGTCTCCGCCGGCTCGTCGATCCCAGGAGTGGGATCGTGGGGGAGCGGCTGCACCTTCGGCCGAGCGCGCCGCCGGCGTCGTTCCGGAACGAGGTCGCGCATCGCCTCCAGCTTCCCAAAGCAGAGGAGGCGATCGTCGGCCTCCAGCACGCGGCTCCCCTTCGGATTCGGGATGACATGGGTGCCTCTGGTGAGAGTGAGCACCACGATGTCTCGCTCCCGGAGCCCGGACTCCTCGATGGTGGAACCCAGAATGCTCGCACCTTGGCGTACCAGGAGCTCGGCGACGCCGTATCCCGTGGACACGGTGAGGCGCTGGCGGACGTCCAGCTCGGGAAAGGCGACCTGGCTGGCGATGTAGTCGACGATGGCGCCCGCGATGTCGAGGTCGGTCGCACCCTCGATGCCCTCGAGTCCCGGTGAGCTGTTCACCTCCATGACGAGCGGTCCGTCGTCGCCCTCCAGCATGTCGACCCCGGCCACCCGCAAGCCCATGATCTGGGCGGCTCGAACGGCGACCCGCTGGTACTCGTCGTTCAGCTCGACGACTTCGGTGGTGCCGCCGCGATGGACGTTGGAGCGGAACTCGTCCCCAACGGCGCTGCGTCGCATCGCGGCCACGACCCGGTCACCGACAACCAGCGCCCGGATGTCCCGGCCCTTGCTCTCGGTGATGAATCGCTGGATCAGCACGTTCTGGCGGGTGCTCTGCAGCGTTTCGATGACCGCCTCGGCCACCTTCCGATCCGGCGCCAAGATCACGCCGATGCCTTGGGTACCTTCGAGCAGCTTGATGACCACCGGCGCTCCGCCCACGCGCTCGATCGCCGGGAGCACGTCGGCGCGATCACGCACGAACATCGTGCCTGGAATACCGACGTCGTGCCGGGCGAGGATCTGGATGGCTCGCAGCTTGTCTCGGGAGTTGGCGATCCCGGCGGCGGTGTTGGGTGTGTAGACGTCCATCTGTTCGAACTGACGGACGACGGCGATGCCGTAGAACGTGATGGAGGCCCCGATCCTCGGCAGGATGGCGTCGTAGTCGGAGAGGGGCTTGCCTCGGTACTGCAGCTCGGGATGGTGGTCCGAGTTGTCGATGGCGAACCGGAACGTGTCCAGGACCCGAACCTGGTGACCTCGTTCCAGTGCGGCAGCCTTCAGGCGCCGCGTGCTGTACACGTTCGGCGCCCGGGACAAGATGGCGAGCTTCACGATCTCCTTCCTTGTCGACCGACGGCGGACGATAGCCACCGCAGCCGGGGCGGCGCCGGGGTCGGCTCGGTCTACCCGGAGCGTTGGTGGCGTCACAGCGGGAGTGTCACCGGTGAGCGGGGACGCGCTTGGGTTGCCTCGCTAGGGGGACTGGCGAGAGCGCACGAGATAACGGGACCGTTGGGGAGCCGTGCGGTCAGCGCGGCGTGCGAGGTCACCGGGCATGCCGGGGCGTTGGGCAGTGCGAGACGGGTGACGCGGGCCATGGTCGGACCGGCGGAATGGCCTCGGAGTCGATCCAGCGAAATCCGATCCGCCTGAGTCACTCCCGACGTGGTGGCGGCCGGGACCGGTGGTTGGGTGGAAGGAATCGGCGCCTGCCCGGCGATGAACGGGGGTCGATGATGTAACCACGCTGGTGGACGACGACATGGTGGTGGAACCAGCAAAGCAGTGTGAGGTTGTCGGGGTGGTGGGTGCCGCCTCGGCTGCGCGGCAGGATGTGGTGGGGTTCGAGGCGGTAGGTGGAGGTGCAGCCGTCGGCGGTGCAACCGGCGTCGCGATGGCGGACGAAGTCGCGGATGCGGGGCGGGATGGCGGTCCCGGCGGTGGGGACCGGCATGAGTCCGTCGGGTCCGACGATCGTGACATGGGTGGTGCCGACGCAGAGGATCTCTTCGAGGGTGTTGGCGGCGACCTTCAAGCCGGATCGGGTGGTCGCGCCGGCCTGGCCGGCGGTGGGCATGGCGAGGGCGGCGTCGACGAACACCTGCGCCCGGGGCCGCCTCGATGCCGCAGACGACCCGGTCTGGTGGTCAGTGGCGAGCGAGACCAGCGCATCGGCGCGGCGCTGCCCGACATCCGGCCGGTGGGGGTCCGCACAGTCGACCAGCTCATCGGCGCGTTGGTCCAATGCGGCGAGCAGGGTTTCGGCGTCGACGCCGGCCAGGCGGACCGTGCCGGTCATGATGGTCCGAGACAGGTTGGGTTGCAGCCACAAGCGACGTTGGTCGAAGGCGTCAGACTCGGCGACCGGGTCGAGGCGATGGTGCCGGGCGATGAGGCGGCTGACGTGGTGGACGGCAATTCCGCCGGAGCTCTCGAGGGTGCCGGGGTCGGCGCCGGTGTTGGCGAGGCGGGTGGTGGCAGCGGCTCGATCGAAAGAGACTTCGCCGCCGGCCAGTGACGCTTCAGCCTGACCGGGTGCGGACTTGGCGAGGTGGGCCAGGTCGGCGGCGGTGGTGGGGTGGACGTCGAGACGGCCGGCGACCCACTCTTTCAATGAGGCGCAGCCGTCGCGGGTGGGGACCTGGGCCGCGTCGACCTCTCGCAGCACCTGGACCTGCCGGGCCCGGATCCGAGCCACCATCGCTTCCAGCTCGAGCAGCTCTTGCTCCAACGCGTCCGGCGTGCGGGCCGCTTCGGCACTTGCGGTCAACATGGATCACATCATGCCAACTGGGTGTGGCAAGAACCTGGCCGAGGCGCCCTTCGCCCGTAGCAACCGACGGCGTCGCACATCGCTCGGCACACCCCTGCCAGGCGGGTCGGCCCGAGCGGGTCGGGCCGAGCGGGGTCACGGGACCGGGGAGCCTCCAGCCCCACGATTCGCCGGCCGACTCTTCACCGGAGCGACTCGCCGCCTTCGAGCTCGGCAAGTGCTTTGGCCAAGCGCCTCGCCCGCGTGTCTTCGCGTCTGGCTGAGTACAACGAGTAAAGCAGCGAGCGCTTGGCCTGCTTCGAGAGCGCCTCATAGGCCTCCCGTGCGCGCCTGGACTTTCGCAGGGCCGATTCCAAGTCCTCGGGAACGATGAGAGCATCGACCGGCTCGAGCAGCGACCATGCACCGTTCTGCTTCGCGACATCGACCGCGCGCAATCCTGCATCGGTCATCAGCCCCGCCTCGATGAGTTCGGCTACGTACTGCTTGTTGATCTTCGACCACACGCTTCGAGGCTTCCGCGGCGTGAAGATCTGCTTGTAGCGAGCGTCGTCGATCGGCTTCACCTTGCTATCGATCCAACCGAAGCACAGCGCCTCTCGCACCGCATCTTCCCAGCTGAGCCGGCGCTTGCCTGTCGACGTGCGGTAGTAGATCAGCCACACGCCGTCGCACGTCGCGTGGTTCTCTTCCAGCCAGGAGCGCCATCCAG
>JBFGCM010000124.1:0-7381 GCA_041581135.1 Acidimicrobiia bacterium
CACCGATCAGTCCGTCGCCGAGAACGCTCCGTTCACTTACACCGTGTCCGCCAACGACCCCGATGGTCAACCCTTGACCCTGACGGGGGCGGGGTTACCCGCCTGGGCCACCTTCACCGACAACGGCAACGGCACCGCCACCATCTCAGGCACCCCCGGCTTCACCGACGCCGCCACGTCCACTGTGACGTTGACCGCCACCGACCCTACGGACACCACCACCACCACCACCTTCGACCTCACCGTCACCAACACCACTACTACGCCGGCCAACGACCCGCCGATCATCGCACCCGTCTCCGACGTCGTCGTGACCGAGGGCAGCCTGGTCACCGTCGCCCTCTCTGCATTCGACCCCGATGGCGGACCAACAGCTCTCGCGTACTCACTACTCGCCGCGCCGGCCGGGGCCGAGATCGACGCCTCATCCGGCGTCTTCTCGTGGACCACAGCCGAGACCCATGGGCCGGGCGAGCACTCGATCGGCATCCGTGTTTCCGATGGCGCGGGGTCATCCGACGCATGGTTCATCATCACGGTCACTGAAGAAGCGTCGGCACCCAGCATCACCCCGGTGCCCGATCAAGAGACCGACGAGCTGGCCCGGCTCTCCCTCTTCATCGAAGGAGTCGATCCGGATGTCCCCGATGTGCTTCAGTACGAATTGTTCGGCGACGTCCCCGATGGCGCGGTCTTGGATCCGGACACCGGGGAGCTCACCTGGACGCCGAGCGAGGCGCAAGGCCCGGCCACCTACGTGCTGAACGTGCGGGTCACCGACTCGGCAGGCAACTCGGTGCAGACCGAGATCGTCGTCACGGTGTTGGAGATCAACGAGGCCCCCGTCGCCCTGCCGATCCTGCGCCAGGTCACCGAAGGCGCAACGGTCAGCATCACGTTGGTGGCGAGCGACGCGGACGAACCGGAACAGCCACTGGTCTTCAGTCTCGGACAGAACGCCCCCACCGGCGCCACGATCGATCAGGACACCGGCGTCTTCACGTGGGACACCGATGAGACCGATGGGCCCCGCACGCACACGTTCGAGATCACCGTGAGCGACGGGATCACTGCGACGGCCGTTCCGGTGGAGATCGTCGTCCTCGAGATCAACGATCCTCCGCGGGCGGCACCCGTCAAGGATCTGGGGGTCAACGAAGAAGAGGAAGTCAAGCTTCGCCTGTTCGTTGTCGACCGCGACGTACCCACCCAGGAGCTGCGGTTTGTCGCCGTCGCCGGATTCGAGCTCGGCGGGCAGGTCGACCCCATCACCGGAGTGTTCACCTGGACGCCGCCGCTCGACACCCCCGTCGGAGCCTATCGGTTCGTGGTCGAGGTGAGCGACGGGCTCGCCGCTACTCAGGTCGAGTTCATCGTCCGGGTTGGTGCCCCCGCGGCTGCCGAGCGCAAAGCGGGCCTACTCGCCGCACTTGCGGGTGTGACCATCGAAAACGAGTTGCCGGAGCTGCGCAGCGAGAACACGGCGCAGAGCATCATCCGGCGTACGTTCGTGACGATGGCAGGGGCGGTATCCACGACCGGCACCGCGCTGAGATTCCCCTTCGTCGGGTTGCTCGTGTTCGGGTTGATGGTTGCTACGTTTGGACGAATCGGTCTGGTTCCCCTGTTCCGTCGCAGCAAGAAGGGCATCGGCGTGGTGCGTACGTTCGACCTCGAGGCTGGTTTCGGCTATATCGACCCTGTCGACGGGTCGGACCGGGTGATGGTCCACAGCCGGGCGGTGCGCGCCCCCGATGTCGACCATGTGAAGCCGGGTGAGTACGTCACCTATCGTGTCGTCCAAGGAAGATTCCACCAGCTCGTCCGTCGGGTCCGACCCGCGGCGCCGCCCGAGGTCGCCACATGAGCATGCCCCAGAGACTCCGTCCCATCGCCGTCGTCGTCGAAGACGACTGGACACTCGGCCGACTGCTCGAAGAGAGCCTGCGCGGCGTCGACATCGCCACGATCAAGGTGAACCGCGGCGACACGGCAGCCGAAGTCATCGTGGCGAACGAACCCGACCTCGTGATCCTCGACCTGGCGCTTCCCGGCAAGAGCGGCTGGGAGGTCCTCAGCGAGATCCGTGGCAACCCGGTTACGGCGACCATTCCGGTGATCATCGTCACCGCCATGGCGCGGCCGGGCCTCGAGGCCGAAGCCATCGAGCTGGGCGCCAATGCGCTCGTCGCCAAGCCCTTCTCTCCCGCTGAGCTACGTCGAGCTGCGCTCCGTCTCATCGAGGAGCACGCCGCCACGTCCGCCGATTAGTCGCCGCTGGTACTCGAGGACGCGCCGACCCGAACCTCAGCCCTCGAAGTGCCGCTCCAGGCTGTGCCACACACTCGGGTAGTCGTCCTGGAGCGCCGGAATCGACCCGGCATACGCCGTCGGAATGAGCGGATACCGGGTCTCGAACATGAACGACATGGTGTCGGACAGCTTCTCCGGAGCCAGGTCCGACGTGGTGGCCTTCAGCCAGGCGTCGTGGTCGGGGCCGTGGGGGAAGTACATGTTGTGCAGGCTCATCCCGCCCGGCGAGAAGCCCTCCTCCTTGGCGTCGTACACGCCGTACAAGATGCCCATGAACTCGCTCATGATGTTCTTGTGGTACCAGGGCGGGCGGAAGGTGTGCTCGCCGACGAGCCAGCGATCGGCGAACACGACGAAGTCGACATTGGCCACGCCGGGGTCGGGCGACGGTGACGTGAGCACCGTGAAGATCGACGGGTCGGGATGATCGAAGCTGATCGACCCGATCACGTTGAAGTGGCGCAGGTCGTACTTGTACGGGGCGTGGTTGCCATGCCAGCCGACTACATCGAGCGGCGAGTAATCCGTCTCGACGGAGAACATGCGACCGTCGAACTTCACGGACAACTCGCCGGCGGCCTCCGTGTCCTCATAGGCAGCGACCGGGTACAGGAAGTCGCGGGGGTTGGCCAGGCCGTTGGCGCCGATGGGACCGCGCTCGGGCAGCTCCAGGTACGTGCCGTAGTTCTCGCAGATGTACCCCCGCGCCTGATCGTCAAGCACTTCGACTCGGAACACCATCCCGCGGGGGAGCACCACGATCTCCCCGGGCGACGCCAGCAGGACGCCGCACTCGGTGATGAAGCGGAGCCGCCCGTCCTGGGGCACCACCAGGAACTCGCCGTCGGCGTTGTAGAAGTACGTGTCGGTCATCGACTCCGTGGCCAGGTAGATGTGGGCCGCCATGCCGGTCTGGGTGTGGGCATCGCCGTTGGTGGCGATGGTGCGGATACCGGTGACGAAGGTGGTCGACTCTTCCGGAAACGGTGGCGGGTCCCAACGCAGCTGCCCGATCGGCGGCTTCGCCTCCCGGCACGGTGCGGTCCGAATCAGGTGGTTGTCCGCCTCGGTGAAGCGCCACGCGTGCCGTACCGATGGTCGGATCCGATAGAACCAGGTTCGCCGGTTACGGTCGTTGGGCACCGTGAATGCCGTGCCCGAGAGCTGCTCGGTGTAGAGACCCAACGGAGGCTTCTGAGGGTTGTTCTGTCCGTGCGGCAGAGCGCCTTGCACCGCCTCGGACGCGAACTCGTTGCCGAAGCCCGATTGGTAAGGCGGGTGGACGACATCGGAGTCCGGCTGCTCCTCCTGGACGTCAGTCATGATTCCTCCGTGCTGGCTGCCCTTCAACCTAGTTTCGCGGCGCGACTGTGACCCGCCACTCGGGCAGCTGAACTCAGCCGGGTAGGAACAAGCAAGAGTCGCCGAACTCGTGCCACAGGTAGCCGGCGTCGAGCGCCGCCTCATAGGCGGTTCGCACCAGCTGATGGCCGGCCACCGCGTGGAGAAGATCCAGATGCGATGCCCCCGGCGGGTGCCACCCGGTGATGAGCCCGTCGACGACGCGACTCGTCCGGTCCGGGCCGAGGATCAGATCGGTCCAGCCGGTGGCGGCATCGACCCCGCCCCACGGGTCTGCCGCAGACTCCAACGCCCGGGTCACGGTCGTGCCCACGGCGACCACCCTGCCGCCGCGTCGCTTGGCGGCGTTGACGGCGTCGGCGGCGGCCGCCGGCACCTCGAACCGTTCGGGCACCGGCGGCTCGTGGGCTTCCAAGGACGACACCCCGGTGTGGAGCACGATCGATGCGAAGCCGACGCCGCGGGCGCGCAATGCGGAGACGAGCGGATTCGTGAATGGCCGCGCCGCACTCGCCATCTCTGCGCTCGCCGGCCACATACACCGGTTGGCGAAGATGGTCTGGTAGGCCTCCAGCGGCCAGTGCTCGGGCACGTACCGGTAGCGGACGGGGCGGCCGTGACGCGCCAGGAAGCGTCTCATGCCGCCTCGGACCTCTGCGCGGGCGCGCCACAGGCGCACTGCCCTGTCGCCGACCGACGGCTGGAGGAGGGTCACAGCACCGCCTCTCACCTTCACGGTCTGGCCCGCTGCCGCGTCGAGGACGGGCCCGGAACGGTCAGGGCGGCGAAGCTCCACGGTCCAGGTGCCGTCGTTGTGCCACGTGGAGAAGTGGACGTCCACGCGGCGCCCTTCCGAGAAGCCGGTCACGGCGGCGGGCATCGTGGGGCTGACGTTGACCACGATCAGGTCTCCCGGTTGCAGGTACTGCGGCAACTCATGGAACCGGGCGTGAGCGACGCCGGACGGGTCGGCCACCAGCAGTCGCACGTCGTCGCGGCGGAGACCCCTCGCCTCGGGCGGCGATACGGCCACCGAGCCTGCGGGGAGCTCGAACCGTAGGTCCGCGGCAACGGTCATCCATCGACCTCCGCGAGAAAGTCCGCCACCCCGTAGCGCCCGCTCGGGGGACGATCGGTGATCAACCGGACCAGCGCCGGCGCAACGGACTCGGGCAATGGCCGGTCAGAGATGTCCTCGCCCGGGAACGCCGCCTGGTGCATGTCGGTGCGCATGTCACCCGGATCGAATGCATAGATGCCGAGGTCTGGATGCTCGGCTGCCAGCACCCTCGTGGCCAGGTCGAGCGCCGCCTTCGACGACCCGTAGGCTCCCCAGCCGGGATACGCCTCGACTGCGGCATCCGAGCTGATGTTGACGACTACGCCTCCGTGGAGCTTCGGGAGCAGCTCCTGGAAGAGCGCTACCGGCGCCACCACATTGGTCTCCAGGATGCGGCGGTGCTCCGCCACGTTCACTTCCGCCAGCGACGGCAACGGGCTGGGCCCGAGCCGGCTGGCGTTGTTCACCAACACATCGAGCCGGCTGCCGACCAGATGCGCCAGCTCAGCACGGTGCGCCGGGTCGGCCACGTCGCCCGCCACGCCGCGCCCGTCACCACCGAGCGCCAGCACCGCTGCTTCCAATGCATCCCGGCCTCGGCCGGTGATGGTCACCGACCACCCCGCTCGAGCGAGCTCTGCGGCGAGCGCTCGTCCCAATCCTCGTGACCCTCCAGTGATCAGCGCCGATGGCATGACGTTCCTTTCGTCTGACGTGCCGTCAACGTACAACTTGAAGTTGACTTCAAGTCAAGGGATAATCCCTGCCATGGAAGATGCCCTCACCATCAGCGAGGTGGCAGACCGGAGCGGTTTCGCCGCCTCTGCACTCCGCTACTACGAGCGAGAAGGGCTCATTGATGCCACCCGTACCCCCGGCGGCCAGCGTCGGTATGACCGACACGTGCTGCGCACCCTTGCGTTCATCGCGGCGGCCCGCCACGTCGGGCTCACCCTCGACGAGATCCGCAACGCGCTCGCCCTCCTCCCCTCCGGGCGCAACCCCACCAAGGCCGACTGGACGCGAATCTCCCGGTCATGGCGCCATCGCCTCGATGCCGAGATAGCGGCACTCGAGAAGCTGCGGGATGGGCTGGACGGGTGCATCGGCTGCGGATGCCTCAGCTTGCAGCGGTGCCGGCTCAGCAATCCGCGTGACGTCGTCGCCTCGAGGGGCCCCGGCGCGGTGTTTCTCCCTGAATCGCTGCATCCCGCCGGGCACGACGGACCTCGGTAGCGAACCACACGGCTCGCACCGATCCTCGACGGGCAGCAGCCTCACGGCTCCGATCGAATGCTCAGGCCGGGAGTTCCGGGATGTCGACCAGCTTGCCGCGGGGAATGAGCCGCTCTGCGTCATACATCGGAAGCGTGCACAACTCACCCGTGTGCACACCGCCATCGCTGCACCGAACACCGAAACGATCGCCGGGGCCGCCATCTGGATCGTCGAGGCGCACGATCGCCACACCGCACTGTTGATACGGAGACCAGCCGCTCGAGCACACCCGGCCCACTGACTCGCCGCCGCGGTCCATGGTCCTTCCCAACGCAGCGATGCCACCGGCGACCTTCATGCCCCAGGTGCGACAGCGGCGGTCGGCGTCGACGAGCGCCGCTCTGCCGATGAAGTCCGGTTTCTCGAAGTCGAGGAAGTCTCCGAGCCCGACAGCGAACGGCGTCGTGGTGTCGTCGAAGTCGGAACCCGCATTCAAGAGCCCCGCTTCGATGCGACGCGCCCGGAATACATCCGTCGACGTGATGATCATGCCGAATGGCTCCCCGACCTCCAGGATGCGGTCTCCCACAGCCCGATGGTCGATGTCGGGCCCCATGTAGAACTCCCAACCGAGTTCGTTGGTGAAACCGGAACGGCTGAGTACCACGGGCTGATCCGCGATCGTCACCTCAGCCATGTCGAAGTATCGAAACGGCGCCGGCATGTCACCGTCCACGGCTGCGGCGAGCACCTCGAGGGAGCGCGGTCCTTGCACTTGGCTCACCCAGACCTGCGGGTCGCTGATGCGAACGTCGAGGTCGGCGGCGTGGGCCTTGTACCAGTTGTAGAGATCGCCGTCGGCCTGCGCCATCCAGAAGCGGTCCCCCGCCAGCCGTAGGAGCACCCCGTCGTTGATCATGCCGCCGTCGTAGTAGCAGGCGAACTGGTAGCTGCAACGGCCCACTCGGACCTTGGAGACGTCGCGGGTGAAGACGCGGTCGAGGAGCCGCTCGGCATCGGAACCGACGATCTCGATCGGAAGTTCGCCCGTGTGGCGCAGGATGACCTCACGCCTGACCTTCCAGTACATCTCATCCGCCGTCGCATTCGACAGCGACGTCGGGGTGAGCCGCCCGTTGTAGAGGCCGTACTCCGGGTCGTGAGGCAGCTCCTGATAGATCAGCGGATGCGGCGCCATGGTTCGCATGAGTTCGTTCGGCCGCCCCCCGCCGGGGAGCGGTTTCACTGCGAAGCGCCAGTCTTCCGGCATGCAGATCAGATCGAGGCCCGCAGAGTGAAGTGGCTTCGGTTCAGCTCCTTCACTGATCGGACTCCGAGGAGCTGCATCGTGCGAGCGATACCGGCCGCGAACATCTCCAATGCACGCTCGACGCCGTGCTCTCCCCCGGCCATGAGGCCATACAGGTA
>JBFGCM010000125.1:0-7302 GCA_041581135.1 Acidimicrobiia bacterium
CCGCCTACACGCGGCACCGCGATCGCTACATGAGCGCGCTCGAGAGCGCGCTCGCTCGCCACACGGTGGACTTCTCCGAGCCCAAGCACACGCCGCTCGTGGTGGACATCCTCAGCCAGTACACCGATGCCGACGGTGACGAGCTGGCATTCGTCTTCATCGACGAGTTCGTCACCAGTGCCGGAGGCACCTTCCGCCTCCTGGAAGACTGGCTCATCGAGTACACGCCGCCTCCCGACTACTCCGGTCCCGACGAGCTGGCGTTCACGGTGACCGACCTCGAAGCACTCGTTCCCGGCACGCTCGACATCACCGTCACTCCCGTGAACGACGCCCCGGTGGTCGACGAGCTCTCCATCACGCTCTCCGAGGACACCCAGCCGGGCACCGTCGTGGGGACCGTCACCGCCGGTGACGTCGAAGGTGACGCCTTCACGTTTGCCGTCGGAGTCGGTCCGCTGAGCGTCGATGGATCCACGGGTGAGCTCAGCCTGGTCGAGCCACTGGATTTCGAGACCGCGCCCGTCGTCGAGGTCACCGTCACCGCCACCGACGCCGGTGGCGCCGTCGGGTCGGGAGTCGTGACCGTCGTCGTCATCGACACCAACGAAGCGCCTTCGGTGTCCAGTGCCACCTTCACCGTGCCGTTCGACGCTGGCGTGGGCTTCGAGGTGGGCACGGTGGTGGCGTCGGATCCCGAAGGAGATCCATTGACCTTCTCCATCAACGAGGACGCATTCAGCATCGATCCGACCACCGGCACCCTCTTCACCACCGAAGGGTTCGATCCCGAGGTCGGGGCGTACGAGTTTCGGGTGACGGTCGTCGACCCGGGCACGCTGTCGGCCACCGCCGGCATCGTGGTGCTCGTCGGCGAAGGCGCCGGCCTGCCCGACCTGAGGCCACGCTGAGGTTCAGCCGGCGAAGCCGTCGCAGGCCTTGGCCAGGCTCGTGTCCTTCTCGGTGAGTGCTCCTTCGGAGTGGGTGCTGAGCACCAAGGTCACCTTGTTCCACCGGATGTCGATGTCCGGGTGATGGTCGGCGGTCTCCGCGGCCAGTGCCACCCGGGTGACGAACCCCATTGCCTCGTTGAAGTCGCCGAATTGGAACGTGCGGCTGATCTGCTCGCCGTCGAGGGTCCAGTCCGGATGGGCTGCGGCGAATTCGGAGCGTTCGGTGTCGGTGAGTCGCATGTGGCCATTCTGCCAAGTGCAACGTGGAGGTGTCGGTACCATCGGCTCATGCCCATCGTCCACGACCAGGGGATCGTGCTCCGCAGCTACGCCTTCGGCGAGGCCGACCGCATCATCGTGCTGCTCAGCCCCAACAGCGGGAAGCTGCGTACCGTGGCCAAGGGCGTCCGCAAGACGAAGAGCAGGTTCGGCGGACGGCTGGAGTCCTTCACCCACGTGGACGTGGTGTTGTACGAGGGCAAGAACCTGGCGACGATCACCCAGGTGTCGGTCATCGATGCCCATGCCGCGATCCGAACCGATCTCGACCGGGTGATCGCCGCCGGCACCATGGTGGAGGTGGCCGATGCCGTCGCCCAGGAGAACGAGACCTCCCATCGCCTGTTCCTGCTGCTTCGGCGTGGCTTGGAAGCCCTCGATGCCGGACCGCCCCATCCGGACCTCGTGGCAGCGTTTCTGTTGCAGGCGGCCGAGAGCATCGGGCTGGCGCCGGCGCTCGACGAGTGCGCCGGGTGCGGGACCACCGAGGGGATCGATCTCTTCAGCTTCCCCGCCGGCGGAGTCCTGTGCGGGCGGTGCCGCACTCCCGGGGCCTATACGCTCCGCGCCGGCCTCACCGACTACCTGGCGAGTATCGCCGTCTCCGAGCTGCGCGCCCTGCCCGATGCCGACCCGGCGTTCTCCGGTGAAGCGCTGGGGGTGACCCGCCGATTCCTCGAGTATCACCTCGAGCGCCGCCTGGCCAGTCTCACGGTCATCTGACGATGACCGCGGCGCTCGATCCGGAACGGGTACCCACCCACATCGCCATCATCATGGACGGCAACGGGCGGTGGGCAAACGCCCGTGGCTTGGACCGCACTGCGGGTCATGCGCGGGGTGAGCCCGTCCTGTACGCCGTGCTCGAGGAGGCGAGGCGCCTGGGGGTGGGGTGGCTGACCGCCTTCACGTTCTCCACCGAGAACTGGTCACGCCCCCAGTACGAGGTCGACTTCCTCATGAACTTCAACATCGACCTGCTGCAACGCCGACGCGATGAGCTGCACGCCGACAACGTGCGGATCCACTTCATCGGCGACCGCGACGACCCTCGTGTTCCGCCTCGGCTGCTGGAGCTGATCGCCGACGCCGAGGAGGTCACTCGCAACAACACCGGGATGCGGATGGTGTACGCGTTCAACTACGGGGGTCGTGCCGAGCTGTTACATGCGGCCCGCCACGTGGCATCGAGAGTGACCGACGGCGAGCTGGCTGTCGATGCCATCGACGAGGACGCGCTTGTCGCCGGCCTCTACGTCCCGGACATGCCGGATCCCGAGCTGGTGATCCGCACCAGCGGCGAGCAGCGGATCTCGAACTTCCTGCTGTGGGAGGCCGCTTACAGCGAGTTCGTGTTCACGCCGGTGCTCTGGCCCGACTTCACGCCGGAGACGCTCGTCGAGTGCATCATCGAGTACCAGCAGCGCAAGCGCCGATTTGGCGGAGTCGAAGCGCCATCGTGACGGCTCAGGCCGGCGAGCCCAGGCTGCCGACCATCGGCTCCAGCTCGAGATCGACGAGCCAGCACACGACCCGCCGATCCTCCAGCGCCCATGACGCCTCCGTAGGAGTCGCCACGTAGGTGTCGAGCTCGGGCGCGTCGGCGTAGTCCCGACCGGTGTACTCCAGGAAGCTGGGTAGGCACTCGTCCTCCCAGAGGGTGTCCATGACGGCGTCGCCCGGGTAGCCGTTCTCGTCGGCGGGTAGGTCGAGTGTCAACGTCACCTCGCCCATGTGGGGATCGTCGCAGTCCTTTCGCTCCACGGTCGTGAGGCTCTCGAGCGCATACCAATCGAAGCAGTCGCCCTCGGCCAGATCGTTGAACCGGATCCGGTCACCGACGTCGTCGGCCCGAACAGACACCTGCAACTTGCCGCCGCCGGGCTCCGACACGAAGCACAGCACCAGCCGGTCGCCACTTGGCCACGTGTCGGCAGAAGGCCGGAAGATGCGGGGTCGGTAGGTGGTGGTGGGGTGGGTCTGCCCGGTGTACATCTCGATCTCCGGGATGCAGCCGTAGCTGGCGACCTCGATCATCCTCTGGTCGCCGGGGAAGGGCTCCTTCGTGAGAGGCAGGCTGAACGACGCGGCGACTTCGTGGTCGTGGGGTTCGTCGCATGGCACCACCTCGACCTGGGTGGGCGCCGGGCCGCTCTCGAAATCGAAGTTCATGCACTGGCCGGGGGCGAGGTCGCCGACACCGCCGACATCTCCCCCGCAGGCCGCGGCGAACATCAGCAAGGCGAGGAGAAGTCGCTCCATGAGGGGCGACGCTAGCGGCTGTGGTCGGCGGCGACGGCTCGGGCGATGTGGGCGCTGGGCAGGTCCCTGGCGAGCGGCCAGTGCCGGAGGGACACCAGGCGAGCGGCCGTCGCCAGGTCACCAATCGACCGGAACGGCATCTTCACGCCGCGGCGGCTGGCGTCCCAAAAGGCATCTGAGATGGTGACGAGCAGTTGCCAGAAGCGGCGATGCGCCGGCGTGTCGCCGAATGCTCGCAGACGCTCGTGGCGCCACGCCTGCTGATCGCGGTGTACGTCGACGGTGCGGTCGGGGAGCCAGGCCCGGTAACCCGGCAGCAGCGCGGCGTCGAGCTCGACGCCGATCTCCCGTAGGAAGCGTCTACCGACGCCGTCCGGCTCGAGTCGACGAACGTTGTCGCCCCCACGTCGAAGGAGAATCCCTTCGTGCGCCAGTATCCGGCACAGCCGCCGGGCGTCGAGTGGGCCTCGAGTGTGTTCGTGTCGATGCCCGCTGCCTGGAGGCGAGCCGCCATGGCCGTCCCCGACACGCCGGCGCCGATCACGATGACGTCACTGCTGCTGTCGCCGGTTCATGGGTCCCACCGTCATCTTGAGCATACGCCCAAAGCGCTTGCTCAACACACCCACCCGGACCCCCCGGTCAACTGGATGGGCTGAGGCCGCCTCTACAATCACCCGCCCCTCATCAGGAAGCGCCGTGCCCGCAGACTTCGACACCATCGTCAACCTCGCCAAGACGCGCGGGTTCGTGTTCCAATCGTCGGAGATCTACGGCGGCCTGCGGTCCGCCTACGACTACGGGCCACTCGGCACGGCCGTCCTGCGCAACGTCAAGGAACAGTGGTGGCGCTCGATGGTGCAGATGCGCGACGACATCGTCGGCATCGACTCGGCGATCATCCAGGCGCCTCGCGTGTGGGAGGCGTCGGGACACCTGGCGTCATTCCACGACCCGCTGGTCGAGTGCACCAACTACAACAACCGCTTCCGGCTGGACAAGCTCGACGATCCGGATCAATGCCCGAGTTGCGGCAAGCGGGGCACGTTCACGGAGCCCCGGGAGTTCCACCTGATGTTCAAGACGAACATGGGCCCGGTGGAGAGCACGGAGAACGTCGTGTACCTGCGACCGGAGACGGCGCAGGGCATCTTCATCAACGTCGAGAACGTGCGGCGCACCGCCAGGCTCAAACTGCCCTTCGGCATCGCCCAGATCGGGAAGTCGTTCCGCAACGAGATCACACCTGGTCAGTTCGTGTTCCGCACGAGAGAGTTCGAGCAGATGGAGATGGAGTTCTTCTGCAGACCGGAGGAGGCCGCCGACTGGTTCCAGTACTGGCTGACCGAGCGGGTGAACTGGTACCTCGACCTCGGCATGCAGGAGGAGAACCTGCGGCTACGTCCCCACAGCGACGACGAGCTCTCGCACTACTCGGCGATGACGTCGGACGTCGAGTATCTCTTCCCGTGGGGCTGGGACGAGCTGGAGGGCATCGCCAACCGCACGGATTTCGACCTGCGAGCTCACGCCGAACACAGCGGGGTCGACCTGACGTACTTCGACCCCGACACCGACGAGCGCTTCTATCCCTACGTCATCGAGCCGGCTGCGGGCGCCACGCGCACGACGTTCTCGTTCCTGATCGACGCGTACCACACCGAGGAGGTGCGGGGCGAGACCCGCACCGTGCTCAAGCTCGACCATCGTCTGGCGCCGGTCAAGGTGGCGGTTCTGCCGCTGTCGAAGAAGCCGGACCTGGTGGAGACCACGCAGCGCGTCGCCGACTCGCTCCGGGGCAAGTGGGACATCGAGGTGGATGTGACCCAATCCATCGGCCGTCGCTATCGCCGTCAGGACGAGATCGGGACTCCGTACTGCGTGACCGTGGACTTCGAGTCGCTCGAAGACCAGGCCGTCACCGTGAGAGACCGGGACTCCATGGCCCAGGACCGGGTGTCGGTCGACAAGCTGCACGCCTACCTGGCAGAGCGGCTGTAGCTAGAGACCTTCTGCCTTCAGCTCGTCCTCGAACGCCTCGAGTTCGACCTCCCGCTGTGCGGCCGACCAGCCGAGCTCGTGGCCGAGCACGTCGGCGAGCTGGGACACCGATTCCCGGCCATGATCCCGAGTCACCAACGACAGTCGAGTCCGCCGCAGGGTGATGTCGGTCAACCGGGACGCCGACTCGTGGCGGGCGGCATAGGCGGCTTCACCGGCAGCGAGGTGGCCGTCGCCGAGCATCGTCGACCACTCGGGCTGCTCGGCGAGGGTCGCCAGCACCCCGTGGGCGGCACCGCCGTAGCGTTCGTACAGGACGTGTCCGTAGGTCGCGTCGAAGCCTTGAGCCGCCGCGGCGTCGATCACGGTGCGTTCCTGCTCTCCGCTGCCGCGAAGTGCGACCGACTTGGTGCGACCCGGGCCCGCCCCGACCTGGGCCGCGACATCGTCGGTGATCTCCTCGGCGATGGCGCGGTAGCCGGTCAACTTGCCGCCCGCCACCTGAAAGTACCCGGGAGCCGGCTGAGCCACTTTGTGCTTGCGGGATGCCTTGGAGGTCTTGCGGCCGGGGGTCGCCGCCAGGGCGCGCAGACCGGCCCAGGTGCTGATCGGGTCGACTGCTGCCACGTCGAAGTACTGATGCAAGTGGCGGGTGAGGTACTCGATGTCACGGTCGGTGGCGGTCGGGTGCGCGACGCCGTCTTCGTAGGGCGTGTCCGTGGTGCCGACGATGGCGGTGCCCGCCCAGGGGACGATGAAGATCACCCGGCCGTCCTCGGTCTCGGGGAGCACGATCGCATGGTCGCCGATGCCGAGATCGTCGCAGGCGATGGTCAGGTGGATGCCCTTGGACTTGATCACGCCGAGGGGTGCCGGGTGGTCGTCGAGCGGTGGGGGAGCGAAGGCACCGGTAGCGGCGACGACGCTCCGCGTCCGCACGCGGAGGCGATCTTCGCCCGCGTCGATCACCACGTCGTAGCCCTCGGGCCTGGGCATCACGGATTCGGCGGCCGCCCAGTTGACCGCAACGGCACCGTGATCGACCGCCGTCTGCGTCACCGCCAAGGTGAGGCGAGCATCATCGGTCTGGGCATCGTGATACAGAAAGCCGGTCTTGAGATCGGTCGGGCGCAGCTTGGGCGCCAGCTCGACGACTTCACGACTGGTGAGTCGCCGGTTGCTGCCACGGGGACGCCGGCCGAGGCGATCGTAGAACCACAGACCGAACCCGAGTGCGCTGGGAATCACGCTGGAGTGGTTGAGCCAGGTCGGCATGTCCCCGAATCCGCGGCCCTCGTATACCGGGAGGACGAACTCGAGTGGGCGGTAGAGGTAGTCGGCAGTCTGGCGGAGGACGCGCTGCTCGGTGAGCCCCTCGTGGACGAGGCCGAACCGCATCTGGGGCAGGTATCGGATCCCGCCGTGGAACAGCTTGGAGGAGCGGCCGGAGGTGCCGGAGGCGTAGTCGGCCAGGTCGACCACTGCAGTGCGCAAGCCGCGGGTCACTGCATCGAGGGCGATCCCGGCTCCCACGATGCCGGCTCCGACCACGATGACGTCGAACTCCTCGCGCTCCAGGCGGGCTAGATGGTCACCGCGTGACCAGCTCATGTGAGGTACAGCTCTGCGAGCTCGGAGGACGTCACGTCGGTCATCGGCGACGGGTCCCGGAAGTACGGATGGATCGGTAGCAGGTCCGGTGGCCTGCGGCGGGTCGGCTCGTCGATGGCGCCGGCGATCTCATGCAAGTAGCCCTCCGCAGTGCGTTCCCACGTGTACCGCTCCAGCACCCGCTGCCGCCCGGCAG
>JBFGCM010000126.1:0-7185 GCA_041581135.1 Acidimicrobiia bacterium
CGCCCGCCCCGCCCACGTTGCGTTGTCGAACCACGGGGCCCGCGACCGTACGGTCGCACGGGGTAGCTTGCTCAGGTAGCGGCGCAGAAGGGAGCGAGCCGATGACCACCTCCGAAGCAGATCCACGCTTCAGCTCATCGAGCGTCACCACGGCACTGTCGGCGGTCGTCGTCACCTTCACGATCCTCACCGCATGGGCGGCATTCCTGTCCGGAACCGCCAGCGACAAGTCGAGCGCGCTGATCCTGGAGGGCCAGCTCGCTCTCGCTGATGCAGATGTGGCGCAGATCGGGGCGGGTCAGGACTTCGTGCTGGACTCACTGTGGTTGGACGGATGGTGGCTCGCCGAACCGGACTCTTTCGAGGAGGAGTACTACTACGACAATCTCCCTATAGAGCTCCAAGACTTCATCGACGCCGACTCGCGCGAGACCGAGGACGCAGCCATCCAGACGTATTTCGACAACCTCTATGCCGGCGCCAACGACGCCCTGGAAGAATCCAGCAACCTGTTCAAGAGCGCGGAGGCCGAGGGCGACCGAGCACTCGGGTATCAGCGGACCATGCTGACATTCGCGGTGGGACTCTCCTTTGCGGCGTGGGGGACGCTCGCCGACGAGGCCCACAAGCTGCGTACCCGCATCTCCTTCAGCGTGCTCTCGGTGGTGGCACTCATCGTCGGGATCATCCAGTTCGCGGCCGTGTGACGGATCTCGGCAGCGGCCCCGGCGCTACCCTTTCGCCTCATGGATGGCCACACCGATCCCAACGCCGGACTGACCGTTGCCGTCTTCGGAGCCTCCCGCTCGGAGCCCGGCGATGGTGTGTGGAAGAGCGGCGAGCGCCTGGGCAAGCTGCTCGTGGAACGCGGGTACCGAGTGGCCACCGGAGGGTACGAGGGTCTGATGGAGGCGGTGTCCAAGGGGGCCAAGGAGGCGGGCGGTCACGTGATCGGGGTCACGGCCCCGGACGTGTTCCCTCACCGGCCTGGAGGCAACATGTACCTCACCCAGGAAACCCGTGCCGTGTCCCTCGCCGAGCGGATCCACGAGCTGATCGACGTCGCCGACGCTTCCATCGCATTGCCCGGGAGCATTGGGACCCTCACCGAGATCATGATGGCGTGGAACCTCGCGTTCGTCGCCAGGTATGCCGGGCGCCGCCCCGACCCGCTCGTCACGGTCGGGGACACATGGCGATCGATCATCGATGACCTCACCAAGCTCCTCAACACGGACGGCTCTCTGGTCATCTGTGTGGACACGGTCGACGAGGCCGCTGTCGCCGTCCATCACGCCTTCGGCAGGGGCTGAACCGGGCCCGGCCCTCAGGGTCCACCCTCTACACTCCGAGCTTCGAGCCAGTCCTTGGGAGGGCAGACACCTATGGCAGATGGTTTCTTTCTGGGCGGCGTGGTGGACGCCGCCGGCGAGCGCAGCGACGACGTCTCCTACGAGGGCAGCGACCTGACCACCCACGGTGTCATCGTCGGCATGACGGGCTCCGGCAAGACCGGCCTCGGGGTGATATTCCTGGAGGAGGCGCTCCTCTCCGGCATCCCCACGCTGATCCTCGACCCCAAGGGTGACATGACCAACCTGCTGCTCACGTTCCCCGACCTGGCGCCATCGGATTTCGAGCCCTGGATCGACGAGACCCAGGCCAAGAAGGACGGCAAGACGGTCGCCGAGGCCGCCGCCGGCACCGCCGAGCTGTGGAAGAGCGGCCTGGAGTCGTGGGGGATCTCGGGATCCCGAATCGCAGAGCTGCGCGACCAAGCCGGCTTCACCATCTACACACCCGGCTCCACCGCCGGTGTCCCGGTCAACATCGTCGGCTCGCTGGCTGCACCGACTGCGCTCGACTGGGACGACGACGCCGAAACTCTCCGTGACGAGATCCAGGGGTTCGTGTCGGGTCTCCTCGGCCTCGTCGGCATCGACGCCGATCCCATCTCGAGCCGGGAGCACATCCTGCTCTCCAACGTCATCGAACACTCGTGGCGGGCGGGCCGAGACCTGGACATGGCCTCCCTGCTGGCTCAGGTACAGGCACCGCCCATGCGCAAGCTCGGGGTGTTCGAGCTCGACGACTTCTTCCCCCAGGACGACCGGATGGAGCTGGCGATGAAGCTGAACGGGCTCATCGCGAGTCCGGCATTCGCCTCGTGGACGGAAGGTCCGCCGCTCGACGTGCAGTCCCTGCTGTGGGACGAGCAGGGCCGACCCCGGGCGGCGATCATGTACCTGGCACACCTCTCCGACGAGGAGCGGCAGTTCATCGTCACCCTGTTGCTCTCGAAGGTCGTCACCTGGATGCGAACTCAGGCCGGCAGCGGCGAGCTGCGGGCGCTGGTCTACATGGACGAGGTGTACGGGTTTGCTCCTCCGACGGCCGAACCGCCCGCGAAGCGCCCGATCCTCACCCTGCTGAAGCAGGCACGCGCCTTCGGCGTCGGCATGCTCCTGTCCACACAGAACCCTGTGGACCTGGACTACAAGGCGATGTCGAACGCCGGCACGTGGTGCATCGGCCGGTTGCAGACCGAACGCGACAAAGCCCGCATCGTCGAAGCGCTCCAGTCCGCAACCGGCGAAGCCGACGTGGCCGCCTTGGACGACGCGATCTCCGGGCTCGACAAACGGCAGTTCATGCTGCACTCCACGCGGGAGTCGGCACCGACGATGTTCACCACACGGTGGGCAATGTCGTATCTGGCCGGTCCGCTCACCCGTTCCCAGATCGGCGACCTGATGGAAGACCAGGCACCGGAAGCCATCGCCGCAGGAGGACAAGCCGCGACGAGTGCGGCCGAGCCGGCGAGCGCGCCGACTGCGCTGGCGGACGACGAGACCCCCGTGATGCCGGAGGTCGCCGACGGCACACCGGTGTACTTCCTCGACCCGGCGGCACCATGGGCGGCAGAGGTCGGCTCGGACCCGACCAGCAAGCGCCTACAGGCCGCCGTCGCCGCCAGAGTGCAACTCCTCTACGACGACACGCCGGCCAAGATCAACCACAAGGAGGAGTGGGAGGCCATCTTCATGCCCCTCTCCCAGCCGTTCGACGCCGGTGCCGGTATCGCCGCCGATTACGACGACCGCGACTTCCGCAAGGAGGCACCGGCGGATGCCGTCTACGTGCTTCCCGACGCCAAGATCGACACCAAGACGTACTTCTCGTCGGCAACGACGGCCATCAAGAACCACCTGCATGGCGAGATGACCGTGGAGGTGTTCCGCAACCCCACGTTGAAGCTGTACTCGCGGGTCGGTGAGAGCCGCGAGGAGTTCTTCCAGCGCTGCGACCGGGAGGCCCAGGATCGCGCCGATGCCGAGACCGCCAAGCTCCGCGACAAATACGAAACGAAGATACGGAGCACCGAAGAAAAGATCCGCACCGCCGAACGGAGGGTGGAGGAACTCGAGGTCGATCTACAAGGTCGGCGCCAGAACGAGATGCTCGACCAGGCCGGCGCCGTGCTCGGGATGTTGATGGGGAAGCGCTCACGCCGCTCTCTGGGCAGCCTCGGCCGGTCCCGGAGCGCCACCCGCTCCAAGCAGCAGCGGCTGGCCTCCGCCCAGGACAAAGTCGACGACTACCTGCTTGACCTCCAGGAGCTGGACGCCGAGCTGGCGGAGGACGTCGCCGAGATCGACGAGAAGTGGGACGAAGTCGCGGGTGAGATCGAGCCGGTAGAGATCGGCCTGGAGAAGACGGACATCACGGTGCAGGAGATCGCACTGGTCTGGGTACCGGTATGAGCCGACGCCAGGGAAACGCCAGGTGAGTGGCCGTCCTGCCATCGTCCAGATCGCAGAGGGCGCCAGCGGCAACCAGGCCGAGGTGACGATCACCCTGGCATGGGCGAAGGAACGGTACACCGGCTCTGCGCTGGGCTCACCCGCGCTGCAAGCCAGGCCCCGCCTGATCGGCGAGGCGACCCTACGCGCCGTCGAAGCCGTGACCAACGGGCGCTTGCGGCTCAATCTCGCCGGCATCGCCACCCAGGAACTCGGGCCCGTCCAGGTGGCCATGGCCCACGTCACGTTGCCCGACAGCATGGATTCGCTGGTGGGCACCGCCATGGTCGAAGGCGGCGACACCGCCCACGCCACTGTCAAGGCCGTGCTGGATGCGATCAACCGCCGGCTGACCCGGTTCATCTGACCCGGGCGCGAGGGCGAGGCGTGCGCACAACGGTGCCGCCGAGATAACCTCGCACCCTCACCGGCGAACGACGCCACAAGGAGGCGAAGCCGCCCGCAGCGGAGACGACATGAACCCTCGGAAACGAATCCGCACTCCCCGCCCCGTGATCGGCTGGCGCGAATGGGTCGCCCTCCCGGAGCTGGGCGTGCATCACATCAAGGCGAAACTCGACACCGGCGCCCGCTCGTCCGCGCTCCACGCCTATCAGCTCCATGTGTTCGAAGACGACGACGGAGAGCACGCCCGGTTCGAGATTCACCCGGTGCAACGCTCGGCCGCAGATGCGGTGACCACCACCGCCCCTGTGGTCGATTGGCGCGATGTCACGTCCTCGGCCGGCCATCGCGAGCGCCGACCCGTCATCCTCACGACGCTCGAAGTGGCAGGGCAGAGCTGGGACATCGAAGTGACGCTCACCAACCGAGACGCCATGGGGTTCCGGTTGTTGCTCGGGCGGCAAGCGATCCGCGGCCGTTTCGTCGTCGATCCCGGCCGTTCATTCCTCGCTCAGGAGGCGACTCGTGTCTGACGTCACGCCGCTCCGCATCGGTGTGCTCTCCCGCCAACCATCGCTCTACTCCACCCGCCGCCTGGTGGAAGCGGCCGCCGAACGCGGCCACTCGGTACGTGTGGTCGACTACCTCCGGTGCTACATGGACATCACGTCCAAGCGGCCCACGGTGATCTTCCAGGGCGAGACGCTGGAGTTCGACGCCGTCGTGCCCCGCATCGGAGCCACGTACACCTTCTACGGCACGGCGGTGGTTCGTCAGTTCGAGATCTCAGGCGTGTACTCGGTGGCCAGCCCGGATGCGATCTCCCGGGCTCGCGACAAGCTGCGGTCGTTGCAGATGCTGGCGCACGAGGGGGTGGGGATGCCGGTGACCGGATTCGCCCACTCCACCAAGGACATCGACGGGCTCATCGACATCGTCGATGGGGCTCCCCTCGTCATCAAGCTGCTCGAGGGCACACAAGGCGTCGGAGTGGTGCTGGCGGAGACCAAAGCAGCCGCCGAGTCGGTGATCGCGGCGTTCCGTCAGCTCGACGCCAACATCTTGGTCCAGAAGTTCATCCACGAGGCAGACGGGGCCGACGTGCGGGCATTCGTGGTCGGCCGGCGCGTGGTGGCGTCGATGGAGCGGCGCGCCCGGCAGGGCGAGTTTCGCGCCAACCTGCATCGGGGCGGCTCGGCGTCGAGCATCAAGCTCACCAAGGAGGAGCGAGCCGCCGCGTTGAAGGCCGCCCGAATCATGGGCCTCGAGGTGGCCGGGGTCGACCTGTTGCGCTCCTCCGAGGGACCGATGGTGATCGAGGTCAACGCCTCACCGGGCCTCGAGGGCATCGAGACCGCCTCGGGTGTCGACGTGGCCGGGGCAGTGATCGCGCACATCGAGAAGCAGGTCGGCACGTGACCCCATCCCCCAGCGGCGATCCCATCGTCGTGCACGGCCATTCCGTGGCACCGGGCAGGCGCGTCGACCTCGAGCTTCCGGTTTCGCGCCTCCCCACCGGATCGACTCTGTCCCTGCCCCTCACAGTGGTGAACGGGCGGTACGACGGCCCGCGTGTGTGGCTCAGCGCCGCGGTCCACGGAGACGAGCTGAATGGCATCGAGAGCGTGCGCCAGGTGCTCGAGGCGCTGCCACCGAAGACCATGCGCGGCTCCATCGTGGCGGCCCCGGCGGTGAACGTCTTCGGCGTCCTGTCCGGCAAACGGTACCTCCCGGATCGGCGTGATCTGAACCGCAGCTTCCCGGGCTCGGCTCGTGGCTCGCTCGCCGCCCGGCTCGCCCACCTCCTGATGACCGCAGTGGTGGAGGGCTGCAACGTGGGGATCGATCTCCACACCGGCTCCAACCATCGGGACAACTACCCCCAGATTCGGGCCAACCTGGACGATCCGGAGACGCTGGATCTGGCCATCGCGTTCGGCGCCCCTCTCTATCTGCACTCGCCGATCCGCGACGGGTCGTTGCGCGGCGTCGCCACCGGGGCCGGATCCAAGGTGCTGGTGTACGAGGCAGGCGAAGCGCTCCGATTCGATCACGCTGCCATCGAGTTGGGGACCGCGGGCGTCCTGCGCGTGCTGCGACACCTCGACATGATCGACGAGGCGCCGCCTGCGCCGTCGTTGGATGACCCTCAGATCGTGCGGCGCTCGAAGTGGATCCGCGGCCGCCGCGGCGGGCTCATGCGCACCCGATGCGTGCTCGGTCAGCTGGTCGAAGAAGACCAGATGCTGGCCACCATCAGTGACGCCGCCGGAGGCCGAGCCGCCGTCGTGCGCGCTCCCTACGCCGGTTGGGTGATCGGCATGAATCGCAATCCGCTCGTGAACCGCGGCGATGCACTCTTTCACCTCGGTGCCCGCGAATAGCGGACTAGGCGTCCTCCGCCAGGACGAACAACAGGTCGCGAATACCGACGATGCCGAGCAACTCACCTTCGGACATGACCGGTAGGTGACGGTACCCGGCCTCCAGCAACCACTTGGCGGCGTCCGTGACCGGCACTTCGGGAGAGAAGATGTCGGGCGCCTCGGTCATGTACGTGCCGACCGTCTCCTCGTCGAAGTCCGACTCGTCGGCCACGGCGCGTACGAGATCACGCTCGGTGATCAGGCCGACCAGCTTGCGCCCATCGATGACGGCCAGGCAATCCACCTGGTCGTCCACCATTGCCGCGGCCGCGTCTGCCAGGGTGACCTCGGGGCCCACCACCTCGCAGGCTCCGCCAACCAACGCCTCGAGCTTCATCGCACCTCCTCAGCCCCAGAACCTACTCGGGGCCGAGGAGTAGCGCACAACGCAGCAGGTCATTCGCCGGGCCGCGGGCTGCGGTCGAAGCCCACGTGGGCACTGCGGGGCGTCGCGACCCGCTTGGCGATGCGGCTCACCCGGGTTCGACCCCCCCGGATCGACCGACACCGGTCACGCGAAGAGGCCGCCCGAAGGCGGCCTCTTCGATCCC
>JBFGCM010000127.1:0-6831 GCA_041581135.1 Acidimicrobiia bacterium
AGTTACCCGACCACGAGTTACCCGACCACGAGTTACCCGACCACGAGTTACCCGACCACGAGTTACCCGACCACGAGTTACCCGACCACGAGTTACCCGACCACGAGTTACCCGACCACGAGTTACCCGACCACGAATTGCCCGACCACGAATTGCCCGACCACGAATTGCCCGACCACGAGTTACCCGTCCATTCGGTGCCGTTCCATGAGCCGCCACTCCACGAGGTACCGGCGGCCGCCACCTTGGCCCACGTCTTGGATGCGAACCGCGCCCCGTGTATGTCCTGATCTCCGACGAGCGCAACACCGTCCAGGTAGAGGATCTGACTGCCACGGGCGTCGTCGATCTTGCCGCCACCCTTGGCCGACGGATGCTCCTGCGTGACATCGGCAACCGGCGCGTCGGCCGCCGCCGCGACATCCACGAGGCCGGCACCGGTGCAGCGTGCCTCACCGGGTACGGGCATGGCCGCATCCATGAGCATCTGCTTGACCTGATCGTTGGTCAGCTCGGGCCGCTGAGACAGCATGAGGGCGGCGGCGCCGGACACGACGGCGGTGGCCTGGGAACTACCGGAGCCCAGGAACAGCTCATCCCCGACCCGGGCGAGCGGATACGAGATGTCGGCATTCCCGCCCGGAACCCGCAGGCTGGCGATCGACCGCCCGGGAGCGACGAGGTCGATGCCCCTGCCGTTGTTGCCGCACGAGGAGAACGAGGCAACAACATCGTCGGTCGGGTCCACCGTCCCGTTGGTGTCGGCGGCCCCCACCGCGATGACGAACGGGCTCCGTGCCGGATCCCGAAGCAGCTTGTTGTCAGCCGTGTCGTTGCCACCGGCCACGACCACCACGATGCCGTTGCGCCACGCGACCTCCACGGCATAGGACAGCACGCTCGAACGGTGATCTGCCGACCCATCAGTGCCGAAAGCCAGGTTCAACACTCGGACGTTGAGCCCGTTGTCGTTGCGGTGCTGCACCACCCAGTCGATGGCAGCGAGGATCTGCGAGACATCGACGGCGCCGTCGGCGGTGGAGACCTTGACGTTCAGCAGGCGAGCGTCGGGCGCCATCCCGGTGAAACCGGCACCGTCGCCGGCGATGATTCCTGCCAGGTGGGTGCCGTGCCCGTAAGTGTCGAGGTGCATGAGGTGCTTGTCCTGAGATTCGAGCGACAGGTCCGCACCGTTGATCACCTGGTCGGCAGGCATGGCCGACACCGGTGCAATACCCGAATCGATGATGGCGACGTCGACGCCGGCGCCGGTGATCCCCTTGGCGTGAAGCTGGTCGGCGCCGGTGATGGTGAGCACATCGCTCATGGATGTTGCCGCAGCGGGCGCCACATCGGTGAGGCTGAGAAGCGTGAGCGCCGAGTCGTACGACACGGACTCGACAGCGGCGGCCTGTCGGAGCGCGTCGACCGCCGATGCGGGCACCGAGGCGGCGAAGCTGTCGAGCGCGACGAATCGGGAGGTCAGGGCACCGCCGCTACGAACCACGACGTCTTCGGCGAGGCCACCGTTCCCCGGGGCGTGCTGCACGATGACATCGACGTCGTCCGCTGCAGAGACCGGCGCCGGGGCGGCCACGAAAAAGGCGACGGTCAGAAAGGCGATGGCGGCGCCGACCACGCGACGCTTCTTGTTGTGATCCCAGCTGATGCCGAGGTAGATCTTCGGTCCTGCGGCTGTCCCCATACCCATTCCCTTGGCTCGAATACTTCATGACGTATCGGCACGTCCCCAGAGAACCTTTCGGGTCATTGGACCGGGCGACGGCATGACTAGTCAGCGCTCTCCAGAGAAGCTCATCGTCGGGTGACTACATCGCAAGACCGCTCTGCCGGGTCGGGGCTACGCTCCGCCCCATGTGGACGACCCGTGCCGCGATCTGCCATGAACACGGTCGGCCCCTTCGCGTCGAGGACGTCAGCGTGGCGGCCCCCGGCCCCGACGAGGTCGCAGTCGATGTGACCGCGGTGGCGATCTGTCACAGCGACATCACCTACGCCGACGGCGGATGGGGTGGCCCGACCCCTGCCATCTACGGGCACGAGGCCACCGGGGTCGTCGTCGCCGCCGGCACCGATGTCACGGACCTCGAGCCGGGCACTCACGTGGTGGTCGGCTTGCTCCGCACCTGCGCCTGCTGCTTTCACTGCCGCAGCAGCGAAGCGCACCTGTGTATCGGTGGGTTCTCCGACGAGACGCCGTTCCACGCTTCCGATGGCACTCCCATCGAGCGAGGATTGCGGACCGGGGCATTCGCCGAGAGGACGATCGTCCATCGGTCACAGGCGGTGGTGATACCTCAGGACGTGCCGGCTCCATCAGCGTCTTTGCTTTCATGCGGGGTCCTCACCGGATTCGGCTCGGTCATCAACACCGCAGCGATGCCGGCCGGCGCTACGGCGGCGGTCATCGGGTTGGGCGGCGTCGGCCTCGGCGTCGTCCAGGGAGCCGTACACGCCGGCGCCTCCAGGATCATCGGCGTCGACGTCAACCACGACAAGCTGCTCGAGGCGGGAGCGTTCGGTGTCACGGACACCATCGATGCTTCGGCCGAGGACGCAGCGGTCGTCGTTCGGGGCCGGACCGGCGGGATCGGGCCCGACTACGTGTTCGTGGCCGTCGGCGCCAAGCGAGCGATCGAACAGGGATTGGCGATGGCACGGCGTGGCGGGACCATCGTGTTGGTCGGCATGCCACCTTCGGGGGTCACGGTCGAAATCGAGATCGCCGAGTTCACCGACGCGTCGCAGCGAATCCTGGGCTCCAAGATGGGAGCTGGTCGGATGGAGCGCGACGTGCCCGCACTCATCGATCTCTACCGCAGCGGATCGCTGAAGCTGGACGAGATGGTGAGCGGCACCTACCCCCTCGACGCCATCAACCAGGCGATGGATGAGGTTCGTGCCGGCTCGGTCATCCGCAACGTCATCGTGATGGGGGCGTTCTGAGCGCCATCGTTCGCCTCGAGACCTTCACCACCGAGTACGTGGGTGTCGTCCGCGTCACCGACATCGAAGGCGGCCAAGGCTGGGGACAGCTCTCGACCTACCACAGCGACATCACAGCCATGGTGTTCCATCGCCAGGTTGCACCGTGGGCACTGGGTCGCGACACCGACACTCTGGAGGCCCTCCTCGACGAGATCGCAGCTCGCGAGTTCAAGTTCCCCGGGTCCTACGTGGCGCGGGCCCTGGGCGGGCTGGACACCGCCATCTGGGATCTCCGTGCCAAGGCCGCCGGTGTCGGGGTGTGTGAGCTGTTGGGAGGCCGTCCCCGGCCGCTCCGGGTCTACGCGTCGAGCATGCGTCGCGACATCGATCCCGCCGCGGAAGCCACCCGGCTCGCCGCCGTGCAGCAATCTCACGGGTTCGCCGCCGTGAAGTTCCGCATTGCGGCGGAGAACGGCAGTGATCGCGACGAGTGGCCGGGGCGCACCGAGGCCATCGTGCCTCACGTGGCGTCCGCCCTGGATCCGGACACACACCTCATGGTGGATGCCAACTGCGGCTACTCGCCTGAACGCGCCATCGAGGTGGGCGGCTTTCTCGCCGATCACGGGGTTGCCCACTTCGAAGAGCCGTGCCCGTACCGCGACTACGAACAGACCGCCCAGGTCCGACAAGCCCTCGACGACCAGCGCATCGCTGTCGCCGGCGGCGAGCAGGATTGCGACCTCGCGACGTGGCGACGGCTCATCGACAGCCACGTGTTCGACATCGCTCAACCCGACGTGCTGTACCTGGGCGGCATCGATCGCACCAGACGGGTGGCGGCGATGGCGGCAACGAGGGGTACTCCGCTCCTCCCCCACTCGGCCAACCTGTCCCTCGTCACCGTGTTCACCCTGCACCTGGTCGGTGCGCTGCCCAACACCGCCGGCATGGTGGAGTGGTCGATCGAGGGCCCCGACTACTACCCGTGGCAGTACGGCCTCTATGCACCGATGCCGGAGGTCGAAGACGGCCTCGTCCACGTCCCGGACGGACCCGGCTGGGGAATCGACATCCTCCCCGAGTGGCTCGAACACGCCACGTTCCAGGTCACGGAGGCACCCTGAGGGTCGTCCCGAAGCGGGGCCGACCGCGCGCGGATCTGCCCGGGCAACGACCCTGCCGGTCAGTCCTTCGGCGGGGTGTCCCAGTCGTGAACGTCCTTGCCCGCCTCCGACGAGAGGATGTCGAGCGCGGCGGAGGCGCCGTCGCCGGCCGAGATGATGGCCTGGCTGCGATGGGGCCGCGCCGACCGGCCGACCACGTAGAGGCCCTCGATGGCAGTGCGGCCATGGCGATCCACCTGGATCGGCTCCGTGAGGCCCATGCCGCGCGCCAACGCCGGGTCCTTGCCCTCGGTGAGGATCACGAATCCGGCCTCCATGGTCTCGCCGTCCTCGATCTCCACCTCGAATCCCATCTCCGATCGCTCGATGTCGGTGACTCGGCGCGGATCGAGCGTGGCCCCCATGGCCAGCACCTGTTCCCGTGCCCGTTCCTGGAACTCGGTGCCGCTGATGTCGGGAATGCCGAGGTAGTTGTGTAGATGGGCAAAGTGCATGGCGGTCTCGTCGTTTCCGAACACGGTGACGTTCTGGTCGTTCTTGGCCAAGAACAACGCGGCGCTCAGTCCGCCCGGTCCGTCCCCGACGATCACGACCGTTGCCATGCGCACTCCTCTCTCGACTCCCGCGAACCTACCAGTCGACTACCGGCTACTCGATGGTCAGTTCGAGCGGGTAGTCCGTCAACAGCTCCGGCCCACCCTCGGTGACCAGCATCTGCTGCTCGAGCTTGACGCCCTCGCCGCCGTCCTTGCGGCCCACGAACGCCTCCACGCTGATCACGTTGCCGGCCTCGATGACGCCGTCGAAGCCCGTCTCGTCCCACATCTCGCGGGCGAAGATGGACGGATACTCGTCTGCCATGCCGACCCCATGGGCCAGCACGGTGTAGCCGTTGAACACCTCAGGGTCCGGGTAGGTGGTCTTGTCGGTGATCTCGCGGTACGTCATGCCGGGCACGAACAGCGGGATGTTGGCTTCGATCTGGTCGCGTGCTCTGGCGTACACGTCGAGCTGGGCCGCGGTTGGCTTCGCTCCACCACAGATCCACGAGCGGCTCATGTCCACGCACATGCCGTAGGCGGCGATCATGTCGGTGTCGAAGCCCATGATCTCGCCCGCCTCGACCACCTTGCTCGATGCCTCGTGATACCACGGGTTGGTGCGCAGACCGGAGCTGAGCAGCCGGGTCTCGATCCACTCGCCGAAACGGAGGAAGTTCGACCGCTGCAGTTCGGCCCACAGCTCCAGCTCGGTCACCCCGGGCTCGAAGATGGCACGCATGTCGTCGATGGCCGACTGACACGAGTGTACGGCGCAGCGCATCGCGTTGACCTCCTCCGGATGCTTGACCACGCGGGCGTCCTCCATGAGCTGCATGCCGGCGATCAGCTCCACGCCGAGTGCCTCCAGGGCGCGCACGCCTTCCAGTGCCAGCGTGTCGACGGCGAGCCGCCTGCCCCCCGACCGGCTCACTTCATCGATGGCGTCGACCAGCTCACCCGCCCACCGCGCCGCCACCTCTTCAGTGCGGTCGCCCACATAGAAGGGCATGTAGGAGATGGTCGGTCGGATCTCATCGACGACCTCCGAGTGCGCCGACAGGAACTCGCCCTTCGAGAACTCGTAGAGGATCAGCGGACCGTCTGCGGGCACCAGCGCGTAGCGCACGGCGTTGTGCGCAGTCCACAAGGACATGTTGGTGGTGTCGGTGGCGTACCGAATGTTGACGGGGTCGTAGAGCAGGATGGCGTCGAGCTCACGGTGCCGTAGCTGCGCCTGTATACGATCGACGCGGTAGCGCCGCATGATGGGAAGGTCGGGCAGCACCAGCCCCGCGCTCTCCCACTCGGCGATCGTCTCGGGTCGCGGCCCCAGCACGTGCATGTTGCGATCGGCGTGGTCCAGCAGCCACTCCGGAGCCGGGAGGCCGCCGCGGATCTTGGGGACGTGCCGCGCGTGCATGGCTCCGGCAGGCTAACCGGCAGAGCACGACTTCTCCGTCTGCCAGCATGAGACGATGCTGCTCAGCGAACTGGTGGCGGCGTGGCAGGACGTGTCCGCCACCCGAGCCCGCAACGAGAAGACCCGCCGGCTGGCCGAACTCTTGTCCGCAGCCGGACCCGACGAGGTGCCCCTGGTGGTCACCTATCTGGCCGGCGAGCTCCCCCAGGGCCGCGTCGGCATCGGCTACGCCGCGCTGCGTGACACGATCGTCGATCCCGCCGCGGCCTCCACGGTGACTGTGGCAGATGTCGATGGGACGTTTGACGCCATCGCCGCAGAATCCGGGCCGGGTTCCACCGGACGTCGGCTCGACCGACTCCGTGGCCTCCTAGGCGCGGCTACCGAGGATGAGCAGACATTCCTGACCCAGTTGCTCGGCGGCGGCTTGCGGCAGGGCGCCCTCGGCGGGGTGATGCAGGCCGCGCTGTCCGCTGCGTTCGAGACGCCACTCGAGGAGGTGCGACGGGCGGCGATGCTCACCGGTGACCTGGCGGTGGTGGCCCGCATCCTGGCGACCGACGGTCCATCCGGCCTTGCATCCGTGTCGCTGCGCCTGTTCACACCGCTGTCCCCGATGCTGGCGCAATCCGCCGAGTCGGTCGGCGACGCGCTCGAGCGCACCGGTGCCGCCGCCTGTGAGGTGAAGATCGATGGCGCCAGAGTCCAGATCCACCGTGACGGCACCCACATCGAGCTCTACACCCGCAACCTCAAGAACGTGACCGGGCGGATGCCGGAGGTCGTGGCCACC
>JBFGCM010000128.1:0-6684 GCA_041581135.1 Acidimicrobiia bacterium
GGTATGCCGTCCAGGCACGCAATGGCGGCACGACGGTCACCGTCGACGCCGATGTCTTGTTGAGCGGTGCGGCCGCCCAGTTCGGACGGACCGGGCTCATCAAGGAGATGTCGTCACGGCTCATCGGCGAGTTCGTGAGTTGCGTCGAGGCCAAGCTCGCCGCGACGACACCCGAGGAGGCGGCAGAGGTCGGTGCCGGAGAGGTCAAGGGCTTGTCGCTGCTCTTCTCGAGCCTGCTCGCAAGCATCCGGCGCTTCTTCGGACGACTGTTCGGGTCACGCGACTGACGCCGGCAGCGGCGGTGGTGCCCCTGGGTCTCAGCCTGCGTCGCTGCGCGCCTCGGCAAGCACGATGTCGATCGGTGTCGCCGCCAGATCGCCGAGTTCCTGTACGTATTCGTAGCCGAACCGGCCCTTGATGCAGAGGTTGCCTTCGGTCACGGAGTGGTCGAATGGTGACGTGACCTTGACGATGCGGTTGTCCTGGACGTGGAGATCGAGGTTGCACCCGACGCCGCAATAGGAACACACGGTCCTCGTCACGGTCTGGGCGTCCTCGTCCCACATGCCTGCGCCACGCAGCTCGAACTCGCTGCGGAACTGCAGGGCACCTGTCGGACACACCGCGATGCAGTTGCCGCAGAACACACACGCCGAGTCGGTGAGCGGCGTGTCGAACTCCGTGGAGACCCGGGCATCGAAGCCGCGCCCCGCAATGGCGATGGCGAACGTGTTCTGGGCGTCCTCGCCGCACGCCTCGACGCACTTGTAGCAGAGGATGCACTTGGCGTAATCGCGGATGTAGAGGTCGTCGTGGATCTTGACCGGCTGCGACACCGTCTCTGCGGTCTGCCCGTCCGGGGCGGGATGGTGGCCGACATGGCGAGCGTCACGCTCGCCGTCGCCTGCCGGTTCGGCGGCCGGCCCGTACCGCATCGGATCCACGCCGTAGCGTTCCATCCAGCCGTCCACGTCGCTGATGCCCATGTCCACCGACGACGCCAGGAATTCCAGCACCATCTTGCGGCTGTGCTGCACTCGATCGGAGTCGGTGGAGATCTGCATGTCGGGCTCCACCGGGCGGCTGCAAGCCGGTACCAGGGTGCGGGATCCGGCCACCTCCACGACGCAGACCCGGCACGAGTTCACCGGGGTCAGGTTGTCGGCGTAGCACAGGGTCGGGGTGTCGATGCCCGCCCGGCGGCACGCGTCGAGAATGGTGGAGCCTTCGGTCACCCGCACCGGGGTGTCGTCGATGGTGACCTCGACCACACGCTTTGGCATCTCGAGCCGGGTCTCGATCATCCGTCACCTCCCACCAGTCCGAGCGCGATGGCCGACTGGACAGCGCCGGCGGCGGTGTGGCCGAGTCCGCAGATCGAGGCGTCCTGCATGACGCGGGCGATCTCGCCGAGCAGGGCCACCTCTCCGTTGTGGGAGCCATTGGCGATACGAGCCAGTGCCTCCTCCTGGCGCACGGTGCCCACCCGGCACGGCACACACTGGCCGCACGACTCGTCACGGAAGAACGCGGCGATTCGTCGAGTGATGACGGTGAAGTCGGTGGTCTCGTCGAAGACCATCACTACGCCCGAACCCAGTGTGGCGCCGGCGTCGCGGGTGCCCTCGAACGTGAGTGGCATGTCGACGGCATCGGGCCCGACGAAGTAGCCGGCGGCGCCGCCGAGCAACACGGCGCGCAGAGTCGCCCCGTCCCGGACTCCGCCCGCCATGTCGATCAGCTCTCCCAGCGTCACACCGAAGTCGACCTCGTAGACGCCGGGGGTGGTCACGTGGCCGGAGAGACAGAACAGCTTGGCGCCGGTCGATCGGTCGGTGCCGATGGCGGCGAAGGCGGGGCCCCCCTGGCGGACGATGTCGAGCACATTGACCAGGGTCTCGACGTTGTTGACCACGGTGGGCTTGCCGAACAGTCCCACCTCGGTGGGATACGGCGGCTTGTTGCGCGGCTCGCCGCGGTACCCCTCGATGGAATTGAACAGCGCCGTCTCCTCCCCGCAGATGTAGGCGCCGGCGCCCTTGCGGATCTCGAGATCGAAGTCGAAGCCCTCCCCCATGACGTCGTGGCCGAGAAAGCCACGGGCCCGGGCCTGGTCGATCGCACTCTGCAGCCGCTGGATGGCGAGGGGGTACTCGCCACGAACGTAGAGGTAGCCGTGCTCGGCACCGACGGCGTACCCGGCGATGGTCATCGCCTCGATGGTGCCGTACGGGTCCTCTTCGAGCAGGACCCGATCCTTGAACGTGCCCGGCTCGGACTCGTCGGCGTTGCAGATGAGGTAGTGAGGTCGGGCAGGTTGGCGCGCCGCCCCCTCCCACTTGATGCCGGTGGGGAACGCCGCTCCGCCCCGGCCGACCAGGCCGGAGTCCTTGACCTCACGGATCACGCCGGCGGGTCCCATGGCAACCGCCGTCCGCAACGCCTCGTAGCCGCCCAGGGCCCGGTAGTGGTCCAGCGAGTCGGGATCGACGCGGCCCACCCGGCGGAGCACGCGGAGTTGTGGGTCCGGGCTCTGGGGAGCGGCCGGCGGCGCCGGCGGCATCGGTGGCGCCGGCTCGTCTGCCAGCGCTGCCGTTACTGCTTCTGCAGTGGCCGGAGCCAGCACGAAGTCGTCCTCGCCGGCGAGCTGAAGGAGCACCGCAGTGGCTCGTTCGCACTGCCCGAGACACGGGCTGGTGACGACGTCGGTGCCGTCGGGCCCTCCATCCAGCTCGGCGACCAGCGCATCGGCGCCTGCCAACTTGCACGCGATGTCGTCACACACGTGGGCGACGCGGGTCGCACGTTCCTCGGTGGCAAGCAGTGCGTAGAAACTGGCGACCCCATACGCCTCTGCAGGCGGCACCCCGAGGCGCTCGCAAACGTAGTTGAGACCGCCCTTGCTGATCCACCCGATGTTCGACTGTAGACCGTGGAGGGCGGGGAGCAGCAGGTGTCGGAGTGCCATGGCGCGATGATGACCCGCGCGGGCGATGCGATCGTCGAGCGGGGCGCGTTCGGCGCCGGTCCAGCCGCTCTCGGGCGGCCCGAGGACGCCGTCCACCGCGCTGCGTTCGGCATCGGTGGCCGTGGCGTCCATCAGGCGGAGATCCATCAGCCGGCTGCCGCTCCCAGTTTCTCGATGCGAATGGCGGTCGCCTTGAACTCCGACGTACCCGACTTTGGATCCCACGCTTCGATGGTGAGCTGGTTGGTGTCGACGTCGTCGGGGAAGTGCAAGGTCATGAACGCCAGACCCGGCCGCAGATTGCGCTGGTAGCGCACCGGGGCCTCGACATGGCCGCGCCGGGACACGACTCGCACCGTCTCGCCCTCGCTGACGCCAAGCGACTCGCCGTCCTCCGGTGAGATGTCGATGGTCTCGCCGTGGCGGATCGGCGACCGGTAGCCGCCCGACTGGACGCCGGTGTTGTAGGAGTCGAGCCGGCGGCCGGTGGTGAGCCTGATCGGGAACTCATCGCTGAGTTCGTCGCGCGGCGGCACATTCTCGACGGCGTGGAACGGCGCCGGGCGCCCCTCGACGGGGTCCTTCCACAGGCGGCCGTGGAGGAAGGTCTCCCCCGGGTGGTCCTCGTCGTAGCACGGCCACTGGAGGCCACCGAGTTCCTCCAGCCGGGCGTAGCTCATGCCGGCGTGCATGGGTGAGAGGCTGCGCAGTTCGTCCCACGCCTCCTCCGGCGTCATGTCGGGCCAGTCGTGCCCGAGACGGCGCGCCATGAGGATGAGGATGTCGAGATCGTCCTTCGCCTCACCGGGCGGATCGATAGCTTTGCGCACCCGCTGCACCCGTCGCTCACTGCTGGTGACGGTGCCCTCGGACTCGGCCCACGACGCGGCCGCCGGCAGCACCACGTCGGCGAGCTGGGCGGTCTTGGTGAGGAAGATGTCCTGCACCACCATGTGTTCCAGGCCCTCGAGCAGCCCCAGAGTGCGGCCGGCATCGGCCTCGGACTGCGCCGGGTTTTCCCCGATCACGTACAGCGCCGTCAGGTCGCCCCGTTCCATCGCCTCGAACATCAACGTCAGGTGCCAGCCGCTCTTCGGCGGGAGGCGGTGGCCGTAGGCATCCTCGAACTTCGCCATGACGTCGGGATCCTCGACGTCCTGGAAGCCGGGGAACTTGTTGGGAAGGGCACCCATGTCGCCGCCGCCCTGCACGTTGTTCTGACCCCTGATGGGCACGAGGCCGCTCCCCCAGCGGCCGACGTGGCCGGTGAGTAGCGACAGGTTGATGAGCGCAAGGACGTTGTCGGTGGCGTTGTGGTGCTCGGTGATACCGAGGGTCCAGCAGATCTGGGCGCGATCCGCTCTGGCCAGGTCGTGGGCCAGCTCGGCGATGGCTTCGGCCGGGACGCCGGTGACCGCTTCGGCTCGTTCGAGCGTCCACGACTCCACCGACTGGGCGAAAACGGCGAACCCCGTGGTGGCGCGCTGGATGAACTCCTTGTTGTGGAGGTCGTTGACGATGATCTCGCGAGCAACGGCGTTGGCGAGCGCGATGTCAGACCCCACATCGATGCCGAGCCAGACGTCGGCCCATGCGGCGGACTCGCTGCGCCGAGGATCGACGACGTACATCTTGGCGCCGTTGCGGAGGCCTTTGAGGAGGTGGTGGAAGAAGATCGGGTGGGCGTTGCGGGCGTTCGATCCCCAGAGAACGATCAAGTCGGTCTCCTCGATCTCCTGGTATGAGCTGGTGCCACCTCCGGCTCCGAACACTGCCGCCAGACCGGCGACGGAAGGAGCGTGTCAGGTGCGGTTGCAGCTGTCGATGTTGTTGCTGCCCATGACGACCCGAGCGAACTTCTGAGCCATGTAGTTCATCTCGTTCGTCGACTTGGAGCAGCTGAACATGCCGTAAGCCACGTCGCCACGCTCTCGCACGGCAGCGAACCCGCCGGCGGCCCGGTCCAGAGCCTCGTCCCACGAAGCGGGGCGAAGCTCGCCGTTGTCGCGGACCAGCGGCTGCGTCAAGCGCTCATATCGCACGTCTCACCTCCTCGCCAGGCACTCTAACGACGGTGGTATGCGTCGGCGTCACGGCGTCGATTGTGCTTGCACCGACCACTATGAGGTGAATAAGCACAACGGACGGAACCGCGCCTGGGGCCCACCGGTCGATTGTGCTTAGACCGACCACTATGAGGCGAATAGGCACAACGGACACCGCACCACCCCGCCGACGTACCATCCTGCACATGACAACGCCCGACTTCGACACGTCGTGGGAGCTGCGCCGCACCAGGCGCCTGCGGTCGGCGCGCCGAAGGGCGTCGGCGATCCTCGTCGGCGCCGTGGCCGTGCTGGTGGCGACCGTCGTGTTCACCGACGACTCCGGTGTCTGGGGCTTCGTCCGCGCAGCTGCGGAGGCTTCTGTCGTCGGAGGAGTGGCCGACTGGTTCGCCGTCACGGCGCTCTTCCGCCATCCCCTCGGGGTGCCCATCCCGCACACCGCCATCATCCCCAAGGGCAAAGATGTCTTCGGCCGGTCGCTCGGCGAGTTCATCGCCAACAACTTCCTCGACCCCGAGCACTTGGAGGCCCGCCTCCGCGAGATCGACCCCGCCGCCCGGCTCGGCTCGTGGCTGGCCGACCCGGACCACGCCGCGGTGGTGGCACGCCAGGCAGCCAACCTCGCGGTCGGCGTCGCCGACGCCATGAGCCCGGAGGAGGTCCAGGGTTCCCTGCGGTCGGTGGTGGAGGAGCGCCTGCGCACCGTCGACATCGCCCGCATCCTCGGCTCCGGCATCGACATGGTGATGGAAGGCGACCATCACCACTCCCTCATCGATGCCGGGCTCAAGGGGCTGGGGCGGTCGATCCAGGACAACCAACAGCTCTTGCGGGACCTCATCCGCCGCGAGTCGCCGTGGTGGGTACCGGAGCCCATCGACGACCGGGTGTTCCAACGCGTGTACGACGGGCTGCAGAACTTCGTGCGAGACGTCGGCAGCGACCCTCATCACGAGATCCGCAAACACATCGACGAGCGAGCAGCCGAGCTGGCCACACGGCTTCGCACCTCACCGCAGCTGAAAGCACGCGCCGAAGAGCTGAAACGGGAGCTGCTCGACCATCCCGAGTTCGAGGCGTGGGTCGACGGCCTGTGGGTGGGCATCAAGGAGCGGCTCACCGCCGCCGCAGATCACCCCGAGTCGGAGCTGCGACTCAGGCTCCAGGAAAGCGCCCGGCAGATCGGGCAACGTCTCGCCGACGATCCCGAGCTGCGACAGCGGGTCAATGACTGGCTGATCTCCGTGTCGCGGCGACTGGTGGAGCAGTCCGGCGACGAGGTCACCGAGATGATCGCCTCCACCGTCGAGCGATGGGATGCGGGCGAAACCAGCCGCCGCCTCGAGCTCCTGCTGGGCCGCGACCTCCAGTTCATCCGCATCAATGGCACGCTGGTCGGCGGGTTGATCGGCCTCATCATCCACACCTTCATCGTCCTGGTGGGCTGAGCGCGAGGCTCGGCACTCATCAGATCGAGAAGCCGCCGACCTTGGTCTCGAGGTACTCGACGATGCCCTCGTGGGCGCCTTCGCGGCCGACACCGCTCTGCTTCATGCCGCCGAACGGAGCAGCCACGGCGGTCGGGTTGATGTCATTGATCCCGATGATGCCAAAGCGAAGGCCTTCGAACATGCGCATGGCCCGGCTCAC
>JBFGCM010000129.1:0-6471 GCA_041581135.1 Acidimicrobiia bacterium
CGGGCGACTCCGACCCGGCGCAGCTCAGCGATCGGAATGGGATCGGTGCGCACCCCGGTGACCGCATCCATGAGGTTCACCGACAGCAGCCCGTCGATCTCATCGAGGGCCCGGGTGATCTCGTCGAGACCGGGAATGGCATCGATGAACACCATGTCGGCGCCGGCTTCGAGATAGGAACGGCATCGGGTGATGGCTGCTTCGATGCCGTGGGTGGCGGCCGGCGTCACCCCTCAGACCTCTGCGCTGGAATCGGCGAACTCGTCCTTGATGTGGGTGCCACGCAGCCGGTCGAGGATCTGCGGCAGGAACAACACCACGATCACGGCCAGCGCCAGGCCGATGTTCAGCGGCCCGTCGAGGAATGTCAGGTAGTCGCCGTCCGATGCGACCAGCGAGCGGCGGAAGTTCTGCTCCAAGTCGTCGCCGAGGATGAGCCCCATGAGGATGGGGGCGAGGGGTACGTCCATCTTGCGCATGAAGTACCCGATGACCCCGAACAAGGTCATGATCGTGATGTCGAGCGGGCTGTTGTTGACCGAGTACACGCCGATGTAGGACACCACCAGGATGATCGGCATCAGGAACCACGTGGGGATGCGCAGGATCTGCACGAACATCTTGACGAGCGGGAAGTTCAGGAGCAGCAGCATCGCGTTGCCGATGAACATCGATGCGATGAGGGTCCAGATGAGCTCGGGGGTCTGCTCGAACACGTTCCCGGTGCCGGGCCGAATCCCAAGCGATATCAGGATGCCGAGGAGCACCGCGGTGGTGCCGGACCCGGGAATCCCAAGGGTGAACAGCGGCACCAATGACCCGCCGGCCGCGGCGTTGTTGGCGGATTCCGGTGCTGCTACACCGCGAATGTCGCCCGCACCAAAAGTGCCTTCGCGATCGGACAAGCGGCGCTCCAACCCGTAGGACATGAACCCGGCCACCGAGGCACCGGTGCCGGGCAGCAGGCCGACGAAGAACCCGATGAGGGAGCCTCTGATGATGGCGCCCAAGGAGAACACGAACTCCTTGAAGCTCACCCAGATGCGCTCCGCCTTCTCGAACACCACGTGCTCGCCCTTCACGTGATCCTCCAGCAGGCTCAACACCTCGCTCACGGCGAACAGCCCGATGGCGATGATCACGAAATCGAGGCCCTCCTGCAGCTTGAGCTGCCCGAACGTGTACCGGACCACCCCGGTCTGCAGGTCGGTGCCCACGGTGGCCAACATCACACCGAAGATCACGGCTAGCAGACCCTTCACGAGGCTCTTGCCGGCCAGGCTCGACACGGTGGCGAACGCCAGCACCACGACCATGAACTTCTCTGGCGACTGGAAGTTGGTGGTGACCTCGGCCAGAGGCGGGCCGAACAACATCAGCCCCAGCACGGCGCCGATGCCGGCGATGAACGATCCGATGGCCGATATCGCGAGCGCCTGGCCGGCCCGACCTTGCCTCGCCATCTGATAGCCGTCGAGAGTCGTCACCACCGACGAGGCCTCGCCCGGCACGTTGAGCAGGATGCTGGTGGTGGAACCGCCGTACTGCGACCCGTAGTACACGCTCGCCAGCAGAATCAGCGTGGAGGCGTCCTCCAGGCCCAGGCTCAGCGTGATGGGGAACAGAATGGCGACGCCGGTGATGGGTCCGATGCCGGGCAGCACCCCGATGAGCGTGCCCAGCAGCGCCCCGACCGCGGCGAACAGCAGATTCTCCCAGGTGAGTGCGGCGGCGAAGCCGTCGAGCAGCGTGAAGTCCATCAGAAGCCGCCCCACAGGCCCGGCGGCAGGCGGAGCTCGAGCCAGTTGTTGAAGATGAACGCCAGGACCACGGCGAACACGAACGACAACGGCACGAGTTTCTCGAGCGGCCCTTTGAAGAAGACCCCGATGATGATGGACATCGCGGTGGCGGCCAGGATGAATCCCAGAGGTTCCAGCAGCTGACCGAACAGGAACGACACGGCGACGATCACCGCCAGCCGCCACCAGATGGGCATGGTCGGCCAGTGCGGCGACTCATCCGGCCTGATGACGAGGATGAGCGCAAACACGGCGAACAGGATCCCGACGATCGTCGGGAGCGTCTTGGGCCCCACCGGCCCGCTGCCGAACTGGGTGATCGTCAGGTTCTGGGTCGCTACCACATACCAGATCGCGATGGCGAGGCATACGAGCCCGAGGACGCGGTCGCCGGCATGGCCGGCCCCCGGGGACGAAGGTTCGGCGTCGGCGCCGCCCGGCAGGTCTCCCTCACCGGGTTGCGTGACGTCGCTCATCGAAACTCCCTCCCCTTGGGGCCAGCCCTCGCTATATCAACCCTCGGCCACGAGGCCGAAAGGCTCGGAGAGGGTGCGGAAGCTGGACACCGCGTCCAGTGCGAACTCCTGGAAGTCGTCACCCAGCAGCCGCAGCGGCGACAGACCGTTCTCGGCTCTCGCGGTCGCCCAATCGTCGGACGCTTCCACCTGGCCGAGTGCATCGACCCAGAAGTCGTAGGCAGCGTCGCTCATGCCTCCAGGAGCGAGCAAGCCACGCCACACGGGGAAGATGGTCTCGTAGCCGAGCTCGACCGTCGTCGGTGCATCCATCCCTTCGATGCGCTCCTCTCCCATGACAGCCAGGATGCGCAGGCTCTCGTTGCCGATGGTCTCGGACACGTCACCGGGGAACACCTCGATCTCGCCGCCGAGCAACGCGTTCTGCGCCTCACCGCCGCCGTCATAGGCCACCCACGGCACCACGGCCGGGTCGACGCCGATCTCCTCGGCGAACAGCAGCAGCTTGAAGTGATCCTGGCCACCGACCGGTGAGCCGCCGCCGAAGGTGATGGCGGTGGGGTCGGCCTTCATCGCCTCCACGAGGTCATCGAGCGTCTGATAGGGACTGTCGGTGGTCACCGCCAGCACGCCAAAGTCGGCACCGATGGCACCGATCCACCGGAACTGATCGGCTTCGAGTCCGGAGTACTGGTTCTGTGCGAAGCGAATCGCCGTGGCCGGCGAGGCGGCGATGACCAGGTCGTCCTCCTCGCTGCGGTTGGCGGCGACATCGGCGAACGCCACGCCGCCACCGCCGCCGGGCTGATTGGTGACGACGACGTTCGAGGTCAGGTCGAGCGACTCGAACAGACCGCCGATCGAGCGGCAGGTGAAGTCCCAACCGCCGCCGGCGTCGGCCGGTGCGACGCATTCGGGGGACGACGGGGTGAAGTCCCCGTCCCCGTCTCCGGCGTCGTCGCCGCCACAGGCGGCTGCGATCAGGGCAAGGGCGGTCAAGAGCGCTAGCAGGTGCGGAGCTCTGCGCATGGTGGTGCCTTCCTTTCGTCTGGGCGTGATCAGCTGCCCTCGACCACGCCAGAACCGTCCATATTGGTCGAACGCGACCCGGCAGTGCGACCGCGGCGGTCGTGTCTGGTGCGCACGCGCCGGAGGCGCTCGCGTCGAGCGCCTCCGCTGTGGCCTCCGAGTCTCAGGTGGGCATCTCGGACGGGATGATCCCGAGCTGCTGGAGCATGCCGAGGTTGTCGGCGTTGACCCAGCTCTCGACGATCTTCCCGTCGTGGAATTTCGACATGGTGATGCCGGTGACCACGAAGTGCTCACCGGTGGCGGGAATGTCGAGCCAGTCGCCGTCGTGGGTGCCGGTCGCAGTCCAGCGAGAAACGGCCATGTCGCCTTCGGCGAAGGTTTCGTGGAGGTTGATGTGGAAGTCGGACGAACCCGCCCACGCCTCCTTGACCCACTCCCGCATACCATCGCGACCCTGGCGCGGATTGTGGGGATCGTGGCCCACGAAGTTCTCCGCATACAACTCGTCGATCACATCCAGGTTGTGGTTGTTCCACAGTTCGTCGACGAGCGACTGGACGTGTGCAACATCAATCATTGATCTTTTCCTCTCGTCGGGTGGTGGGAGAGCAGTTCTGGAGTCGGCACCACCCCCTCCCAGTCGCCAGCACGCCAAGCGTACGCCTCGCCGAGTCCACCGGGGGAAGCAGATTCCCACGACTCCCCGACTCGTCGAGACGGCCGGAGCGCCCCGCCGGTCACAACTAATCGAGACCCTCGGCCCACGATGGTGGCCGCTTCTCCAGGTAGGCGGCCATGCCCTCCTGGCCCTCCTCGGAGGCGAACCGCTCAGCCGACAGCGACGAGGTCCACTCGAGGGCGGCGTCGAACTCCATGGTCGGCACCTGGTGCACGAGGCTCTTGGTGACGGCCAGTGCCTCGGGACCTCCGCGAAGCAGGTCGGCGACAATCTCCTCCACTCGATCGTCGAGTTCGACTTCTGGCACGGCCTCGGTGACCAGGCCCAGGCGGGCGGCCTCACGGCCGTCGAATCGAGCACCCCGCAGGAAGGCGGCAGCAGCGTCGGCGCGCCGCATCTTGGGCAGGCACACCACCGAGATGATCGCCGGTGCCACCCCGAGCCTGACTTCGGTGAAGCCGAACTTGGCGTCTTCCAGCGTCACCGAGATGTCCATGACGGCCGCTAATCCGGTGCCACCGGCGATGGCGTGGCCGGCGATGCGGCCGACAAAGGGCTTCGTCGACCGTACGACGCGCCTGAAGATCCGGGCCGGATCGGCCGCCGGCGGGGCGGGGGCGCCGGATGTGCGCTCGGAGAGGTCGACGCCGCTACAGAAGACTCGTCCCTCGTTGGTGACCACCACCACCCGGACCGTCTCGTCCGATTCGGCTCGATCGATCGCCTCGACGAGCTCTGTCACCAGCTGCGAGCCGAGGGCGTTGCGGTTCGCCTCGTCGGCGAGCGTCACCGTGAGCACACCGGAGCCGCTCAAATTGGTGCGAATCTTGGCGGTCATCGCGCCTCGGCCCCAGCGGTCATGGGCCGAGGCTAGCCAGCCCGCCTTAGGCCGACAGTGAGCCACGCGTCGCTCAAGGGAAGCGGCAGCGCTTCCGATGCATGTGCCATGCGTGAGCACCGAAAGCCTCCGGCCGCCGTCTCCGTGCCTCGGCGCGTTCGCGCCAGGTGGATCTTGGAGACGCTCCTGCTCGCCGTCCTCTTGACGGTTCCTCTGCCGACGTTTCGCCTTGGCCTCACACAGGGAGAGTGGTCCGGCCCGCTGATCCTCGGCGCCACGATCTATGCGTGCGTCGCCGTCGTTCGCGTGGTCTGGCGGGAGATGCACGCCGGCAGGCGCGGGCAACGGTCGGCTTGACAGGGAGTCAGACCCCGGCCACCACCACCCTCCAGCCCCCACCCGGGAGCTATGCGCATCGGACTCTCACGATTCATTCCGTATCAATGGTCGACACTGAGCACTAGTTGTTGTATTGTTGAGTCAAGAACTCAACAATAGCCATGCGCCTCGAACTCACCACACGCACCAATCTGGCAATCGGAGCCATCCGCCACCTGGCCGAGAACGACCACCGAGTGGCGCGCAGTGAGCTGGCCCAGCTGCTCGAGACAACTCCCGACTTCCTCGCCCGAGTCATGGCTCCCCTGGTGCACAGCGGATGGGTGGCCTCGGGTACTGGACCCGGTGGTGGGTACGCGCTCACCGAGAGCGGGCGCACAGTCTCGGTCTTCGACGTCATCACAGCGGTCGAGGGAGTACCCGAGGAGGACGCATGCGTCCTGCGCTCAGGACCGTGCCGGCGAGACGACCGCTGCGCCCTTCATGACGCCTGGACACGCGCCAGGACGGCACTCATGACAGAACTCAGGCAATCGCCTGTCCTACAGAACGGAAAGGTCCGATGAAGAACGAACGAATCCTGCGCTGGGAACACCTGCTGATCGGAGGTCTGGCCGGCGTGGTGATCGCCCTCGTGGTGTGGACGCTGGGAGATCTCGGGTCCTCGTCTCCGGAACCGGTACAGGCTGCCGCTCCCGCCGTGGTTGCGGCCGGGGCCGCCGACGTGTGGGAGGACGACATCACGCCGCGGCTCACGCCCAAGGCGTCCCTGGAGCTCGCGCCCGAGGACGAAGTGAACGTGGCCATTGCTCCCGCCATGCCGCCTGCGGCTACCCGCACGGACCAGCGCATCGTCGAGGTCCACTTCGACGTCGTCGAGAACGTGTCGGCGATCGACCCGGCCACGGGCGTCGAGTTCGAGACGTGGGGATACAAGATCTCCGGTGACGACACTCCCGTCATCGGCACTCCGGGACCCGTCGTCCGGGCCCGGGTGGGCGACATCCTCCGGTTCACCATCACCAACCTGCCTGGAAACACCCACCCGCACAACGTCGACTTCCACGCAGTGACCGGCCAGGGTGGCGGTGCCGCCGATACCGTCGTGGCCCCCGGCGAGACGGCGGTGATCGAGGCCCGGCTGCTGTATCCGGGTGTCTTCATGTATCACTGTGCCTTCGGCGACGTGCCGGTGCACATCGCTCGCGGCATGTACGGAGGCATCGTGGTGGACCCGGAGGAGCCCCTTCCGCCCGCCGAGCGACCCGAACAGCAGGTAGAACGTGCGGCCGCCGTGCTCGAACG
>JBFGCM010000130.1:0-6389 GCA_041581135.1 Acidimicrobiia bacterium
CAGCCGTGGACGAGGGGGGGGGGGGGGCCGCCGACGTGGCGGGCGCCACCGTGGTGGGTGCGGGGCTTTTTGTTGTCGTGGCGGCGTCGTCTCCACCGCAGGCGGCGATGACGACCAGCAACGCGGTGACGGCGGAAGCCCTCCTCATGCGGCGCCAATATATGCCACGCCGGCGCCAACACCCAGTCGGTGCCGAGCTTGACTTCGACCAACATTGTGTAATGATGTAATTATGGAAGAAGAGATCACAGCCTGGTTCCACACCCATATACCCGACGAGTGGTTCATCGAGCCGCCGGACGTGCAGGTGGATCGGGACGAGATCGTGGTCATCGGCACCCTGGCTGAACCCGATGCAACCGACGACGAGGACTCCGAGGCGTCTCGGCGAGCGGCGTGGAAACGCCAGATCAAGGCGTTCCGCGAGGCGACGCGACAGCAGCGGATCCGGATCGCCGAGGAGGCAGAGGCCGGGCTCGACCGGAAGGTGTCTTGGGGTGCCCGCTGTGGCGGGCTCACGCTGCTGTTCACCCACCTCTCGATTCCGGCGATGACCCGGCTCAGAATGCGGGAGCGCAAAGTGCTGGACACCCTGGTCGAGACCGGGGTTGCCCGCTCCCGCAGCGATGCACTGGCGTGGTGCGTGCGGCTCGTCGGCAAGCACCAGGACGCATGGTTGGCCGAACTGCGGGAGGCTCTGACCGCCGTCGAACGGGTCCGAGAGCAGGGTCCCACCGCCTGATCTTGTCAACATCGGGCGGGACCGGTACATTGACGTCACCGTGAGCAACTACTTCTACTTCGCGTACTTCTTTACCGGCACTGCCCGGGCAGGTAGCACGCGCTGAGAAGCACCTCACCACCACACCTACCCGGAGCAGACGCTCCGGGTTTTTTGTTGGCCCGGAGCTCGGAATCGAGGACCACATGAGCGAGGAGCCCGTACTCAAGAGCCGGCGCCGCGAAGGCGTCGATACCACCGTCGTCGCCGTCGGCAACGTCCGATTCGGCGACGGCTCCTATCCCGTGCTCGCCGGTCCCTCGGTCGTCGAGAGCGAGGAGCAGATCGTCGAGTCGGCGATGGCCATCGCCGAAGCGGGGGGATCGGTGCTGCGCGCCGGCACCTACCGCGCCGAGAACTCGCCCTACGCCTTCAAGGGCCTGGGCGACGAGGGCCTCATGTACCTGGTGACAGCCGGTCTCGAGGCCGGCCTCCCCACCAGCACGGAGGTGCTGGAGCCCGGCCAGGCCGCGCACATAGCCGCGCACGTCGACTTGTTGGAGATCGGCCCCGACAACATGCAGAACTTCGTCCTGCTGCAGGCGGCCGGCCGCACCGGTCGGCCGGTGATGCTGCACCGCGGCCCGTCGGCGACCATCGACGAGTGGCTCATGGCGGCCGAGTACATCCTGGCGGTCGACAATCACTCGGTGATCTTGTGCGAGCGGGGGAGTCGCACGTTCGATCCTCGCACGACGGACACACTCGACATCTCGGCGATCCCCGTTGTCCAGAACATGAGCCACCTACCGGTTGTCATCGATCCATCGGGCAAGACCACCGAAACGCTCATTCCGCTGGCCTTGGCCGGGCGCACGGTGGGTGCCGACGGGCTCATCGCCCACGTGCACCCGAGTCCCGACCAGGCCAAAGGTGGCAACGGCAGCCAGCTCGGTCTGGCGGCGTACCACACCCTGATGGACTCCCTCGGGGTGCCGATGTTGCGTGACGAGATCGATCGCATCGACCGCGAGCTCGTCCGGCTGCTCGGCAGGCGGCTGCGACGTTCGGTGGAGATCGGGCTCATCAAGGCAGAACGAGGGCTCGCCCTACGCTCTCCCGATCGGGAGGCGGAACTCATCGACGAGGCCCGGACCGATGCCGTCGCCGAGGGTCTCGATCCGGACTACGTCGCCCGGATGATGGAGCTCGTGCTTGAGTCCTCCCGTGCGGCGCAGAAAGAGGCGCTCGAGGAAGGCGGTCAGCCTGAGGGGTGATCGATGCCGTGCAGCTCCGGCTTGGCTTCGCGCATCATCAGGTTGAGGAGCATCTGGCTGGGTGGCATCGCGTCGTAGAGGACCGCTCCCACCTGCTCGGCGATGGGCATCTCGATGCCGTGCAGCCGAGCCAGCTCGAGCACCGATGCGGTGGTCTTCACACCCTCGGCCACCATGTTCATCTCCGTGGTGATCTGGTCCAGCGTGCGACCCTGTCCGAGCCCGTAGCCCACGCGGTGGTTCCGGCTCTGCGAGCTCATACACGTGGCGATGAGGTCGCCCATGCCGGCCAGACCGGCGAACGTGAGCGGGTTTCCACCCATGGCCACGCCGAGCCGAGTGAGCTCTGCCAGGGCTCTCGTGACGAGAGCCGCCAGCGAGTTGTGGCCGTACCCGAGGCCGTCGGCCACCCCGGCGGCGATCGCCATGACGTTCTTGAGGGCGCCCGCCGCCTCGCACCCGACGACGTCTCGGTTGGTGTACACCCGCAGGGTGGGGCCCATGAACAAGTCCTGCAGCAGCCGTGCCGTGGGCTCGTCGGGCATGGCGATGACCGATGCCGCGGGTTGCGCTGCCATGATCTCCCTGGCCAGGTTGGGCCCGGTGAGCACTCCGACGACATCAGGGTTCGAGCCGAGCACTTCGACGACCACCTCCGTCATGCGCTTGAGGGTGCCCTGCTCGATGCCCTTCGCCAGGCTGACGATGGGTGTGTCCGGGCTGATGCCGTCGGTGGCGCCCAAGACCGCCCGGAAGCCGTGGGACGGCACCCCGACGACGATGGCGTCGGCGCCGTCGATGGCGTCCTCGAGGTGACTCGTCGCCCGAAGTGACGGAGGCAGGCGGAAACCCTCCAGGTACTCCGGGTTCTCGTGGCGGCCGTTGATGGCGTCGGCCAACTCGGCGCGGCGCGCCCACAACGTGGTGTCCGTGCGATCAGCGATGAGAGCAGCCACGGCCGTCCCCCACGAGCCGGCCCCGATCACCGCAACCTTCATCGTGCGTCCTTCCTCGCCGTGGTCGGACCAGGCTACCGGTCCTTTGTTTTTCGACCCTGGTCCGTGAAGATGTCCGGCGGGACCCGAATTCGGGGGAGCTGGCTTGGCGCCCAAAACCTACCTGCTCGACACGTGCGTCCTGCTCGCCGACCCGCAGGCGTTGCTCCGCTTCGATGAGCATCACGTGGTCTTGCCGCTCGTCGTGATCGAGGAGCTGGACAGGCACAAGAGCCGGATGGACGAGCTCGGGGCCAATGCCCGGCGGACCATACGCCTCCTCGAGGAGCTCGGCTCCTCACGTCCGGGCGGCATGGCCGAGCCCGTGGTCATCGGCACCGGTGGCACGCTGCGCATCGAGCTGAATGGCGTCACGAGCAGTGGCTTGCCCAGCATCCTCGATCCCAGGACTCCAGACCATCGGATCTTGGCGACGTGCCTCAACATGGATGCTGCTCCGGTGCTGGTCACCCGGGACGCCGCGCTCCGTATCAAGGCCGCCCAGCTGGGGGTGGAGGTCGAGGACTACCGGGCCGACACCGTGCACGTGGATGAGTCCTATCGCGGCATCGCCGAGCTCGACATCGCCGGCGATGTCATCGACGAGCTGTTCGACTCGGGCAAGGTGGAGCTGCCCGCCGATCACGTGTCGACCCCGACGTTGTTCGTCAACCAGTACGTGATCCTCAAGGGCCCGGGATCGCAGAGCGGGCTCGGCAGGGTGGTGGAGTCGGGAGCCCGGGTGGTGGCGGCGCGCGTCGCCGGAACCCGCCAGGCGTTCGGCGTCGAATCCAAGAACGTGCAGCAGGCGTTCGCTCTCGATCTGCTGCTCGATCCGGACATCGCCGCGGTCAGCCTGATGGGGATGGCCGGCACCGGGAAGACGTTCTTGGCGCTGGCCGCTGCCCTCGAGCAGGTGGTGGAGACGGATCGCTACCGGCGAGCCGCCGTGTACCGGCCGCTGGTGGCGGTCGGCAGGCAAGAGGTGGGGTTCTTGCCCGGAGACCTGGGGGACAAGCTCGCACCCTGGATGGCGGCCGTGCACGACAACCTGCACGCCCTGTTCTCCGGCAGCCCCGGTTCGGCCCGCGACGCCATCGACGAGCTCGTCGATCGCGACCTGCTGGAGATGGCCGCCATCACCTACCTGCGGGGCCGGTCGATCACCGGCGAGATCGTGATCATCGACGAGGCGCAGAACCTCGAGTTGCCGACGCTGAAGGTGATTCTCACGAGGATGAGCCGCGGTTCGAAGGTGGTGTTCTGTGGAGATCTCACCCAAGTCGACAACCCCTACGTGTCCCCGTTCGGCGGCCTGGCGGCCCTGATCGAGAAGTTCAAGGGGAGCCCTCTCTTCGGGCACGTCACGCTCGAGCGGAGCGTTCGGAGTCCACTCGCCGAATTCGCCGCCACGACCCTCTGAGGCACCGCCGGCGGCGCAGTACAGTGAGCGCCGATGGCGACCATCTTCACCAGGATCATCGAAGGCGAGCTGCCGGGTCGTTTCGTCTGGAAGGACGACCATTGTGTGGTGTTTCTCTCGATCAACCCGCTGGCACCCGGTCATTGCCTGGTGGTCCCTCGGGTGGAGGTGGATCACTGGCTCGACCTGGATGTCGAGCTCACCGATCATCTGATGCACGTCGCTCGAGCAGTGGGTCAAGCCATCCGCCGTGCGTTCCGACCGGTCAAGGTCGGCCTGATGATCGCCGGGTTGGAAGTACCCCATGTACACATCCATGTGTCGCAGCTCAACGAGGTCCATGATCTGGATTTCGCTCGGGCCGCCGTCGATCCGGATCCGGACGAGCTGGATGCGGCGGCCACAGCCATCCGGGCCGCACTGCGGACGCTCGGACACGCCCAAGTCGCGGACTGAGCCGGATGCCACAGTCAGCCGGTCGGTCGCCAACCCCCGAGCCTGACTCGAGGTCGGCGGCCGTGGCTCGGGTGCTGCGCTCGGGCTCGAAGCGGTTGGGCGGACGTGTCGAATCGATGTTCAGTGGCAAAGGTGCCGGCTTTCGCCGGTTGGCCGAGAGCCAGGCGGCGAACGTCGCCGGCGACACGCTGGTGGCGATAGCGCTCGCCGGCACCCTGTTCTTCTCCGTGCCGTCGAGCCAGGCCCGGGGCAATGTGTTCTTGTACCTCCTGATCACGCTGGCGCCGTTCGCCATCATCGGCCCGTTCCTCGGTGTCGTCTTCGAGCGATTCCCTGGCGCCTACCGGAGCGGGCTCGTCGTGAGCTCGTTGGGTCGTGCGGTCGTTGTCGGCTTCATGGTGGCCGCCTTAGACACCTTGTTGTTGTACCCGCTGGCGTTCGTCCTGCTGGTGCTGTCCCGACTCCACGGCATCAGCCGGTCTGCAGTGCTCCCGGTGGTCCTGGGCGGGCCGGAGGAGTTGATCGCGGCCAACGCTCAGCTGGCCCGACTCGGGGTGCTCGCCAGCGCGGTGGTGGCCCCGGTGGGAGCCCTCGGAGTGTGGGCGTTCGGACCGTGGGTGGCGCTGGTGTTGGGTGCCGCCACCTTCGTCTACTCCGGTGTCGCCGCGTCGGGATTGCCGCCGGTCCGCTTCGAGCATGCCCGCCCGGTGGGAGCGGCGAAGCCGCAACGCGGCCTGAATCACTCGGTACGCCTGGCCCGCTTCGCCACGGCCGGAGTCCGGTTCCTCAACGGATTCCTGCTCCTGTTGGTGGCGTTCGCCTTTCGTGATGTCGACGCCGGGGTTCTGGACTTCGGCGCGATCCTGGCGGCGGGCGGCGTCGGCTACTTCGTGGCGGCGATGATCAGCCCGGTCCTGGAGAGGAGGTTGGCCGAGGAACCGATGGTCGTGATCGCCCTTGCCATCGAGGCCGGCGCCGCGTTCCTCGCCGTGCCCGGCTTCGGCCTTCCCGCGGCGGCCTTGCTGGCCGGTGCCGCAGGCCTCTCGTGGGGGACGGCGAAGTTCGGGTTCGACGGCCTCCTGCAGGCCACGGTCGAAGCCGAACACCGGGGGCGAGCGTTCGCTCGTTCCGAGACGTTGTTCCAGGCGACCTGGGTGATCGGCTCGGCCATACCGGTCGCGATCACGATCCACACGGAAGCCGGCTTGATCGCCGCCGGCCTGGTTGCACTGGGTGTCCAGGTGCTCTACGTCTCGGCCGTGCTGCTTCCGATCGCCGAGGCCCGCCGCAGCGAACTACGCGCGGAGCCACGCGGCGACATCACCGACATCCTCGGCTGAGCCCTCGGCGGGCGCGCCCGCAGCTGCCAGATCGCTCGCTTCGCTCGCTGCCAGATCCGCGTCGGCCCCTGCGGGGCCTTGCTGCCAGATCGCTCGCTTCGCTCGCTGCCAGATCCGCGTCGGCCCCTGCGGGGCCTTGCTGCCAGATCGCTCGCTTCGCTCGCTGCCAGATCCGCG
>JBFGCM010000131.1:0-6388 GCA_041581135.1 Acidimicrobiia bacterium
CGGGTCTCCAGAGGGGTCGCCTCTCCCCCGGCGCGGCGGAGCACCGGTGGGGCGTGGCCGGCGGTCGACACTTCGATGTGGGCTCCGTCGTCGTCGACTTCCACCAGCGCCAGCACCGCAGTACAGAGACGATCCGTCGCATGGTTGAGGAGCGCCCGATTCAGGAGCTGCAAGACCTCGCCCGGCTGCGAGAGCGTGAGGGCTGCGGTCCGCAGGCTGTGCCGGGCGACCCCGACCAGAGCGGCCGCTTCGATCCCCTTGCCTTGCACGTCACCGACGACGGCGCACCATCGTCGCTCGTCGAATCGGAACACGTCGTAGAAGTCGCCTCCGACGTCGGCGCCTGTCCGTGCCGGCTCGTAGGCGGCGGTCACCGAGATGCCGGGCACTTCGGGCAGGAATGGCGGCAGCAGGCTGCGCTGCAGGGTGTCGGCGATGTAGTCGCGTTCCGCGTACAGCCGGGCGTTGTCGACTGCGATGCCTGCCCGCCGCGCCACCTCTTGCAGCAATGACACGTCGGCCGGGACGAACTGGCGATGCGACTCGGCCATGGCGAGGGCGATGGCACCGAACGTCCGCCCTCGGGCCGCCAGCGGCACGATCAAGCTGCTGCGAAAACCCAGTTCCCGCACGGCAGCGAGCCGATTTGGATCGTCGATGGCCTGCTCGAGCAACTCGTCGCTGATCTCTGGCAGCAGCATCGGCTCCCCGCTGCGCACCACCTGCGCCAGCGGTACCGGGTCATCCACGGTGAAGGTTTCCTGGTCACGCAGCTCTCGGACCAGGCTCACCCTCGCGGGGTCGCTGTGGGCCACAGCGATGGAACGAAACGTCCGGTCGTCGCCGACCAGATCGACCGAGCACCAGTCTGCCAACTCGGGAACGACCAGGTCGGCCACCTGTTGCAGGGTCGCCTCATAGTCCAGCGTCGAGCCGAGGGCTTCTCCGACCCTGGCGAGAAACCGAGCGTCGCGCTCCTCACGGTGCTCTTCGGTGATGTCACGGACGATGTTGATCGCGTACACCACGGCACCCGTCTCGTCGCGAACGGGACTGGAGCGCACCCGACTCCAGCGTTCTTCGCCGGTCTGGGTGATGCGGTAGACGACGATCGCTTCTTCGCTGTTGCCCGTCTCCAGCGTTCGCCGCCCAGGAAGATCCGCGAAGTCCAGGGGGCGGTGCTTTGCGTCATACATCTCGAAGCGGGCTAGCACGTCGATGATCGGTGCGGCGAGCAGTTCGTCGGCGCCGGAGAATCCCGTGATGCGCGCCGCCGCATCGTTGGCGTACACCAGGCCGGATGCGTCCTGCACCGTGATGGCCTCTGCCACATTGCGGAAGATCACGTCGAGCTGATCCCGGGACGACTGCAGTGCGGCAAGCACGCGGTTGCGTTCCGTTGTGGTCGCCAAGACGTTCGCCATTGCCTCCAGGAAGGCAACGTCCGATGGCCCGTAGAGCGTCGCCGGCAGGCACGCCACGATTGCGCCGATCACCCCTTCGCCTGTCGAGACCGGAACCGCCACCACTCGCTCCTCGGCACCGTCTTCGAGGCGCACGATCTCGTCGCGGTTCGCTCCGTCTGCGATCGCCCGTTCCATCACCCTGTGGCACAGATCCTCACCGTTGGCGTCGCCGGCCTGGGCGCGGCACGTGAACGAGCCATTGTCCATCGAGTACACCCGAACCTGCGAGGCGGCCAATGCCTCGAGCCCAAGGGCGGCTGCGGAGTGTGTCACGGAAGCAGAGTCAGTTGAGCCGACCGCCTGGCGACTCAGCGTTGCAACAGCGTCCTGCTGGGCCATGCGCCGATGCAGCAGGCTCTCCGCCTGCTTGCGGTCGGTGATGTCGCGGAGGTAGCCCATGAACAGCGGTGAGCCGTCCAGGCGCACCTCGGTGATGGTGAGCTCCACTGGGAACCGTGAGCCATCCCGTCGCACTGCCGGCAGCTCCAGCCTCTCGCCGAGGACGCGGGGCTCCCCGGTGTGCAGGTACCGCGCCAGGCCCTGGCGGTGCGCGGCACGAAGCTCTTCTGGGACTATGAGCTCGCCCATGAGCTCGCCGATCACCTCATCACGCCCATAACCGAAGATCGACTCGGCGCCGGCGTTCCACTCGACCACTCGACCGTCGCCGTCCATGGCGACGATCGCATCCAGCGCGGCCTCCAGCATGGCGGCCCAGCGCGCCTCGCTGGCACGCAGCGCGGCGACGGATTGAGCTTCCGAGGTCGTGACGCCTCCTGCGTCGCTGAGCCGTTGATCCTAGATTGGCTCGAAGGCGCGACCTCGGTGGTGGTCTCGTCCCGGCTCAGCGTTCGCCGCCTGGCACCGACCTGCTCAATCGGAACCGGCGAGGAGGCGGTAGACGACTCCGAGGGTGGCGCCGAAGACCAGATGGGCGCTGAGGTCCTTCCACAGTGTCGTCGTGTCGTACTTCCAGATCGGCTCGTAGATGCCGAGCGGTGCCAGGACCGCATAGCTGGTGCCCCAGGCGACGACCCCGGTCGCCAGCCCGAGCGCAGGATGGGTCGTGCCGAGAGCGACGCCGACCATGCCGTGGGCCTTACCCCAGCCGATGCCGGTGACCCAGTGCACGGCGTTGTTGGCCACCCGTGCCGAGTTCTCCGGCAGGGCAATGCCCACCTTGCCGGCGACCACTCGAGCGGTGCGGGCCGGGGCCGGCGCCCCGTCGTAGGAGTCCGTGCCAGCAGAGGTCTCCCAAGGCACGAACGCCTGGTCGCCGCCGCCTTGGCGGAACCGCTTGTACCAGATGAGGTCCATCGCAAGGGTGCCGATGGCACCGGCGACAGCCCCGGCTGCGACGGAGTGCACGACGGTCGACATGGCGGCCATGCTCAGCGATAGTCCGGGTTGGGGAAGTCGAACCGGCAGCCGGCCTCCCAGAGCGAGCGTTGGTTCCCCCATGCCGGCATCCCTCCGGCGTCCTTGAGCATGCGTGCCAGGTGCATGAGGTTCCAGGTCATGAACGTCGTGTTGCGGTTCGTGAAGTCGTTCTCGGGTCCGCCACTGTTGGGATCCAGGTACGAAGGGCCGGGGCCCGCCTCCCCTATCCATGCCGCATCGGCCTGGGGTGGGATCACGTAGCCGAGATGCTGCAGTGAGTAGAGGATGTTCATGGCACAATGCTTGGCGCCGTCCTCGTTCCCGGTGATGAGGCAGCCGCCCACCTTCCCGTAGTAGGCGTACTGGCCGTGCTCGTTGAGCTGTGACGAGTTGCCATACAGGCGCTCGATGACCCGGGTGCACACCGAGGTCTTCTCACCCAGCCAGATGGCGGAGCCGAGCACCAGGATGTCGGCCGCGTGGACCTTGGCGTAGATTTCCGGCCAGGCGTCCACCTCCCACCCGTGTTCGGTCATGTCGGGCCACACGCCCTCGGCAATCGGATGGTCCACCGCCCGAATGTGCTCCACCGTGATGTCGTTGCTCTCCATGATCTCGGCGCAGATGTCGAGCAACCCCTGGGTGTGCGACATCTCGGGTGACTTCTTCAGCGTGCAGTTGATGAGCAGGGCCCTCAGATCGGAGAAGTCCCAGCTGCTGCCATCGTGCAGCTCCTTGATGTGCTCCGCCATCTCCATGACCCGACCTCCGTCTCGTCTGGTGGCTCAACCTACCGAACGGAGGACGGGCTCACGGCGGGCAGCCGTCGGGCACCCGCAGGTGCTGGTTGGCTGGGGTTGCCGCCAGGTCGATGGTGCGGCCGTCCACCAGCGTCACGCGGACATCGACGCTGGTGCGGTCCCCCAGGCCGAAGTGGGCCACCTGGAGGCCGCCGGCGGCATACCCCTGGGAGGCCACGATCTCTCGCATGCCGACCAGGCGGGCCGGATCGTCCATCGCCCCGGCCTCCCACACGTGGACGACGGTCCCAACCGCGGGTATACCGGCCCCGACGCCCACCGACACCTCCAGCCAATTCCCCGTCTCTGAAGCGTTCATCATCAGCTTGGACGGCAGCGACGGTTCCCACTCCACGAGGAGCAGATCCAGGCGCCCGTCCCGATCGACGTCGGCGGTGGGGCCGGTGACCCAGTACTGCGGGCTGCCAAGACCTGTCGGCGTGTCGAACACCGGAACACCGGAAGCATCGAGCCCGAGGTGGCGGAACACCGCCGGCGCCGTGCCATCGGCAGCCGAGGCGGACGTGACGATGTCCGGCCACCCGTCGTTGTCCACGTCGGCGATCTCCACATGGGGCGCCTTGGTGGGCAGGCCCGGCAGACCGGTCCCCGCAGTCACGTCGGTGAACTGCAGCCCGTCTGCCGATCCCTCGTTCAGGTAGACCCGCACCGGCACACGGGCGTCCTTGTCGAGGGTGCTGTTGAAGTGGTGCCCGATCACCAAGTCGGGTCGGCCATCTCGGTTGAGATCGGCGATGGCGGCACCGGCGACGTCATCCTCGTTGCCGTAGGTCTCCCAAGCGAAGACGTCAGTGACCACTTCGGTGAAGCGAGTGTCGCCGCCGAGGAACAACCGATTGGAACCCCCGACGAAGACGTCGGTGTGGCCGTCGCCGTCGAGGTCTGAGGTGGCGATGCCCAGGCCGTGCACGCCCCCCGGTATGCCCCCAGCCGAGCTGACGTCCTCGAATCGCATGTCGCCGCGGTTCTCCAGCAGCACACTCGAGTCCACCGAACCGAATCGATCCTCGACCACGAACAGGTCGAGGAGACCGTCACGGTTGTGGTCGAGCACCCCGATCGATCTTCCGCTGAAGAGGCGGCCGAAGTCGAGCTCGACCAACGTGAACCGGTCGCCGTCGTTCCGGTAGACGTGCGTGGGGGCGTCACCGCGGTCCCGCTGACGCATGTTCCGTACCAGCACCACGTCCTGGTCGCCGTCGCCGTCCAAGTCGGCCATCACTGCACCGCTGGTGCGACCCCACACCGGCGGAAAGGCACTCGAGGGCACGAGCGGGCTTCCGGTCATCAGCGTATCGGGGGTGGGTCCGGTACCGCCGCGCACTGCGTAGACCTCGTCGCGCCGATCGGCGAAGCTGCCGACCACCAGGTCGGGGCCTCCGTCCCCGTCGAGGTCTCCCCACGCCGCGGCGTGGGCGTGCATGCCGACCAGCGGCTGCACCAGGCCGTAGTCGGCGGTACGGTCCACGAATGCGATTCCGGGTTCGCCGCCGATCGGCTCGGCCGTCCAGCATGTGAGCAGCCCGACACTGCCCGTGGAGCCGGCGGTCGTGGTCGTGGCCGGAGCCGTCGTCGACGATCCTGGGGCTGCAGAGGTAGACGTGGTGGTGGCGCTGCCGGTCGTCGCCGGAGGGCTCGGTTGGGTGGTCGGTATCGTCGGCAGTGTGCCGTCGCCGGCGGTGGACGTGCATGCGCTCACCACCAGGGCCATCCCCACGAGCAGGCGCAGTTTCACCGGTCGAAGTGCACGATGAGCAGCACCACTTCGCCGAACGTGCTGTTGGCCCCCACCGTGTTGGCGTTCATCCCCAGGTAGAGGGTGTCGCCATCGGGGCTCATCGCCAGGTTGTAGGTGCCACCGAGGGTGAGCCCGAGCTGCTCCTCTGAAGCCGGATTGAGGGTCGCCAGCACGGTTTCGGTCCCGGTCGCCGTGTCGACGGCGATCAACGGGGTGCCATCCTGCCAGGACCCGCCGTGGGCATACGGCACGTAGAACACGGTGCCACCGTCGGGGGTCATGGCGAGCGACGTGGTGTAGCCGCGTACCGGGCCGAGGGTGCGGACGTCACCTTGTGGGGACAACGCGAACATCACCTCGGGATCCCGCGTCACGCCGTAGATGGTGCCGTCCGGTGCAGGGACCGTGGCGGCTCGTAGCCAAGAACCGGGCAGACCCTCGACGGTGTCCACGACGTCGTTGAGGATGGGGTCGTACACCGCCAGCCGCCCCTCGCCCACAGAGAACAGCGCACGTCCATCCGTATGAACGGCCATCGCTCGGTACCCGACCGGCGTCTCGTCGGCGCGGAACACCTCGGTGCCGTCTTCGGCGAGTGCCACGAACACCCCACCGCCCTGAACCATCGGGTCGGCCGCCTCCGCATAGACGAGGCCGTGCTCGGGGCTGGAGGCCATCGAAGGCACGCCGTGACGACTCACCGCCACCGACACGTCGCGCACGACGCCGGCCACCGGATCGATGTGCAGCAGGTGGTCACCCTGGTAGTGCTCATCGAACACCAAGCCACGCCGGCTGCCCCAGTACGACGCGGCGTAGATGCCGCACGGTCCCAGGACCATCTGGGCGTGGACCTTGCCATAGCCCCAGGACCCCGGCACGTGGCTCACCACCGTGCCCACATCCGCGATCAGGGTGAGGCGCTCGGTAGCCGGGTCGTATTCGTACAGATAGCTGTTGCCATCGGCTCCGAGGTGGTCGCC
>JBFGCM010000132.1:0-6184 GCA_041581135.1 Acidimicrobiia bacterium
CACATCCTGGACGACTGCGACATCGATCACCTGGTGGTGAGCCGGACCACGTGGAAGACCGCCAAGCTGCTCGCCGCCGACGGCGCGCTACGACGTGTCATCGGCCACACCCCCGACGACAGCCCCGTCGACTGCATTGGGTGGGAAGAGGTGTGGGACCACTCCACTTCAGCGCCATCGGCGACTCCGGATCTCGACGACCTCGCCTACATCATCTTCACGTCGGGCTCCACGGGACGCCCCAAGGGCATCGTGCACACCCATCGCAGCGGTCTTGCCTACGGTCAGGTGGCCGCCGCCACATACGGCTTCCGGCCCGACGACCGCATCGCCAACCATCCACCACTCAACTTCGACCTCTCGCTGCTGGAGCTCTGGGGCGGCGTCGTCGCCGGGGCGACCATCGTCATCATCCCGGAGGCCCACGCCCGCCTATGGGCGAGCCTCTCCCAGCTGCTCCAGGACGAGAGGGTCACCGTGCTCAACGCAGTGCCCTTCGCCCTTACCCAGCTGCTCCACCGAGGCGCCCTCGACGAACGTGACCTCACTGCGCTGCGCTGGGTGCTGTTCGGTGGCGAGGTGCCTGCCACCAAGGACCTGCGGGCCCTGATGACGCTGCTCCCGAACGCCCGGTTCGGCAACGTGTACGGCCCTGCCGAGGTCAACGGGGTCACCTACTACATCGTGCCCGACCTGCCGGAGGACTCGGACGAGCCGATCTCCATTGGGTCGCTGTATCCGGGTATGGAGGCCCTGGTCGTGGACGAAGACGACGAGGAGGTGCCGCCCGGGGAACCCGGTGAGCTGCTCATCCACAGCCCGACCCACATGGTGGGTTATTGGCGCCGGCCGAACCTGACCGCGGCGGCGACCGCCCACCGCTCCGGCAGGGACGGCACGACCAAACGGTGGCATCGCACCGGCGACATCGTCGCCCAAGGCGCCGACGGCCTCTTCCGCTTCGTAGGACGGAAGGACCGCATGGTGAAGGTCCGTGGCCACCGCATCGAACTCGATGAGGTGGAGGCCGCATTGCTGGGTCATGAAGCGGTGGCACGGGCGGTTGTGTTTGCAGTGCCCGACGTGGAGGGCAGCCAACGGATCGAAGCAGTGGTCACCCTCCGACCGGGATTGAGCGGCACCGTCGACGTCGAGACGCTGACAGCCCACGCCGGTCGACATCTCCCCAGGTATGCGGTTCCCAGAGCGCTCAGAATCACCGATACTGTTCCGCTCACCTCCACGGGGAAGGCCGACCGAGTGACGCTGATCGAACAGGCGCGCCGCCAGGGGTGACGGGACGACACCACATGGAAACGATCATCAAGAACTACATCGAGGAGCAGCTCCGAGAGCTCGGTGACGACATCGAGCTGGAGCCCGACGACGATCTGGTCCTCATCGGATTCGATTCCATCGCGTACGTCCGCCTCATCGCGTTCATCCACACCGAGTTCGGGGTGCGGGTGCCGGACGCCCACGTGACGGTCGAGCAGTTCGGCACGGTGGCGGCCATCGCGTCGTACCTCGAAGCCAACGGGGCGACCGCCCCGGAGCCAGAGGACACATGACGACCGAGTCGAACCTGACTCGCGCCCAGTCCCTCATATGGGCAGGTCAGCAGCTCCACGCCGACGTGCCGCTCTACAACATGGTGCTCGCCTTCCGCATCGCGGGGCCGGTGGACGAAACCGCCTTCACCGCGGCGTTCGCAGCCCTCGTCGATGGGACCGACGCCATGCGCACCGTGTTCGTCGAGGAAGCCGGCACGCCACGCCGCGTCGTGCTCGAGTCGGCGCCCGCAGAGCTCGAGATCGCCGATCTGACGGCGGGACCCGATCCCGAGGCCGCGTACACCGCCTGGGCCGAGGCAGCCACGACTGCGCGGTTCGACCTCGGCTCGAGCCTCTATCGCTCCGCCCTCATCAAGCTCGGCGACGCCGACTACGTCTGGTTCCTCGCCCAGCACCACCTCATCACCGATGGGTGGGCCGTCGCCGTCGTTTACGAACGGATGGAGGAGCTGTACCGGGAAGCGGCCGCCGGCGAGTTGGCCGTGGCGCCCGATCGATACCCGTCGTACGAGGCGTACGCGGACTACGAGCGCCGCTTTCGCGATTCCGACGCGTTCGCGGCGGCCCAAGACCACTGGGACGCCAAGGTCGACGCGGAGCTCGAGGAGCTCGCCTTCTACGGGGTGTCCCGAGCACCGGGAGGAACCACTCGCACCGATCGCATCACCGTTGCACTGGGCAGAGAGCGAATGGAACGACTGGAGTCGCTCTCGAGTGGCGACGACGGCCTCATGGGCGGCATCTCCCAGTTCAACGTGTTCGCCACCGTGCTCCTGGCCACCGTGGCCCGGACCACCGGCCAGAGCGAGCTGGCGATCCTGGCGCCGGCCCACAACCGCCCATCGCCCCGCTTCAAGGCCACGGACGGGCTGTTCATCGAAGTGCTTCCGCTCCGAGCCACCGTGGAGCCCACGGACACGTTCCGCACCCTCCTCGACCAGACCGCCGTCGAGGCACGCGACTTCCTGCTGCATGCGCGACCCGGCACCTCCAGCGCGTCGCAGAACCGGGCGTACTCCGTGCTGCTCAACTTCATCAACGCATCGCTCGGTGACTTCAACGGTTGGCCGATGCGGTCGGAGTGGCTCCATCCCGGCCACGGCGACAGCGACCACGACCTCCGCCTGCAGGTGCACGACTTCGACGGCACCGGCGAGCTGACGCTGCATTTCGACCTCAGCCGTGACATCTTCGACACCGAGCGGGAGAAGGCCGTGGTGCGCCACTTCCTGGCTCTGTTCGACGCCCTCTTGGCGGATCCCGACCAGCCGATCGGCGCGGTCCACCTGCTGACGTCGTCCGAGCATGCGGCACTGGCCCACTACAACGACACGGCAGCCGACGTACCATTCCCAACCGTGCTCGAGGCCTTCGCCAAACAGGTATCCGAGCGCCCGGAGGCAACGGCAGTCACTGCGGCCGACGGCAGCTTCACCTACGCAGAGCTGGATGCCGCCAGCGATCACCTCGCCGCACATCTGCTGGCGGCCGCCGGCCCGGCCCCTCGGGTGGGCATCCATCTGCATCGCTCCCGGGCCATGGTGGAGGCGATCTGGGCGGTGCTGAAGACCGGCGGCAGCTACGTGCCCATGGACATGCAGTACCCGCCGGAGCGGATCCGGTTCCTCTTGGCCGACAGCGGCGCCACGGTGATCCTCACCGAGCCGGCGGCGGCTTCCCGGCTCGGCGAGCTGGACGCCATCACCATGGTGCTCCCACTCGAAGACGCACCGGCGACGAGCCCCGCAGAACAGCGGCCAGGGCCGGAGCCGGACGACACCGCCTATGTGATGTACACCAGCGGCTCCACCGGACAGCCCAAGGGCGTGCAGGTGTCTCACGGCAACCTCGTCAACTACGTCTGGTGGGCGCAGAGCGTGTACGGTCGGGGCGCCCCGGTCAGCTTCCCGCTCTACTCGTCGTTCGGCTTCGACCTCACGGTGACCTCGCTGTTCGTGCCGCTGGTGACCGGCGGTTCGATCGCCGTCTACCCAGAGCCCAAAGGAAGTGACCTGTCGGTGCGTGACGTGTTCGCCGACGATGCCGTGGATGTCGTCAAGCTGACGCCTGCCCACCTCGCCTTGCTGGACGCCGAGTTGTTGAACACCAACCGGATCCGCACCCTCATCCTGGGGGGCGAGGATCTCAAGACCTCGGTGGCCCACGCTGCGTGGCAGGCCTCAGGCGGCCGCCTCGAGATCCTCAACGAATATGGCCCCACGGAGGCGACCGTCGGCTGCATGTTGCATCGATACGATCCGGAGCACGATCTGCTGGCGTCGGTCCCCATCGGCACCCCGGCGGCGAACGCCCAGATCCACGTGCTCAACGACGCCCTGGCGCCCGTCCCGCTGGGCGTGGTGGGTGAACTCTGTATCGGAGGTGCCGGCGTCGCCACCGGGTACCTGGGCCGGCCCGAGCTCACCGCCGAGCGCTTCGTACCCGACCCGGCAGCTCCCTCGCAACACCTCTACCGGACCGGTGACCTGGCGAGGTGGCGCCGCCCGGGCGTGATCGAGTTCCTTGGACGGGCAGACGACCAGGTGAAGGTGCGGGGGTACCGCATCGAGCTGGGCGAGATCGAGGCGGCGCTGGCGGCGTGCTCGGGCATCGACGAATCGGTGGTGACCGTCGTCGAAACCGAGACCGAGCAGGCGACGCTGTCGGGCGCCGTGGACCGCTGCGTTCGATGCGGGCTCACCTCCCAGCACCCCGACGCCGACCTGGACGATGCCGGGGTGTGCCAGCCGTGCCATTTCTACGACGCACATCGGGCGGACGCGGAGGCGTACTTCGGCGTTCCGGACGAGATGGCAGCGCAGTTCCCGGCCGAGAGGGGCCGCAACGACGCCGACCAGGACTGCGTGATGCTGCTCAGCGGCGGCAAGGACAGCACCTACGCCCTCTACCAGCTGGTCGAGATGGGGCTCACCCCTTTGGTGTTCACCCTCGACAACGGCTTCATCTCCGAAGGCGCCAAGGCCAACATCCGGCGCGCCGTCGACGATCTCGGCCTCGAGCTGGTCATGGGCACGACGCCCTCGATGAATGCGATCTTCGCCGACAGCCTCCAGCTGTTCTCCAACGTGTGCCAGGGCTGCTTCAAGACCGTCTACACCATGGGCATGAACCTCGCCCACGAGCGCGGCCTGCGGCACGTGGTGACCGGGTTGTCCCGAGGCCAGATCTTCGAGACGAGGCTCGCCGACCTGTTCCGCATCGGGATCACGGATCGTGACGAAGTGGATGATGCGATCCTGGAAGCCCGGCGCGCCTACCACCGCGTCGACGACGCCGTACGCCGCAACCTCGACACGTCCCTCTTCGACGACGACGACACCTTCGAGGAGATCCGCATCATCGACTTCTACCGCTACCACGACGTGGGGTTGGACGACATCTACTCGTTCCTGGCGTCGCGGGCTCCATGGGTGCGTCCTGGTGACACCGGTCGCTCGACGAACTGCCTCATCAACAACACCGGCATCTTCGTCCACAAGAAGGAGAAGCGTTTCCACAACTACGCCCTGCCGTACAGCTGGGACGTGCGCCTCGGTCACAAGACCTGGGCGGCGGCGCTGGAGGAGTTGGAGGACGAGATCGACGTGGATGAGGTGCGTCGCATCCTCGACGAGGTGGGATATGAGATCGAGGTTCACGAGGACCACGCCGCCGGGCTCCGGGGACGGGACAAGCGCATCGTCGCCTACTACACCAGCCGGGATCCCCACCTGACGCCGGCGCATGTGCGGAGCCATCTCTCGGCAGTGTTGCCGGAACATGCCGTGCCTTCGTATCTGGTGCGCCTCGACCAGGTGCCGCTGACGGTCAACGGCAAGGTGGATCGCGCCGCGCTCCCCGACCCGCGTCGCCATGTCGCCTCCGACGACGAGCACTACGTGGCGCCCCGCACGCCACACGAGGAAGCACTCGTCGACATCTGGGAGGCGGTCCTCGGCGTCGATCGAGTGGGCGTCAACGACGCATTCATCGAGCTGGGCGGCGACTCGATCCTCAACATCCAGGCGGTGGCCATGGCCAAGAGCGCCGGATTGCTCTTCACGCCGCAACAGCTCTTCGAGCATCAGACGATCGCCGCATTGGCGCAAGTCGTGGTGGCCGCACCCGGAGCCGGCAACGGCGCCACCCCGTCGCAGCAGAGCGACGAGCCGCTGTCGGAAGTGGACCTGAGCGATGCCGAACTCCAAGACCTGCTGAACACCTTCGGCCAGGACGGCTGACGTTCGATGAGGACGACGCGGTGACGTCCCCCAATGCCAACATCGAGGCGATCTACCCGGTGACACCGGTGCAGAACGGGATCCTGTTCCACACGCTGTATGCCCCAGACTCCCCCCTCTACATCCAGCAGTACACGTGCCGGTTCGACGGTGATCTCGACGTGGCGGCGTTCACCGCCGCCTGGCAGCACGTCATCGATCGCCATGCCCCGCTGCGTTCCTTGCTCACCTGGGAGGGCCGCGACCAGCCGCTCCAGATCGTGCGCCGGACCGTGACTCCCGACTGGAAGCTCGAGGATTGGCGGGACCGCGCCGACTCGGACGAGGCACTGGAGGAGTTCCTGGAGCGCGACCGTAGTGCGGGCTTCG
>JBFGCM010000133.1:0-6120 GCA_041581135.1 Acidimicrobiia bacterium
CGAGGTGTGCGGCGACGACGGCGCGCCCCACCGCGTAGTCGTCCCAGGTGCGCCCCTCAACGAGGGCCCCGGGCAGACCGCTGGGGATGCCGCCGAGGGTGGCGATGCGCTCGGCCACCTCGTCGGCCATGACGCGCACCGCGGCCTCGTGCTCATCGAGCATCTCGTGCACCGCGATGAAGCCCGGCCCGACCACGTTCCAGTGGATGTGTTTCAGCGTCATGGCCAGGTCGAGCAAGCCGCGCAAGCGCTCGTGAAGGACGGCGCCCACCGCTTCGGCAGCCGCCGTGTCGAGTCCGGCAGGGCGGAACTGATACTGCATGCTGCGTCCTTTCGGGTTGGTGATCTCTCTTCACCTACCCGAGAGGCGCGCCACGCAAACGGTTCAGTCGGCGCTGGGATGCAACACGACCGCGAGCACGGCCGCCGTGGCGAGCAACCGGTGCGGCTCGGCCACTGCTATCGACGCATCCTGCCGGAACCGGGCCGCGGCCTGGACCATGTTCCCGTCATCGAGCACCCCGGCGTACGAGTACATCGGCCGGCCACGAGCGGCGCGGGCCATCTCGCCCACGGCCCCCCAGGCTGCTTCGGCGTGGAGCACCGTGATCGGGGCGCCGTCCGGACCGCATACCTCCCAGCTGACGCGGCCCCGCATGAGAGAGCGCCATCTCCGATAGCGCACGGTGCCCAGCGTCTGCGTCGTCGACGCCACTACGAAGTTGTGGAAACCGCCGGACTGCGTCGCCGACCACGGGTGCTCGGCATCGAAGGTGAAGGTGGTCGCCTTGGTCGCCGGCGGATCGTATTCGAGCGTTGCCCATCGTTCGCTTGCCGAATCCAACAGCTGACGCCGGTGGGAGCGAAGCCGGGCATTGGTGAGTCGCAGTTCGAGCATCACTTCGTGGTATCGGCTCGATCGGTGGGCACCCTGAGGAGGGGCGCAGGTTGCGGGGCGAGGGGCGCTGGGGCGTAGGCTCGGGGCGCAGAGGATCGTCTCTTGGAAAGGGCCACGTGGACCGGGTAGCACGCTTCATCGTCGAACGATCGCGTGTGGTGCTCGCGGTCACGGCCATCGTCACTGTGGCCTCGGTGGCGATGCTGTTTCGGGTCAGCTTCAACGCCGACGTGTCTTCCTTCCTATTGGAGGGGAACGAGCAAGGTGAGGCCTTTGCCGCCCTCCAGGAGAAGTACGACGCCACCGACCCCATCAACGTCGTGGCGTCGCTGCCCGAAGGCGAGTCGTTCGCCTCCGGTACGAACCTCGCCCAACTGGCCTCCTTGCGCGACGAGCTGGCCTCCGTCGAGGGAGTCGGTGCAGTGGCGACGGTGCTCCCGGCGGGTGTGCCCGGAGTACCTACGGCCCCGGAGGCGCTCGCTGCGCTGCCGGACGAGGCTGCAGCCGCACTGCTCCAACGAAGCCCCGTGGCCGCGCTCCTGCTGTCAGACGACAGCCGCCATGCGCTCGCCATCGTGACTCCGAGCGAGGACCCCACCGCCACGGCACGGCGGGTGATCGATGTCTCCCTGGAAGGCCTCGAGCTGACCTACTCGGGCAACCCCGTGGTGTTCGCGACCGTGCTCGACCTCCTGTCGTTGGTGCTGCTCGTCATCCCACCCATCGTCATCGCTCTGCTGGTGCTGGTGTTCTACTCGACGATCGGCGACCGGCGACTCAGCGTGCTCGCGATCGTGCCTGCAGCCCTCGGATCGCTGTGGACATTCGGTCTACTGTTTGCGCTCGGCCGCGAGATCGACATCGTCACCGTCATCGTGCCGATCTTCGTGATCGTCATGGGTTCGGCCGACGGGCTCCACTTCGTCACCCACTTCCAGGCCGAGGCCGAGAAGACGCAGGATGTGACCACCCGCGTGTCGACCGCTCTCTCCGAGGTCGGCGTGCCCATGATCCTCACGACGATCTCCACGGCAGCCGGCTTCCTGTCGCTGCTCGCCACCGACGTGTCGCCCATTCGCCAGCTGGGCGCATTCACCGCGATCGGCATCACGTTCGCCGGCATCGTCTCGTTCTTTGCGCTGCCGGCCGTCATCTCACACCAGCACGTCGCCCCACGTCACCACACCGCCCTGCTCGGTCCGAGGGTGGTGAGCGCCCTGAAGGCGGCGGTACGCACCCGAGTGCCGGCGACCGTGGTGACCGTTGCCGTCCTTGGTTTCGCCGCCGCAACGCTCCCCTCCCTCGACGTCAACCCCGACCAGCTGTTCTTCTTCAAGGACGACGATCCCGTGCGGTTGGCCTTCGAGCGCACCGAGGAGTTGTTCGGTGGCGCCACTCCCCTCGCCGGTGAGTTTGTCTTCGACCCGGAGCAACCCGAGGAATCGCTGGCTGCGGCACAGCGGCTCAGTACGCAGATGGAGGAGCTGGATGGCATCCGCCAGGTGTTCTCCGTCGCCGACGTGGTCGGGCAATTGCCACCGGAGCAGGCCCAGGCCGTCCTCGCCGATCAGGTGACCCTGCCCGTCGGCGACATGGTGAGCGAAGACGGTTTGCGGTTCATCGTGCTCCCGGCCGCGTTCGACACGGACGATCTCGAAGACTGGGTGGCCTTCGCCGCCAATGAAGAGGCCATTCGCACCCTCACCGGAATGCCGGTGGTCTGGAACGAGATCGCCCGGCTCGTGTTGGAGGCCCAGGCCACGTCTCTGATCGTGGCCTACCTGTTGGTGACGATCATGCTGATCGTGGCGTACCGTCGCTGGCGAGAGACGTTCGTCTCACTGATACCCATCACCCTCACGCTGCTGGCGCTGCTCGGTTTCGTGGCCGTGTCCGGCATCCAGTTGAACCTGCTCACCGCGGTCGTGTCGAGCATCGTGCTGGGGGTGGGCATCGACTATGCCATCCACTACGTCGCCGCCATCGACCATGCCCGGCCAGCCGGGCCCGGCTATGTGCTGCGGGGCATCGACAAGGCCGGCCGCCCCATCGTTGCCAATGCCTTGGGCATCGCCGTCGGCCTCACCGCGCTCTGGCTCTCACCGCTCAAGATCCACGCCCAGGTGTCCATGATCATGTGGGTTGCGATGTTGACCGCCGCTGCGACGTCGCTGCTGGTGATCCCGGCCCTGCTCTCGCGTGAAGGTGTACGCGAGGACTGACCGTCGCGATCCCGTCAGACCGCGACGGCGCAGGCCTCGTCGACCGGTTCCCCGTCCTTCGGCAGCGAGCAGCTGCACGTGGCTTCGCCGTCGGGGGACGGTCGGGAGTGCAGCCACATTCCTACCACCATCGGAACGAACACCAGCAGGTTGTACATCAGGTGCAATTCCGCCCGAGGGATGAACGGTTGCAGCAAGCTGGTGGGAACCGGCGAACCAAAGAAGTTGAGGCCCAGGACCACCTGGAGCAACAGCACGAAGTGCTCCACGAAGTGCCAGCCCTGGAGAGCCAGGGACGCGTTCCACCACGTGCGCGACGAGCCGGAGAAGCCGGAGCGCAGCACGAACAGGCCGGTCAGCATGAGCACCGCGAAGCCGAAATGCATCGCTTCGGAGCTCACCAGCACCGGCGCCAGAAACCCGAGCCCGCCCAGTGCCTGCGGCCGAGGCATGCTCAAGACCCAGATCTGCACACCTTGCACGATGTGCTCGGCCCAGTGGCCGATCACGACCACCATGAACACCCACAGCGCTCGCTCGTGCCAGGCACTGTTGAGGCGACTCAACAGCCCTTCTTGTCCGGGGCCCTGCAGGCCGAGCAGCCGGCCGCCTGTCGTATGCGTTGTCATGTGGTTTCCCCCACTCTCATTCGAAGCGCCGCCGGCGAGGGCGTCTTCGCCCACGCCCGCCGGGCTCTTTTCCCCAACCATGCGATCACGAGCGTCGACACGAAGGCGAACACCGCCATGAGCGCGCGCATCGGCAGCAGAGCGCTCGGTGGCCTCGGCACCGTCGTGCTCTGAGACCACCACGCACCCGACTCCGTGGAGACGCCGATGCGAACGTCGGCGCCGAACTCTGCCGTGGCGGCGGTCGACCATTGGGTGGCCGAGGTCGGGGAAGCCTCAAGTGTTCCCCCGGCGGCTCCCCCGACCTCGATCACCACCACATCGCCCGCGGTCGGCGAATGCTCGCCGAAGCTGACGACGAGATGCGATGACAGCGACGACCCGTGGTCGCCGATCACCTGCCACAGCGTCGCGACGTACGGCCCGGTCTGCACGTCTCGTGCGATGGGCCGAGCGTCGTTCTCCCCATGAGCCCATGCAGGCGAGGACAGCACGACCAACCAGAAGATGACCCCCAAGGCCACAAGCTGAATCACACGTCCCCGCTGCAAAGCTCCCACGAGACAAGTGTCCGCGTCGGCACGGCTGCGGACAATCGGGTACCTCAGCCCCCCGTGTGGGGTATCGCCGTCACCGGAGTGAGGCGGACATTCAGTCGTCGAGGCGGATGTATCCGAGCTTGATGCCCGCTCGAACCAGCTCGACGATGCTGTGGGCGTCGAGCTTCGCCATCATCGCGGTCCGGTGCCGCTCCACGGTCTTCACACTGATGCCCAGGCGGGAGGCGATGGCACGGTTGGTGAGGCCTTCGCCGATCAGGCCGATCACCTCGGTCTCCCGTTTCGTCAACGCCGCCGGGCGCTGGGTGTCATCGGTGTCCTCCACCAGCGCCGTGTTGGACACGGCGGGCGCGATGTAGGTACCACCGCGGTGGGCGACGCGCACCGCCAACAACAGCTCGTCCGACACCGAGCCCTTCAGGACGTAGGCCTTGGCACCGGCTTGGATGGCCTGGCGGACCAGCGCATCGTCGGCGTGCATCGTGAGCATGACGACCGCGGTGGACGCTCCGACCTCATGGAGCCTCTCGGCGGCCTGCACACCGTTGAACTCGGGCATGGTGACGTCGAGCACGACGACGTCGGGCTTCTCCTGCTCCACCAGCTGCAGCGCCGACTTGCCGTCCCCGGCCTCGCCGACCACCTCGACGTCGTCGGCCCGCTCGAGCAATGCCCGGATCCCCTGGCGAACGAGTTGATGGTCGTCGGCGATCACGACCCGGATCTTCTCGGCTGCGATCGATTCTGTCATGTGGTCGCTCACTTGATCGGAAGGCTGGCCATGAAGATGGCCCCGCCCGGCGGCTGCGATTCGATGGTCAGCGTGCCGCCCAACAGTTCGATTCGCTCCCTCATGCCCTGGATCCCCATCCCGGCACCCGCCGCAGCGTCCAATGCGGCGGCATCCAGGCCGCGGCCGTCGTCGGCCACCAGCAGCGAGATACAAGGTGCCTCGACACCGAGCCGTACCGTCACATGGTGAGCATCGGCATGCGTTGCCGCGTTCGTGAGGCACTCCTGGAGAAAGCGATACAGCGAGATCTCGATCGCATCGGGGACGTCCGGCGTGTCGACGCCCTCGTAGTCGATCGTCAGGTGCGTCCGCCGGTCGAAATCCCTACAGAAGCCCTCGAGCGCCAAGTCGAGCCCGAGACCGTCGAGCGCCGGTGGCCGGAGGTCCTTGGCGATTCGCCGGATGTGCTCACGAGTGGATTCCACGAGCCCGATGGCATCGCCGAGATTGCCCTCGAGCTCGGGGGCGTGGGCCGTCAACTCCTCTCGCATCAATTGCAGACTGATCTTCAGTGCAACGAGCGCCTGACCCGCCTCATCGTGGAGCTCGCGGGACACGCGGTGCCGCTCCTCCTCCTGTGCCACCGCAATGGCACGGGCGAGGCGCTCCTTGGCCTCTTCGGCGCGCCGTAGCGCAGTGACGTCGTGGGCATAGACCCGCACGAGCATCTGATCGCCGACCGTGCTGTGACACACCTTGCGCTCGAACACGGCGTCTCCGAGGTCGACCTCGCTGGCAACGAACTCGACGTGGCCGGCGGAGAACCGGCCCACGATCTCGTCGACACCGGCGAACAGCGGGTGCGCGCTGCCCTTGGTTTCGAGCTCGGGGAAGCGCTCCGCCGCCACCGGATTGATGTACAGAAGGTCCCCGGAGGCGTTGGCCTCGATGACCAGGTTTGGATTCTCTTCGGGGAACGTCCGCCAGTCGCGTGTCACATCCATCGCCGCGGAGTGTATCTGCGCCGGCGTCGGGTGAGGGTACGCCGGCGGCGTCGGGTGAGGGTACGCCGGCGGCG
>JBFGCM010000134.1:0-6099 GCA_041581135.1 Acidimicrobiia bacterium
ACCCGTCAGGTCTACGGCGGCACGATGCTGGCGCGGGACTGAGGCGATGCCGCGTCGAGGCGCCCGAGAATCCGGGAACCTGCCGCCCGCCATCGACGTCTGAATGGAATCGCACACCCCACCTCGAAAGGAGGAACCGATGGCACCACGACGTCTGAGCCTGTTGATTGCCATCTTTGCTCTGGTCGCCGCCGCCTGCGGCACCGATACCGCCGAACCGGCACCAAGCGATGCGGGTGACGTACCCGCTGCCGCCGGTGCCTGTCTCGAGGGAACCGTTGACTGCAACGACACGCTCGAGCCCGGGGAGGTTCCGCCCGACCTCCCGCCCAGCGACGAGCCCCCGCCCGCAGGTGGCGGCACCTCGGGTGCCCTCGTCGACGGCGGCCTGACCGTATCCGAGGCGCTCGAAACCGACGCCACCGGAGTCCTGGCGGTGCAGGGTCACATCGTCGACGACGGCACCACCGCACGCTTCTGCGAAGCCTTGGCCGAGTCGTTCCCGCCGCAGTGTGGGGGCGCGTGGGTCGAGGTGAGCGGCTACGAGGCCACGATCGACCCCGACGATCTGACGACCGGCCAGGGTGTCACGTGGACCGACCACTCGGTCGTGCTCTTCGGCGACCTCGTCGACGGCACGCTCATCGTGGATCCCACAGCTACCGGCTGATCAAGCGGCGCTCGACCCGGATCAGCCGGGGTCGGGCGCCGGCTCGAATCCCAGCGACGCGTAGAGCGACACGGCCGCGTGGTTGTGGCTCATCACCCGCAACCCGACGCACGATTCACCGGCCACCGCGGCGGCAGTCGAGACCGCACCGACGAGTCCTCGCCCCAGGCCGCGGCGGCGATGGGACCGATCGGTGAACAGCTCGATGATGAACGGGCATGGCGGCGTGTCATCCCACGGGGCGCGCCGCACTGTCATGACGGCAGCCACGACGTCGCCGCCCTGCTCGATGAGCAGGGTGGCCGGAGGCCACAGCTCGCCGTACTCCCCGGCGAAGGACGCCTCGACGTCGGCGAGCGCCTCCTCGAGAGTGGCACAGGCCTCGCCCGCCTCGTAGGCGTCGAAGTAGAGGCGCCCGACACCGACGGCGTCCGCCTGCTCCATCGTTCGCATCGAGTAGGGAGGGCTCACGATCACCGGTTGCCGGGTGGCTCTGGCTGTCAACGTGAGCTGGCTCACAAGCGCACCACGACGGCTTGGTTCTCTGTGATGACGGTGGTCTCGTTGGCGTCGGCGCTCACCGTGGCGTCCCCGAGCAGAACGGCGGGGTCGGCGGATGGCACCGTCAGCCGGATCTCGCCGAGAGGGTGATCCCGGTCGAGGAGCACGAGGATGCGCTCGCCGTTCCATTCCCGCAGGTAGGCCACGGCGCTCAACCCCCACCACAACGGGCGGAACGGTCCATACCGCAGAGCCGGGTGTGCGTTGCGGAGTGCGGCCAGTTGTCGTATCAGTGACCGCTGCTCCTCGTTCCACGATGCTTCGTCGTTCCACGGGAACGGCTCGCGGCTGTGCTCGGTGGGGTGCGGCTCGATGGCGATCTCGTCCCCGTAGTGCACCGACGGCGACCCGGGGAGGGTGAACTGCATGATGGTGGCGAGGCGCAGCCGGTCGGCGTCGCCCCCCACCTTCAGCTGGAACCGCAATGTGTCGTGACTCGACAACAGCAGCTGGGAGGCACCCACCGGCTCCGGCGCGTACTTGGCATACATCCGCACGAGCCCCTCGACCACCTCGGCAGCATCGGACTCCTCCTCGCCGAAGAAGCTGAGCATCAGCTCGTTGAAGGTGTAGTTCATCACCGAGTCGAACTGGTCGCCCTGCAACCACGGTCCGGCGTCGCCCATGACTTCGGCGAGGAGGAAGGCGTCTGGTTTGACCTCCTTGACGGCCGCTCGGAACTTGGGCCAGAACTCTTGGTCCACGTACCGCACCACGTCCATCCGCCAGCCATCGATGTCGAACTCGCGCACCCAATAGCGAGCGACGTCGAGGAAGTACGACTGCGCCGCCTCGTTGGTGAGGTCGATGCGCGGCATCGACGGAAGGCCGAACCATCCGTCGTACGGGCTCTCGATCATCGGACCCTCGCCCGAGACCACTCGAACCGGGACACCTGATTGCTCCTCGAAGCCGTCCCAGAACCGCAGGAGTCGTTCAGGATTCGCCCGGAGCCGTCGCACCGTGTCGGGTCGCACGATCACCTCGAACGGATGGCTGCGGATATCGAACCAGTCGTAGTAGTCCGAAGCCGGGCCGCGCTCCACGACGTCGGCAAAGGGGAACCAGCGTGGATGACAGTGGTTGAACGAAGCGTCGAGCATCACCCGGATGCCTGTCGAGTGGCAGGCCTCGACCAAGCGGCGCAGTGCGTCGTCGCCGCCCAGCATCGGGTCGACGGAGTAGAAGTCGGTGGTGTCGTAGCGGTGCGTCGACGGCGAGGAGAAGATGGGGTTGAGATACAGCAGATCCACCCCGAGGTCGGTCAGGTACCCGAGCCGCTCCGTGATCCCGTCGAGATTGCCGCCGTGATGAAGGAGCCAGTCCGGATCTGCGCCCCACGCCGGCCCCTCGATGTCGCCCGAGCGGCAAAAGCGATCGGGGAAGATCTGATAGATGAAGGCACCCCTCGCCCACTCGGGAAGGTCGACTCTGGGCACGGTGTCCGGGTTCAGCATCCAGCGATCGAGGCGCTCGACGCCACCGGCGACCCCCTGCGGCACGCGGTAGACCGCACGACCGGTGTCCGCCCTGAGGGCAAACGTGTGGGCCACCGTGTCATCGACGGCCGGGATGGTCGCCTCCCACACGGAGGTCTCGGGCCCGGCGGCCGTGAGACTCATCGGATGTCCCGTACCGTCGGCCATGACGACGACGGCCTCCGTGAACCGAGGTTCGGTGATCAGTCGTAGGCGGAGCCCGGAGTCGACACGTGCCACGTGGGCGACGTCACCCGGGTCGTAGCTGGTTCGCCACGGGTACAGAGAGCCATCTTCCCCGTAGTACTTCATGTCTGGGAACAGGTGGTCGTCCATATCCGCCTCCGTCGAATCGGTCACACTACGCCGTCTGAAGGCGGCCGAGGACGTAGCCTGCAGCAATGCCCGTCGAGATGAACCGAGCCGAATTCGAGGACCTCGTCGCCGAGGCGCTGGATCTCGTTCCCGATGAGCTGTCCCGGCACATGGAGAACGTCGCCGTGGTGGTGGCCGACGTGCCGACTCCGGCCCAGCGCCGTCATGCCAGGGGCCGCACCCTGCTCGGTCTCTACCAGGGTGTTGCGCTCACCCGGCGCAGTGCGATGTCCTACCAGGCGGTCATGCCGGACCGCATCACCATCTTTCGTCACGCCCACCTCGCCATCTCGCCCACTGTCGACGCGCTGCGGCGGCGTGTCGCCAAGACCGTGATCCACGAGATCGGCCACCACTTCGGCATCAGCGACGAGCGCCTGCACGAGCTCGGTTGGTGAGCGGCCACCCCGGATAGGATCAGCCGCCATGGTCGACCGCCGCCCCAACCTGCTCTTCATCATGTCGGACGACCATGCCTCCCATGCGATCAGCGCCTACGGGAGCCGTATCAATGCCACTCCCCATCTGGACCGCATCGCTGCCGGCGGCATGCGCTTCGACAACTGCTTCTGCACGAACTCCATCTGCACCCCGAGTCGAGCGGCAGTGCTCACCGGTACGTACAACCACGTCAACGGCGTCACCACGCTCGACACGCCGATGGACAACCGGCTCCTCACGTTTCCGAAGCTGTTGCAGGCCGCCGGCTACCAGACGGCGATCTTCGGCAAGTGGCATCTCGGCCACGGACCCGGCCACGATCCCACCGGTTTCGACGAATGGACGGTGTTGCCCGGGCAGGGGGAGTATCACGATCCCGAGTTCTTGACGCCCGACGGCGCGACCACCCTCTCCGGGTACGTCACCGACATCATCACCGACCTGAGCCTGGGCTGGCTGGAACGGCGGGATCCGGATCGTCCGTTCGCACTCATGGTGCATCACAAGGCACCCCATCGACACTGGGAGCCCGATGCGGCGCACGCCCACCTGTACGAAGGCGAGACGATTCCCGAGCCGGAGACGTTCTGGGACGACTACGCCACTCGGTCGGCGGCGGCCGCTGCCGCCAAGTGTCACATGATGGACCTCGACGAGCGGGATCTGAAGGCGCCGATACCGGAGGGCCTGTCCGAGGCCGAGGAGGTGTCGTGGCGCTACCAGCGTTACATCAAGGACTACCTCCGGGTGGTGGCATCGATCGACGACAACGTCGGCCGGTTGTTGGACGGGTTGGATGATGCCGGAATCGCCGATGACACCGTGGTCGTGTACACATCGGATCAGGGCTTCTTCCTGGGGGACCACGGCTGGTTCGACAAGCGATTCATCTACGAGGAGTCGCTGTCGATGCCCTTGCTCGTGCGCTACCCACCCATGATCACACCGGGCAGCGTGTGCGAGGACATGGTGCTCAACGTGGACTTCGCGCCGACGTTTCTCGAGCTCGCCGGGGTCGACATCCCCGGTCACGTGCAGGGCACCAGCTTCGTTCCGCTCCTGAGCGGTGAACGGCCCCCGACGTGGCAGACCTCGATGTACTACCGCTACTGGATGCACGGCGATTCGTCCCACAACGTGTGGGCGCACTACGGCGTTCGGACGCTGCACCACAAGCTCATCTACTTCTACAACGACCCGCTCGGCCAGCCCGGGGCGCGAGGCGGCGTGCAGCCGCCGGAATGGGAGCTGTACGACCTCGGCGCCGATCCCTTCGAGGTCGACAACGTGTACGCCGATCCCGCCTCTCGATCGGTCGTGCAGGAGCTCCGCCAGGAGCTGCGGAGGCTGCAGGCGCTCCTCGGCGACACCCCGCACCCGACGGACACGCCCGTCCGGTAGTGGCACCTGCGGTTGCGCACCAAGCCGGCGCTGAGAGACGCCCGGCACGCTGCGGGCATCAAAGGGGGTAGAAGATGGCGACCAACGAGCATGAGCGGGTCGTGCCCCGGCCGAGTCGGTCCATCCGCGCTCCGCCCCGAGGGAAGCCTCTGGTCACGGGCGGCCACGAGACTGGTGGACGCGTTCAACACCGCTTTCCCGCGGGAGGCGGTACGTGACGAGCCGAGCCCATCGAACTCGGTGCGAGCCCGTCGATCCGCCGGCGTGCGCCTGGACTGAGCGAAGTACGGCAATCCGGATGGCGTAGGCGATAATGGCCCCCGGCCAGACCACCGGAGGTCCCGTCATGCCCACGCCCCACATCAGCGCCGAGCCCGGTGACTTCGCCGAGTCGATCCTGCTTCCCGGCGACCCGCTGCGTGCCCAACACATCGCCGAGACCCATCTCGAGGACGCCAGGCAAGTGACCGCGGTCCGCAACATGCTCGGATTCACCGGCACGTACCAGGGCATGCCCATATCGGTCATGGGCACCGGCATGGGAATCCCGTCGGCTTCCATCTACGTCAAGGAGCTGATCACCGAGTACCAGGTCCGCAATCTGGTGCGGGTTGGATCGTGTGGCGGCATCTCGCGCGCCGTCGAGATCCGGGACGTGATTCTGGCCGCCGGCGCGTGCACCGACTCGTCGGTGAACCGGGCTCGCTACGGCGGCATGGACTTCGCCGCCATCGCCGATTTCGACCTCTTGCGCCACGCTCACGCTGCGGCGCTGGCTCGCGGGGTGCCCGTCAAGGTGGGCAACTGCCACTCGGCCGACCTCTTCTACGATCCCCGGCCAGAGCGTTTCGATCTGATGGAGAATCTCAACGTCTACGCCGTCGAGATGGAGGCCGCCGGCTTGTATGGGGCTGCCGCCGAGTTCGGAGCCAGGGCGCTGGCGATTCTCACGGTGAGTGATCACATCCGCACGGGGGCGTCGACCTCTTCGGATGAGCGTCAGCGCACGTTCAACGAAATGGTGCTCGTGGCGCTGGACGGCTTGGTGGCCGACGCCGCTTAGGCGTCGGCGTCGGTCTCGTCGGATCCCTCCGACGCGTCCTCTGCGTTGTCCTCGTCGAGGGGCAGCGACGACTCGATGAAGCTCCCGCCGGCGTTCCACAACATCCAGCC
>JBFGCM010000135.1:0-6044 GCA_041581135.1 Acidimicrobiia bacterium
CGTTCTTCATGGGGCCGATGAACACCAAGATCGTGCGTCGGACCAATGCACTCCTCGGTCATCCCTATGGCGAGGATTTCCGATACGACGAGGCCCGGGTTGTTGCCGACGGCCTGTCCGGCCGAATCAGGGCAAAGGCTGAGGCGATCGGATTCGTTGCTTTCGTTGCTTCCGTGGCGATCCCGCCGACTCGATGGCTGCTGAAGAAGTACGTGTTGCCCGGCTCCGGGGAAGGTCCCGATCGAGAGACACGGGAGTCCGGTCAGTGGAAGATCGTTCTCATCGGCAAGATGGACGGTGGTACGACTGTGCGAGCGCTGGTTGGTGGGGAGGGAGATCCGGCCACAGATTCCACCAGCCGCATGCTCATCGAATCAGCACTGTGCCTGGCTGAAGATGCGGAGAAGATCCCAGTCGGGGGTGGGTCGTGGACGCCGGCCGCAGCGATGGGAGACCTGTTGTTGGATCGGCTGACCTCGCATGCGGGCATGACTTTTGAGTTCGAGCCGACGTTGGGAAGGGGTACGACGTGATGAGCACCAACCAGAACCATCACACTGTGGTCATCGGAGCCGGTCTTGGGGGCTTGTGTTGTGGGGCGCTTCTCGCCAGACGCGGTGTGCCCGTCACGATGGTCGAGCAGCACAGCAAACCGGGTGGGTACGCAGGGGTGTTCGCACGAAAGGACGGCAGATTCGTCTTCGACATCTCCCTCCACGGGACTGCGATCAACAACAACGCGACGGCCCGGATTCTCGACGAGCTCGGGGTTCTCGACAAGATCGAACTCGTTGAACTGCCCGAGGTCTATCGCCTGAAGACCCCTGATCTGGACATCTCCGTCCCGCAGCGTGATCCGGAGGCGTACATCGCCGTGCTGGCCGAGCACTTCCCCGACGAGAAGGACGGGATCCGAGGCTTCGTTCGGCAGATGGTCGACCTCGCCGACGAGGCCGACCGTTTCCAGCGCGTGAAAGACGAGTTCGACCTACGGATGTTCCCAGTCGAGTTCCCGATCATGTGGGAGATACGGAACAAGACGCTTGCTGATCTCCTGGGTGATCACGTCGCTGATCCGGCGCTTCACGAAGCCTTGTCAGGGCTCTGGACGTACTTGGGTCTCCCTCCGTCGAGGCTCTCGGCGTTCTACTACGCCTCGATAGCCGGTCAGTACCTCAAGAACGGGTCCTTCTACATCAAGCACCGGTCGCAGGCGCTCAGCAATACGCTTGCCGAGGTGGTCGAAGGGGCCGGTGGGCAGATCATCTACGGATCGGTGGCGGAAGAGATCCTGGTCGCCGATGGTGCCGTCACCGGTGTCCGGCTGGCGGACGGAAGGGTGCTGCCGGCGACGGCCGTTGTCAGCAACGCAAGTGCGATCACGACGTTGACCAAGCTGCTGCCTGAGGAGGTCCTGCCTCCCGAGTACCGCGAGCGGATCTCGATGTACCGGCCGAGTGTCTCCTCCTTCATCGTCTACCTCGGGCTGAAGACCGAGCTGCGGGGCGAGGTCGATGCATACAGCACGCACGTCACGACCGGTGCCGGGCCCGAGGCCGAATACGAGGCCAGCTTGAGCGGGGACGTCGAGAACAACGGGTTCAGCGTGACTGTCTACGACAACGCCTTCGAGGGCTATTCGCAGCCCGGCACCTCCACCGTGATGCTGTTTTGCCTGAGCGGCTCGGAACCCTGGCGCAAGTTCGAAGGCGACTACTACACGGACGACCGGGCGGCGTACGAAGCAGAGAAGGAGCGGTGGAGTGAGAGCCTCATCCGGCGGGCCGGAGAGCTGGTGATTCCCGGTCTCTCGTCCATGATCGAGGTCAAGGTGACGGCTTCGCCTCTCACCAATCAGGCGTTCACGAGCAACACGGCAGGTGCGCTCTACGGCTTCGAGCAGTCGATGGACAACGCCTTCATGACGAGGATCCAGAACGAGACCCCGGTCAAGGGGCTGTACCTCGCCGGTGCCTGGGGGAACCCTGGTGGCGGATTTGGTGGGGCGCTCACTGGTGGTGCGGCAGCGTTCGCTGCCCTCACCAAATCCTGGGCACAGGAGTAGTGATCGGTAGCCATCGTGCCGACCGCTCGAGGTCAGGTGATGCCGTCCGCTGCCCAAGAGCATCCTTCGGACGGCCCCGGTGTTCGTCTGCGCTCGAGGCAGGGGAGAGCGGTCATCGCAGCTGCGGTCCTGGGCTCCGCACTCGCCTACATGAGTGACGACATGCTCAATGTGGCGCTGCCGTCGGTATCAGACGACCTTGGGGGCGGTGTCTCGGCGATGCAGTGGGTGGTCAACGGCTACCTCGTCACCATGCTCGCACTCATGCTCAGGGCCGGCTCTTTTGGCGACATTCGGGGTCATCGCCAAGACAGACGTTCGACAGTCCGGAGTTCGCCGACGGCCATCAGATCGCCATGCGGCTCTGCGCAGCGCTCTGCCTCGTGGCGGCAGCCATTGCTGCGGTCACGATCCGCTCGGGGAATGCCCCGACGGGATCACCAGCCACGACGACTCTGACGAATTCGTTCGGCTGATCACGGTCGCCACTCAGGCGGCGTGCCGGCAGGCCCAATGACCCCACCGGCCATTGGGATGGTCCTGGGAGTTGGCGACGAGCCAAGCGGCGGATGCCACGTTGGCCTCGGGGTCGAAGCGATCGGCGCCGGCGTACCCCGCTCGGGCGCTGGCGACCTCCCAGGTGCCGGCCAGGAACTGGAACAGGCCCGAAGCGTCCGAGATCGGATTGACGGCGTCGGGGGTGCCACGGCTCTCGCATTGGATCACCCGCAGCGCCTCCCAGATGAGTGGTTCGGGGAAGAACTGCTCCACGAGCGGCCGCCAGCGCGCCACTTTCGGGCCGACGTTCTGGTCCGCTGCCTCCAGCGCCAGGATCGCGGCTTCGTACGCCGCCTGTGCGGCGACCGACGCCTCGCCGGCGGCAAAGGCATTGCGGTCGGCCTCCACCGCCAATTCGGCGATCGCCCGCAACAGGGACTCGGCGTCGTGGCGCGCCTGGGTCAGCGCCGCCATGTCGGGGTCGAACTCGGCGCGGATCCGTGCGAGCGCCGCCTTCTCGGCTTCGAGCTGCTCGAGCAGCTCCAGCTCGCGGGCGGCGATGCGGGTGGCGAGGTCCTGGCTCACCAGCAGGTCGGTCATGTCCTTGGTGGCGATGAGGGCAATACCTGCTCCATCGAACGCGTCGAAGTAGGCGTCAGTGATCGCGGCCCGCACCTGCAGGCGAAGCTTGCCAACGGCCTTCTCCGCCGCCTCGACGTCGGCGCGACGCTCGCTCACCTTGCCGACCATCTCCCACGCCGCGGCGCCGACCTGCGCATAGGCTCCCAGTGCAGCGTTGAGCTCGGCGACGATCACGTCCTGGCGGGCCAGGGTCGCGGCCACTTCGGCCTCGGCGACTTCCGCGTCGGCCTGGCGCCGGTCGACCTCGCGTTGTGACTGTGCCGCAACTCCAGGGGCAGAAGCCACCAGCAGCAGGCAGATCAAGATGGGGAAGCCCAGGCGGCGCATGGAACGCACGGTACTCGACCCCCACCGAGCCTCCCAGCCATTGCCTGGTCGGTGCCGAGAATCGGCGCAGGGCCGAGCGTCTACCATCGCGGTCATGCCTGTTGACATCGACATCGCAAAAGTGGCGCGCCTGGCGAAGCTGGCTCTCGACGACGAGCGCCTGGCCGTGGTAGGGGCGCAGCTCGTCGACATCCTGGAGCACGCCGAGCGGGTGCAGGCCCTGCCCACCGAGGGTGTGCCGCCGACTTCGCACCCGATTCCGATGACCAACTCGTTTCGGGCCGACGAGGTGCGTCCATCACTCGACCGTGACGAAGTGCTGGCGGCCGCCCCGGACGCCGTCGACGGCTACTTCCGGGTGCCGCGCATCCTCGATGAGTTGTGATGACTGATTGGGCCGACGCCACCATCGCGGCCGCCGGCGCGGCGCTTCGTGCCGGCGAGGTCACCGCGGTCGACCTGGTCGATGCGGTCGTGGCGCGGGCCGGGTTCACCGAGACGCACCTCCACGCGTATCTGACGCTCGATCAGGACGCCGCCCGGGAGGCGGCGCGTCGAGCCGATGCCGCGCTCGCCGCCGGCACCGATCTCGGGCCCCTGCATGGGATCCCGATCGCATTGAAGGACAACATGTGCACCCGCGGCGTCGAGACGACCTGCTCGTCGCAGATCCTCGCCGGCTACCGCCCGCCATACGACGCCACGGCGACGAGCCGGCTCCGCGCCGCCGGCGCCGTCATCGTGGGCAAGACCAACCTCGACGAGTTCGCCATGGGCTCCTCCACCGAGAACTCGGCGTACGGTCCGACCCGCAACCCGTGGGACCCGGATCGGGTGCCTGGGGGGAGTTCGGGCGGCTCGGCTGCGGCCGTGGCCGCCGGGTCGGCGCTGGCCGCATTGGGGTCGGACACCGGCGGCTCCATCCGGCAGCCTGGCGCGCTGTGCGGCGTGGTCGGGATGAAACCCACGTACGGCCTGGTCAGCCGCTTCGGGCTGGTCGCTTTTGCATCGTCACTGGATCAGATCGGTCCCATCACCCGCAGCGTCTCCGACGCGGTCGCTCTGTTGGAAGCGATCGCCGGCTTCGACATCAACGACGCCACCAGCTACCGCGGCGACGTCCCGGACTTCGGCGCCGGGCTCGAACGCGGGGTCAAGGGCCTGCGCGTCGGCGTGGTGCAGGAGCTGCTGGTCGATGCCATGGAGCCGGACGTGACGGCGACGACCCGGGCGACGATCGACGCCCTCTCCGACGCCGGCGCCGAGATCGTCGAAGTGTCGATGCCCGCCACCGAGTACGCGCTGTCGGCGTACTACCTGATCGCTCCGGCTGAATGCTCGGCCAACCTGGCGCGATTCGACGGCGTGCGGTACGGCCTTCGCGTTGACGGGGAGACCACCGAAGAGATGATGGCCAAGACCAGAGCCGAGGGCTTCGGTCCCGAGGTGCAACGCCGCATCCTGCTGGGCACGTATGCCCTCAGTGCCGGCTACTACGACGCGTTCTACGGGCAGGCGCAACGGGTCCGGACGTTGTTGCGGCGCGAGTTCGCCGGCGCCTACGCCGACGTCGACGTGCTGGTCTCGCCCACGGCACCCACCACGGCGTTCCCGATCGGGGAGAAAGCCGACGACCCCATTGCGATGTACTACTCCGATGTGTGCACCATTCCCAGCAACTTGGCCGGCGACCCGGCGATCTCGGTGCCGGTGGGTCTCGATCGCAACGGTCTTCCCATCGGGTTCCAGATCATGGCGCCGGCCCTCGGCGAAGAGGTGCTGTTCCAGGTGGCGGCGGAGGTGGAGCGCCTCGTCGGGTTCGACGCCCGGCCCCGCCTGGCCGCTTCCGAGGTGGTCGGATGAGCGGCTACGAAGCGGTCATCGGCATCGAGACCCACGTCGAACTGCAGACGCAGTCCAAGATGTTCTGTGGCTGCAAGGTGGACTTCGGGGCGGAGCCCAACACGAACGTGTGCCCGGTGTGCCTGGGGCTGCCCGGTGCCCTCCCGGTGCCCAACGAGGCCGCCATCGACGGCATCCTCCAGATCGGGGCGGCGGTCAACTGCGCCGTCGCCACCGAGTCGGTGTTCCACCGGAAGAACTACTTCTATCCGGACCTCCCCAAGAACTATCAGATCAGCCAGTACGACATCCCGATCTGCGTCGACGGCCATGTGGAGGTGGCCGTGGACGGGGAGACGGTCCGGGTGGGCATCACCCGAGTGCACATGGAGGAGGACACCGGCAAGAGCCTGCACCAGGGTGACGCCGGGCGCATCCACGACGCCGACCACTCGCTGCTCGACTTCAACCGAGCCGGAGTGCCGCTGGTGGAGATCGTCACCGAACCCGACTTCCGTACCCCGGAACAGGCACGGGCGTACGGCACCCAACTCCAGCAGATCATCCGGGCGCTCGGCATCTCCGATGCCAAGCTCGAAGAGGGTCGGATGCGATTCGACGCCAACATCTCCGTGCGCAAGGAAGGCACCGCGGAGTTCGGCACGCGCGC
>JBFGCM010000136.1:0-5999 GCA_041581135.1 Acidimicrobiia bacterium
AGGGTGCCAGGCACGGTGATCGGCAGGTGGCCAGAATGAGACCGTGCACTCTGCAGCTCCCAGCAACGCCGGTCTCGTCCGTCTCATCTTCGAGGAAGGATGGAATCAGCAGAGGTTCGGCTACCTGGCAGATCGGACCGCACCCGCGATCCCATTCCACTATCACGGCACGACCACTCACGTCGTCGCAGAGTCGCTGCCCGGTCTCGTGCAATCCTGGCGTGACGCGTTTCCAGACCTCGAGATCGTGATCCGTCATCTCGTGACCGAAGACGACCTCGTAGCCGTTTCGCTGGTGCTTCGCGGAACCCACGAAGGACCTTGGTGGGGGGTCTCACCAAGCGGGAAACGGGTGGAAGTCGAGGAGATGATGTTCTTCCGCTTCGAGGACGATGTCCTGGTCGAGATGTGGGAAGTCTTCGACGAGCACGGGCTGAGGGCGCAGATCCGGGCCGACGAGGACTGACGGGTATCTGCTGCGGCTGGGCGCGAGGAGGGAGCCTCTCTGCGCTCGGGATCGGAACCCGACGAGGAGTCGTCTTCGAGGCGGACCCGGAGTCCGCAGGCGACGGCCCCCGAGAGCACCGTGCGACAACCCCTCTAACCTGACCGGCGTGGAACTCCGCGATCTGCCTTCGGTCGATCGGCTCGCCGGCTCGCTGGCCGAGCTGGGACCGCCATCGCTGGTGACCGAGGTGGCACGCCACGCGATCGAGGAGGGCCGACGTCGGCTGCTGGCCGATCCGGGCACCACCGTGGACGTGGAGGCCGACGCCCGATCCCAGCTCGCCCGACTGGCGGCGGGTCGGCTGCGACGCCTCATCAACGCCACAGGAGTGCTGCTGCACACGAACTTGGGTCGTGCCCCACTGCCGCCGGAGGCGGCCGACGCCGCCCGCGACGTCGCAGTGGGCTACGCCAATGTGGAGTTCGACGTCACCACGGGCGAGCGCGGCGGCCGGGGTGGGTTCATCTCGCATCTCCTCACCACCCTCACCGGAGCCGAGTCCGGATTTGCCGTGAACAACAACGCCGGCGGCTTGCTGCTGGCCCTCGCCGCCCTCGCCAAGGGCGGGAGCGTGGTGGTATCGCGGGGGGAGCTCATCGAGATCGGCGGCTCGTTCCGCCTGCCATCCCTCATGGCGGCGTCGGGGGCGACGCTGGTGGAGGTGGGCACCACCAACCGCACTCGGATCTCGGACTACGACGCGGAGGTCGGCCACGCCGCCGCGATCCTCAAGGTCCACCCCTCCAACTACCGCGTCGAGGGGTTCGCAGAGGACGTCAGCTATGCCGATCTTGCGGGCCTCGCCCATCGCCACGGCATCCCCTTCATCGCCGACGTCGGATCGGGTCTCCTCGATGCCAGAACCCCTTGGCTGGAGGGACCACCACCGTCGTGGGTGGGCCACGAGCCTGCTGTACGGCAGACCCTCGAAGACGGTGCCGACGTCGTGCTGTTCTCAGGCGACAAGCTCCTCGGCGGACCTCAGGCCGGAATCGCGGTGGGCACGGCCGAAGCCGTCGGCGCCATGAAGCGCCATCCCATCGCCCGCGCCGTTCGGTGCGACGGGTCCACGTTGGCCGCCCTCGGTGCCACCCTCGAGATGTACGCCGCGGGACACGGAGCCGATGTGCCGTTCTGGCGCATGGCGAGCGCCTCCTACGAAGCGCTGGAGGCTCGGTCGGCGGCCTTGCTGTCCGAGGCAGGCGTCGAGGGCACCATCCGGCCGGGCGAGTCGGTGCCCGGGGCCGGCAGCGTGCCCGGGGAGACGCTGCCCTCGCCCATCATCGAGATCGAAGGGTCGGTCGACCGGCGTTGGCACGGGCTGCTGGAACTGGGCGTGATTGCCCGAAGGCGAGAGGGCACGCTCATCCTCGACCTCCGCAGCGTGCTGCCCGAGGAGGACGACACGGTCACCAAGGCGCTGAGCGCAGCATGCGCCTGAGGTGATCTGGTGCCGATCGTTGGTACTGCGGGTCACGTCGACCATGGCAAGTCGACGCTCATAGCCGCCCTCACCGGGCGGGATCCCGACCGGTGGGCCGAGGAGAAGGAGCGAGGGCTCACCATCGACCTCGGCTTCGCGTGGTCCACCCTGGCCGACGGCACCGAAGTGGGATTCGTCGACGTTCCCGGCCACGAGCGATTCATGAAGAACATGCTCGCCGGGGTGGGTGGAATCGACGTCGCCCTGCTGGTGGTGGCGGCGGACGAGGGCTGGATGCCGCAATCGGAGGAGCATCTCGGCGTGCTGGATCTGTTGGGCATCCGCCACGGCGTGGTGGCACTGACGCGTATCGATCTGGTCGACGATGACCTCGCCGAGTTGGCTGCGCTCGAGACGGCGGAGCAGCTGGAGGGCACCACCCTGGAGGACGCACGCATCGTGCCGGTGTCCGCAGTGACGGGCGCCGGCCTCGATGAACTGCGCGCCGCACTCGGGGAGGCCCTGGCAGCTGCCGGAGAGCCTCGCGACATCGGCCGCCCCCGGTTGTGGGTGGATCGGGCGTTCGTCATCTCCGGTGCCGGCCTGGTGGTCACCGGCACCCTGCTCGACGGTTCGGTCGCCGTCGGCGATCAGGTGGCACTGTGGCCCGACGCAACCCCGAGTCGAGTGCGGTCCATCCAGAGCCACGAAGCCGGCCAGGAGGTGGCGGCGCCGGGATCTCGCACCGCCCTGAACCTGGTCGGCGTCGACAGACCCGACATCGAGCGGGGTTCCATGGTGGGGGCACCTGGCCAGTGGCGACCCACCACCCGGGCGTTGGTGGATGTGCGTGCGATACGCGGCCTCGAGGAGCCACTCGGCGACCGGGGTGCGTACCACCTGCACGTGGGCAGCGCAGCCGTGCCGGTGCGGATGCGGATCGTCGAACGAGGCTCCATCGAGTCCGGCGCTGATCCGGTGGCGGCCGTGCTCAGCTTGCAGACCCCACTCCCCCTCACCATGGGCGATCGCTTCGTCCTGCGCGAGGTGGGGCGGAAGGCCGTCGTGGGCGGCGGCGTGGTGCTCGACCCCGATCCGGATCCACGCACTGCGTCTGCGGCCGCTGCCGCCGATCGGCTGCGGGCGGTGGTAGGCAGCGAGGGTCGGGCGAATGCGCTGCTGGAGCTGCGCGGGACTGCCTCACTGGCGGACCTGGCCGCCGAGACCGGCGGCGATCAGCTCACCGATGGCCTGGTGGTTGCCGGCGTCGGGGTCGCCGCAGGCGAGGCGCGGCGCATCCAAGAGGCGATGGTCGCCGCGGTGCAGGCGTACCAGGAGGCGAACCCGCTGCGGCCGGGCATGCCGCGGGCTCAGGTGATCCAGGCGGCCGGCACCGCGGAAGCGGTGGCGGCGGCACTCTTCGAGGCTGCGGGCCTACACGATGAGGGGTCGACGGTGCGCACCGCCGACTTCGCAGGAGGCTGGGGACCCGAGGAGGAGGCGCAGTGGGAGGCCGCCCGGGCCACGCTGCTGGCGAGCGGACTGGCGGCGCCGCGGGCGTCGAGCCTGGAGCTGAACCAAGAGGCCTATCACGCCTTGCTTCGCGACGAGCGGCTCGTACGGATCGACGCCGACCTGGTGTACCTCCCAGAGCAGATCGAGGAGATCAAGGAGCGGGTCATGGCCATGGACGACGGGTTCACCGTGGCCCAGTTCCGGGATGCGCTCGGGTTGAGCCGGCGCCAGGCCGTGCCTCTGCTCGAGTGGCTGGACGGCGCAGGCGTCACCCGCCGCCAGGGTGATGTACGGGTGGTACGCCGCTGAAGGTGAGGGTCAGCCCACGTGCCGGGCCAAGACCTGACGGCGCTCCGCCTCGGTGAGCCCGCCCCAGATGCCATACGGCTCGCGGATCTCCATGGCGTAGTCCAGGCAGTCGAGCTTCACCGGGCAGACCTTGCAGATCGCCTTCGCCCTGGTCTCTCGTCGCTCTCGTTCGTCTTTGCGTTCCGCCGTATTCGGTGGGAAGAAGAGGTGGGAATGGTTTCCTCGGCACAGTGCGACGGGCTGCCAAGAACGATCGAGAGGGATCAAGATGGGGGTCTCGCTTTCATCCGCGTCCGGAGTGAGCGGAAAGCTAACAGGGGTTCTCGACCCTCACCAGGAAGATTCTGGTGGAAACCGCTAGCTACTCGCGAACAGGATCGACCTCCAGCAGGATGCCCTTCACCTCGATCACCACCACCGTATCTCCAGGTGAGATTCCGGCGGCTCTGGTCGACCGGGCCCGCCATCGGGCGCCGTCGATGGTCACCACGCCCTCCGGATCGAAAGGAGTCGCCACCACTCCTTCCTTGCCGACCAGGTGCTCCCGGCCGATCGTCCGGGTGGAGAACCGGGCTCGCACGACAGTGCTGAGGGCGAACACGTAGAACAGCGCCACGCCGATGACCGTGAGGACCACGACCGGCCACTTCGCGGCGAACTGCGGCGATGCGTCCACCAGCAGCCGCCCACCGGTCAGGAGCGCTGCGGTGCCGGCGACACTCCGCCATCCGAGACGGTTGTGCTGGAAGTCGACGGTGTAGAGCCACAGACCGACGACGGCCAGTCCGAGCGCCCACCATCGCACCGGCAGCGTGGCCAGGCCGTACCCGGCGATGAACAGTGACACGACGGCGACGGCCGCTGTGACCCCGGCGCCGGCCGCGTAGAACTCGAACGCCGCCGCAGCCAGTCCCGCCATCAGGAAGAAGAAGGTCGCCTCCGGCGTGCTGGCCAGGCGCAAGAACCTCGTCCAGAGACTGGCCTTGACGAAGCGCACCTCACCCGCCGGTACGACGGTCTGGGTGCCGTCGTCGTTGGTGACGGTGTCGGCCGTGTCGAGCACCACGTCGGCGCCGTCGACGGTGACCGTGGCGCCGTCGAGGCCGACGATGAACTGCCCGATGGAGGGCACCAGCTCGTCAACCAATCCCGGTACCGGCGCGGTCAGCTGGAGCTCGGCGTCCGCGAAGTCTTCGAGACCGGAGGGGATGCTCGGTGCCGGAATGCCCACCACCCACGGGTCGAGGTAGCCGATCGCCACCCCGGGCGCTGCGCCGGGCAGCTGCGCGGAGGCGAGCAACATGGCGGCGCCACCGTAGGCTCGCGCCGGACGGGCACCCACGTACACGGCGACCGGTGTGGGCGGATCGGCGACCAGGTCGAGCAGCTCGAGGAACTCGGCCTCGCCGGACGACACGCCCGGCGAGTCGACCTGGAGCACCACCACATCCGCATTGGACGAGCGAATCGTCTCTGCGGCGAATGAGCTGAGCCGGGCATCGATCGGGCCCGACACTTCGACGACATCGACCACGGCTCCGCTCTGGGCGGATGACGGCAGCGATGCCCCCAAGGCGGCAACGATGACGAGCGCGGCAAGCAGCAGTCGGCGGATCACGGTGGCGCCATGTTAGGTACCCGCAGCGCACACCAGACGTGCCGCCATGAGCACGGCGAGCAGGTCAGCCGCCACGGGGGCCGGCGGGGCCCTGGCCCCGGCTAATCTCGGCCCATGCCGTCCCGAATCCTGGTCGTCGCCGACGAACCGTGGGTGCGCAACGAAGTGCACGCCGCCCTCACCCAGCCTCAATTCGAGCTGGTCGACCATGCGGACCCCGAGACCGTGATCGACGCGATCGTCGCCAACGAAATCGATGCGGTGGTGGCGGACCTACAGGTTGCCAGCATGGGTGGCATGGCGGTGACCAGGGCAGTGCTCCAGCGCGCCAGCCTCGACGGCCGGGCGGCGACCCCGGTGATCATCCTGCTGGACCGGGCGGCCGATGCGTTCCTCGCCAAGCGAGCTGGAGCGAAGGCGTGGGTGCAGAAGCCGTTCACGGCTCGCCAGCTCAGAGACGCCATCGCGGCCGGAACCATGGCGAGCATCACCCCCGGCGAGTAGGTCATGGCGGCACGGCTGCGATGAACGGACTCCAGATCACGTATTTGGTGATCTTGGGCACGTGCATACTCGCCTCCGGCTTCTTCTCCGGCTCCGAAACCGCCCTCATCGGCATCGGTAGA
>JBFGCM010000137.1:0-5995 GCA_041581135.1 Acidimicrobiia bacterium
CGCTACCGGTGCAGGCGGCGCCACCTGTGGAGGAAGACATACCGCTCCTGCTCGTCTTCCCGGATTTCGAGAACGGGAAGGTGGTCTTCTGGAACACCACGCGTGATGACGTGTGTGCGTGGGCAGAGGGGGGCTTCGTCGGACCGCCACCGGTCATCGAGCTCGTTCCTGTCACGTTCAACGAGACCGGGAAAGGGGCCGTGGTCTTCTCCTACAACGAGATCCGACCCATCGAGCTGTGGAACTTCGACGATCCCGATGACCCGGTCGATCCGTGCGTCGACACCGATGAACAGGACGGTCCGTGGGCGACGGGAGACATGAGGGTGAGCGGTCACGACAACGATCTCGACGTCTCGTTGACTCGCACCAATGCCTTTGGGGATACGGGGCAAGGAACCGTCTACACATCGGACGGAAGCGCCTGGCACTACTCGTGGACGTTCTTGGCCCAGATCGACCAGAACGGCGAATTCCGCGTCGTGAATGAGAACTTCAACCTGAAGAAGAAGGGCAAGTAGCACGGTCAGGACCCTCGGCCCGCTGCCGGGGGTCCTGGCGCGTCCGCCGCGAGGGTGCACCCACGGGCGGGCCGCCCGGCCCGGCGCGAACCTATGCGGCCGTGGACCGATCTACCCTCCTGGCCATGATCCTTCTCAACCCGAACCACCATGACCGGTCCTACCCAGACGAGCGCTCTCGCGAGGTGATGCTCCAGACGATCGACTTCTTCGAGGCCAAGGGCAAAGGGCGCCTCAAAGAGGACGACCACGCAGCCGTGTGGTACCAGGACTTCCTCGATTTCGTCGCCGACAAGGGCATCTTCGCCACCATGTGCACGCCTGCCGGGTACGGCGGAGCCGACGCCCGCTGGGACACGTGGCGCAACTGTGAGTTCGGCGAGATCCTCGGTTTTTACGGTCTGCCCTACTGGTACACCTGGCAAGTGACGGTGCTGGGGCTTGGGCCCATCTGGATGTCCGACAACGAGGTGGTGAAGGAGCGGACGGCAGAGCTGCTCGCCGATGGCGGCATCTTCGCCTTCGGGCTCTCCGAGCAGGCCCACGGCGCGGACCTCTACTCGTCGGAGATGGCGCTGGAACCGGCCGGCGACGGCACCTACCGCGCCAACGGCACGAAGTACTACATCGGTAACGCCAACGCCGCCTCGCTGATCTCGACGTTCGGCAAGGTCGCCGACACCGACGAGTACTGCTTCTTCGCCGTGGACCCGAGCCGTCCCGGCTTCGAGTGCAAGCAGAACGTCGTGCACTCCCAGAACTACGTCGCGGAGTTCTCGCTCACCGATTACCCGGTCACCGATGCCGACATCCTCTTCCGTGGGGATGCGGCGTGGGATGCGGCCCTGAACACGGTCAACATCGGCAAGTTCAACCTGGGCTGGGCGTCTATCGGCATCTGCACCCACGCCTTCTACGAGGCGATCCACCATGCGGCCCACCGCCGTCTCTACGGCATGGCGGTGACCGACTTCCCCCACGCCAAGGCGCTGTTCACCGATGCGTATGCCCGGCTGGTGGCGATGAAGCTGGTGGCGCTGCGGGCGGCGGACTACATGCGATCCGCCACTCCTGACGACCGCCGCTACCTGCTGTACAACCCAGTGGTCAAGATGAAGGTCACCACGCAGGGCGAAGAGGTGATCAACCACATGTGGGATGTCATCGCCGCCAAGGGCTTCGAGAAGAACACGTACTTCGAGATGGCGGCCCGTGACATCCGCGCCCTGCCCAAGCTGGAGGGCACGGTGCATGTCAACATCGCGCTGATCCTCAAGTTCATGCGGAACTACTTCTTCGCCCCGGTGGACCTGCCGGCGGTCCCTCGCCGGGACGACGCCGTCAACGACGACTTCCTGTTCGACCAAGGGCCCACGCGGGGGCTGTCCAAGATCCGGTTCCACGACCACGCCGTCGTGTTCGCCCGGCACGATCTGCCCAACGTCGGCATCTTCCGCGACCAGATCGACGTCCTCGAGCAGATGCTCGTCGAGGCCACTCCCGACGAGGACCAGACCCGGGACACCGACTTCCTGCTGGCCCTCGGTGAGATCTTCACCCTCGTGGTCTACGGCCAGCTGTTCCTGGAGAACGCCGAGATCTACGACATCGAAGCCGATCTCGTGGACCAGGTGTTCGACGTGTTCGTGCGGGACTTCTCCCGCTTCGCGACCCAGCTGCATGGCAAGGCGGGCACTACCAAGGACCAGGCCGAGTTCTGCGTGCGCATGATCCGCCGACCTGCCGACGACGCCGAACGCACCGCTCGCATCTGGACGACGCACGTTCACGCACTCCGCGACGCCTACGAGATGCGCCCCTAGCTCGGACGCGCGACGCAGTTCCACCCGAGGAACCGGGATCGCCGCAGGCGGAGTCCGGTAGCCGCCCGTCGTCAACGCCGATATCGTCCCCTGGTAGGAGAGCGACGACTTCCCGGAGGGACGCACATGGCACTCAACGACCCCACGCTGCTCAGGTCGCAGGCGTACGTGGCGGGGGAGTGGATCGACGCGGATGCGGCGAACACGTTCGACGTCGTCGACCCCGCCGACGGATCGGTGGTCGGCGCCGTCGCCGATCTCGGTGTGGAGGAGACCCGACGTGCCATCGAAGCGGGGCACGTCGCCCAGAAGAGCTGGGCGGCGCGCACGGCCAAGGAACGCGGAGCCGTGCTCCGCCGCTGGCACGACCTGCTGCTGGAGCACAAGGAAGATCTCGCCCGCATCATGACCATGGAGATGGGCAAGCCCATCAACGAGTCGCGCGGGGAGGTCGTCTACGCGGCGAACTTCATCGACTGGTTCGCCGAGGAAGGCAAGCGGGCGCGGGGTGAGGTCATTCCCACCCACGACGCCACCAAGCGGCTCCTGGTGCTGAAGCAGCCCATCGGGGTCATCGCCGCCATCACACCGTGGAATTTCCCTTTGGCGATGATCACCCGCAAGGTGGGCCCAGCGCTCGCTGCGGGCTGTGCCGCCGTCGTGAAGCCGGCGAGCGCCTCCCCGCTCAGTGCGCTGGCCGCTGCAGAACTCGCCGCCCGCGCCGGACTCCCAGCCGGCCTGCTCAGTGTCGTCACGTCCACCAGCAGCCGCGCCGTCGGCGAAGAACTCACCACCAATCCGATCGTCCGCAAGATCTCGTTCACCGGCTCCACCGAGATCGGCAAGCAGCTGATGGCTCAGGCGGCGGGAACGATCAAGAACGTGTCGCTGGAGCTGGGCGGCAACGCTCCGTTCCTGGTCTTCGACGACGCCGATCTGGATGCAGCGGTGCAAGGAGCCATCGACTCCAAGTACCGCAACAGCGGGCAGACGTGTGTGTGCGCCAACCGCATCTACGTCCAGGACGGCGTGTACGACGAGTTCTCCAAGAAGCTCGCCGAGGCGGTGGCGGCACTGAAGGTGGGCCCGGGGCTCGACGAGGAGACCGCCATCGGTCCGCTCGTCGACGAGGCGGCTCTGGCGAAGGTGGAGGAGCTGGTGGGCGATGCGCTCAACGCCGGGGCGAGCGTCTTGACGGGTGGCAAGCGGCACGACCTTGGTCGCACGTTCTACGAGGTGACGGTGCTCACCGGCGTCACCCACGACATGCAGATCGCCAACGAAGAGATCTTCGGGCCGGTGGCGCCGCTCTTCCGTTTCTCCACCGAGGAAGAGGCCATCGCCATGGCCAACGACACTCAGTACGGGTTGGCCTCGTACTTCTACGCCGGTGACATCGCCCGCATCTGGAGGGTCAGCGAAGGCCTGGAGTACGGCATGGTCGGCGTGAACACCGGCCTCATGTCCACCGAGGTGGCCCCGTTCGGCGGCTACAAGGAGTCCGGGATCGGTCGGGAAGGCTCCCACGACGGGCTCGAGGAGTACTTGGAGACCAAGTACGTGGCGATCGGCGGCATCTGATCGGCATCGGTTCCATCAATCGTCCTCGGTGGTAGCGGGGGAGACGGGCTCTTCGACCTGCACCTCGACGACCGTCGGCCGTGGGTCGCGTGAGGCCTGCTCCGGGGTCACCTCGAACGTCGCCACCCGCTTGCCGGCGACCAGTACGTCGTAGGCGCCGGCGCCGAGCCGATCGATCTCGGTGGCGACGTGGAAGGGGTGGAGCACCTGCACGCAGATCATCTCCGGATCGGCCACCGAGTTGAGCTCGAAGTAGATGACGCCGTCGGGGTCCGGCGGCCCGACCTCGACCCGTAGCTGATGGCACGGGCTGGGCAGGTCGCCCTTGGCGGTGAGGCGCACGCGGCCCTCGCCGAGCACGGCAGCTGCGAGGGTGCGCAGATAGGCCTCGCCCAGGAGCACGGGCTCGTCTGGAGGCAGGCCGGGGTCCGCCGCAGGTATGGCCGGCGGGAGGCCGACGACGGTGGTGTCGGGTGCAACCGACGGTGGCGTGCTCGGGAGATCGGCCGCCACCGCGCAAGCTCCGGTCAAGAGCGCCGCTGTGGCCACGATGCTGACGATTCGGGTCATGTCGTCCTCTTGCAGAAAGGGTTGCGATGCTGCCGGTGGGACGCCGGATGCGATCGCTGTGGTTCCGCGAATTCGCCGCGATCGTGCAAGAAACCGGGAACCAGGTCGACGGCCCGGACGTCACTACGCGAGATCGAAAGGAGGAGAAACGAACAGATCGATCTCCACTCGGCGTCCGTACCTCGCTCATGCCCTGGCGGCGCTGGGAGGCGCCGCCGTCGGTGTACTCATCAATGTTCATGCCGGTGTGCCGCCAGGGGGTCCGGTGGTGGCCCCGGCGATCGGAGCCCTGGTCGGTGGCGCCGCTGTTCACTGGCTGCCGGCCGAGGCACTGGAGTCACCCATCGCCCGGGTCGTCGCCATCGGCGTGCTCTTCGTGCTGGTCGGGCTGGCCGCTGTCTACGTCGTTGCCGCGATCGCGCTGAGCAATTTCGAATGACCGAGGCTCGACTCCTCGTCTTGCTCACGGCTCTTTCGGTGGCGCTCGTCGCTTGCGGCGGCGACGGCGGTCCGGGCGGCTCCGACCGCACGCTGTCGCTCCGTGGCTCGGTGTTCAGCGATCACCGCGTCGACCAGCCGTGTGAAACGCAGGCGGCCAACCCGTTGCGGCCCGATCCACTGGCCGGTATCCGGCTGACGTTCTCCAGCGCCGAGGGCGATGTGCTGGGTACCGCCGTCACCGGGCCACTGCAATGGGAAGACCTCGAGTACGGCTGTCGGTTCTTCGCCGACTACGTCGTCGAGCTTCCCGAATCGGTCGAGTACCACGTGGTATTCGACCCTGAGCCCCCGCCCACCACAGATGCGTACTACTCGGGAGCCGAAGACCTCGAGCCGGCTCGGATCACGCGACAACAGCTGGCCGCCAGCGGCGATGCGTGGAGCTTCGAGGCCATGCCGAGCTATGTGGTGCCGTGACTTCGGTCATCGGCGTGTAGCCGTGAGGTGACAGCGCGGAGGCCGCCCTCGGGGCGCCTCAGCCGTCGCCCGCCGGTTCCGCGACGATCTGCCCGGCCGTGCGCACGCCCGACCAGCGGGCGACCTCGGCTGCGAGGTCGAGTCGCTCGACGGGGGCGGCGTGCTCGTACTCTCCCCACGCCTCGCGAGGCAGCATCCACATCACCTCGAACTCATTGCCGTCGGGGTCGGCCCCGTAGAGGCTCTTGGTGGCACCGTGGCTGGACTCGCCGCCGAGCGCTCCGGCGTCCAGCAGGAAGCTGCGGGCAGCAGCCAGCTCGTCGATGGTGTCGACTTGCCATGCGAGGTGATACAGGCCGATGCCGCCCCGCCGCTTCGGCGGAGCATCCGGTCCGAGCCCGAACAAACCGAGGTCGTGGTGGTTCCCGGATCGGGGAAGGCGGAGAAAAGCTGCGTTGGCCCGAGGTTCGCGCGCGATCACGTCCATGCCGAACACGTTCGAATAGAAGTCGACCGCTCGTTCCAAGTCGACGACGAAGAGAACGGCGTGATTCAGGCGCACAGGCGAAACGGGCATGGGGA
>JBFGCM010000138.1:0-5718 GCA_041581135.1 Acidimicrobiia bacterium
AAGCGCCGCACACGGATGCACCGGGGCACCTTCGGGTGCCCCGGTCGACCCGCAGCATCGCCATTCACCGCCGGGCACGGCCAACAACGAGAGCAGCACACGACCCGCCTCGCGGCTTCTTCCGGCCTACCCGGTGGCGCACAGATCACTCCGCGCCGATCACAGGCTGAGCGCACTCCGTTCCGCTCATAGCCGGCATTAGCGCGCACTCGGAAGGCGACGCTGAGCGGCTACCCGCAGGGTCCGGGCTGGACTGCCCAGCCGAGTTCGCCAAGGACCCCGAGTGTCAACAACCCCTGGAGCGGTGGACAACCAGCTTCTCGGAGACGGCGACGATCAGCCGAATCGCTGTTCTTCAACTGGGATTGGCTGCCTGCCCGGGCACGACTCGGGGCGGCACGGTTCGATGAGCGCACGTTGATACGTGGAGCGCCAGAAGACTTGAGCCTTGATGAGCCACAACAGGCCGACCGTGCTGAGCAGGTGGCTTACGCCGAGAGTGAGTGGAAGCACGAGCAGCCACGCCGTCACCTTGAGTAATCCGTGGGCAGACGTGTTGTCGATCGCTCCTGCAGCGAGGCCCAGACCGACGAGTAGCCAGAAGGCCAGTGACCAGAATACGGCCATCGACTCATGAGCGCCCTGGCCAAGAATGGCGTTCTCTGCGAAAGCGATTGCATCCCGGGCCTCCCTGATCGCCTCGTTCGCTCGCCGCGTCACGGCATCGGCAGCCGCTGCCTTGGCAGCGGGCCCCTCGTACCCGGCGCCAGCTTCGAGTGACGAGGCCGATCTGAGTTGCGCACGGAGTTCTCTCATGCGGTCCCTCTCGATGGGGTGGGGACGTGCGAAGAAGCGTCCGAACGTGGCTCGCCAGAACCTTCGACTTGCCGCCACGGCCGTCTCAGCTGCAGCAAGGTGCTGTGCGGCTCTGAGGACCGCGGTGACTTCCTGCAGCGTGACGTCGGCAACTGCGTCGTTGAGGAATTGCTGCCGCTCAGCGTCCCAAGGGGCCCACCGTGTGTCTCGCTTGACCTTTTCCCAGACCTCAGGATTGTGAGCAAGGGCCTTCCGAAGAGAGTCGCGCTGGAACGATCCACTCTCCATGCTCTGGTGATACGCCATGTAGTACCAGCTTCGGCTCCAGGTCGGCTCGTAGAGCGTTTGCTTCGTCGAAAAAGGCGGCGGCGGTGCGATGATCGCCTCGCTCGGCTGCCAGCCCGAGCCGCTGGAGGACGTGGGCCCGGCTGTTGTCGCTCGGCTCGTGCTGCAGGCACTTCTCGTACTGCTCCTCGGCGGCGAGCCCGTCATCTTGTATCCAATGACACTCGCCGAGCCACATATAGGGATCAGGGTCGAGGGGGTACGCACGAATCGACCTTATGAACTGCTGCGCCGCCTCCTCAAACTGGCCTCGGTCGTATAGCTCTCGGCCGATGTCGTATGCAACCCTGCTGGTCGCCCGTGCCGAGACAAGCTCCTCCCCCTTCTTCGTGAATGCCTCGATCCAGTCCATCTGCTCTCCTCCGTTAGGAGAGCGCTTTCGTGGCCGTCACGAGACGCCGGAAGGTTCGGATCAGTGTTTCTGTTCTATCCCGGCGGCTCCACGCGGACCCGCCTACGGCGGGTCCGCGAGCCCAGCCTTCTCGGCGGCGCGCCCTCTTCTCCGGCTTATGGCAACGAGCGGGCGAAGCGATCTGGCAGCCGGGCGAAGCCGGACGATGTGGCATCTCTTCGTTGCGGTACCGTCCTTCGATGATCAGCCGCCATGACATCGAACGGACCTACGCGGTCATCCGGCCATACGTCCGACGCACCCCGGTCGTCGAGATCGATCCGCAGGACCTCGGTGTCACGGCAGGGCGGGTGACGCTCAAGCTCGAGTACCTCCAGCACGCCGGCTCGTTCAAGGCGCGGGGTGCCTTCGCCAACCTGCTGCTGCGCGAGATCGGCACCGCCGGGGTCGCTGCCGCATCGGGGGGTAACCACGGTGCCGCCGTGGCCTCTGCCGCCCGCCGGCTGGGGGTGCCGGCGCACATCTTCGTTCCTTCCGTCTCTCCCCGGGCCAAAGTGGACCGGATTCGGAACAGCGGCGCCGAGTTGGTGATCGCAGGAGACCGCTACGACGACGCCCTCCGGGCGTGTGCCGCCTTCGTGGCCGACAGCGACACCACCGACATCCACGCCTTCGATCAGCCAGAGACCATCCTCGGGCAGGGGACGGTGGGGCTGGAGTTCGAAGATCAGGCCCCGGGACTGGACACCCTGCTCGTAGCCGTAGGTGGGGGTGGTCTGATCGCCGGAATCGCAGCGTGGTACGAAGGCCGGGTCCGTGTGATCGGTGTGGAGCCGAGACGGTCACCCACGCTCACTCGTGCACTCGAGGCCGGTGAGCCGGTCGATGCGCCGGCAGATGGCGTCGCCGCCGACTCGTTGGCACCTCGCCGCGTCGGCGATCTCGTGCTGCCCATCGCCCAGCAGCACGTGGCCGACATGATCCTGGTCGACGACGACGACATCCTGGCGGCGCAGGAGACCCTGTGGTCGGCCGCCAGGGTGCTCGCCGAACTCGGTGGGGCCACTGCAGCGGCGGCCCTGCTGTCGGGCCGATATGTACCCGGACCGGACGAACACGTCGGAGTAGTGGTCAGCGGGGCCAACACGGACATCGTGGACATGTGAACTGGACCGCCCGTCGGCAAGAATGGCCTCGTGACGAGCCTCTTCGATCGAGCTATTGGCCGCGTCCGGCGGGCGTTCTCGCGAGACTCCCAGCTCGGTGATCTTCCCGGCGGGATCATGCCGGACCTGTCCGACCCGGCTCCGATGCGCCACTTGGTGGATCGCAGCCTCACCCAGACGAGCGCCGTCATGGCACGATCGACTGCTGCCGAGATCGGAGATGTCTACCTCGGATTGAGCGACGCCGGCAAGCGGCGCTTTCTGCATCTGCTCGCCGATGAGTATCTGGCCGATGAGGCCGCCACCGCTGCTGCCATGTCGCGACTTTCTTGCTCCCGAGGCCGTGGAGCCGTACAAGGACCACCTGCTGCGATGGTGCGCCAGGTACCTGCTCGAAGCCAAAGGCGCCAACGGCCGAGCGCACGATCGAGTCGAGCATTTCCACCTGAGCAACGGAGCACGCATGGGCAGGGTCAATTGGATGGCCAATCCCTCCGACTTCGGCATGGAACGCTCTTTCGGCATGATGGTCAACTACCGCTACGACCTGCGGTACATCGCCGCCAACCACGAGGCCCATGTCGCCACGGGCGAGGTAGCACACTCGGCCGCGGTCCCGGACCTGCTCTGACGCGCTCGTTGACCCGCCACCAGTTCGGTCCTCTACAGCATCTGTGCGTGCCTACCATTCCGCCATGGCGATACTCGAAACCGTCGAGCTCGGGTTTCCCTGGACCGGGCTCGATCCATTCATCTTCACCGTCCACCACGTCGATCACTATCCGGCCGGCAACGATCTGCTGGGGCCCGTGGCGCCGCTGCACGGGCGCCGCATCGGCTCCGACTTCTCGTACCTCGATGGTTGGAGCATGTACCACGGTGACGTGGTGCCCGGATTCCCCCAACACCCGCACCGGGGATTCGAGACGGTCACCGTGGTGCGCCGGGGCTACGTCGATCACTCCGATTCGTTGGGCGCCACGGCGCGCTACGGCGGGGGGGACGTGCAGTGGCTCACCACCGGGTCGGGGATCATGCATGCCGAGATGTTCCCGCTGCTCGACCCGGACGGCGCGAACCCGCTCGAGCTGTTCCAGATCTGGCTGAACCTGCCGCCCTCCCACAAGATGGTCCCGGCCTACTTCTCGATGCTGTGGAGCGAAGAGATTCCCACCATCGAGCCGGCGCCCGGTGTCGGCGTCGATGTCATCGCCGGCACGATCGACGAGACCACGGCCCCACCTGCGCCGCCGGACTCGTGGGCCTCGCAGCCCGGCTCCCACCTCGGGATCTGGCTGATTCGGCTCGCTCCGGATGCCACCTGGGACCTTCCGCTCTCTCCGGGCACGGTCAACCGCATGCTGCATCTCTTCGATGGCGACGACGTTGCGGTGGCGGGCTCCAGGATCGGTGAAGGTACGGGCGTGCACCTTCGGCCCGACGCCGGCGTGACGCTGCGCAACCACGGAGGCCCTGCCGAGTTCCTGTTGCTCCAGGGCGAGCCCATCCGAGCCCCGGTGTTCCAGATGGGACCGTTCGTGATGAACTCGGCTGACGAGCTGCGCCAGGCCGTGGAGGACTATCGCCGCACCGAGTTCGGCGGCTGGCCCTGGCCGACCCGCAGTCCGGTGCACCCACGCGCGGAGGGCCGGTTTGCCCTCCACGCCGACGGCAAAGTGGAGCATCGGGAGATGCAGCCGGCGAGCTGAGCGGGCATTCGGTCGATGACCACATGACGACGGGCCCGGCCGAAACCGGGCCCGTCGAGCTCCTGGCCCTCGATTCGGTTACTGCGACTCGGCGCACGTCCCCAGGATCGACGAGTGGCCCCCAATGTCGTAGAAGCCATAGATCCCGGCGTAGCCGACGAGACCCGTGGCGCATCCGCGTAGGATCCGCGACGCCCCGACGTCGGCACCGACTTGGAAGCCGATCGCCTCTGCCGGCGCCGTCGGGCTGCCTGCAGGAATGGCGCCACCCCAACCGCCGTCAGCGATGCTGACCGACGAGTTGTAGAAGTTGACGTTCTCGCTGTCGGTGAGGACGTCGAAGCCGACCGCCGAACCCCACTGCGAGCTGAGTCCGCTCGCCGAGCCCTTGATGACGGTCACGTTCTCGGAACCGGCGAACGTGTAGCCACGAGTGATGGCGCCGCCATACCCGGAAAGCGTGGCCGCCGGGTGAGAAACGCCTGCGGAGTAATCGCCGCACAGCGTCGAGCCGGCGGCACCCAGGTTGGCGAGCCCGTCGACGCTGGTACGAATCAGCTTGACGTTCTTGGCGGCATCCATCTTGAAGGCGATGACGCCCTTGTTGACGTGGAACATGGAGTCGCCGTTGCAGAGATAGCTCGCACCGATGTCCGCCAGGGTCTCGGAACCGCTGGCGCCCTCGACCCATCCCAGGATGTCGGACGAGATGTTCAGGCGCGTCACGTCCAGATGGCCGCCGTCGAACTCGCCGGTGGCGTTCGCTTTGGCCACGAGGGCCTGGGCGGTGGCCACGGCGTTGCCCGTATAGGTCGCCGCAACGTCGTCCGTGGCCGACACGGTCACCGGCACGCCGCTGTCGGGATGCATGTTCTTCACCTGGAACACGGCGCCGACTGGATCAATGGCGGCGGCGCCGCCGACGTCCAACGCGACGACCTCGTTGATGAAGGCGTGCTGGTCCACCACGTGCACGTTGCGGAACGTGATGTTCTCCGCAGCAACCGACGTGACCCCGTCGGGGCGGCTCGGAAAGCCGTTGACGGCGACACCGAAGCTGTTCACGAGGAACGAGTACGAGTTGCCGTCGATCACGCCGAACGGGTTGTGGAACAGGGCGTACTCGTCGGGATGCGCCGCCGCATCGATCTGGGCACGACCATCGACGATGTTCGGCGTCACGATGATGTCGTGATGGGTGTTGTTGATGGCGTCGCGCAACGCGCTCTTGATGTCGGTCACGCCGAGCTCGGCTCCATCCACCGTGAGCGTGGTGGTCGAGCCCATCCGGGCGAGCTGGTCGATGTAGTGCTTGATGAACTGGCCGGAC
>JBFGCM010000139.1:0-5616 GCA_041581135.1 Acidimicrobiia bacterium
AACTCCGACGGGCGTCTTCGTTGAACTTGAGATCTTTGGCTGCCATTCGTACTCCTTCTAACCGATCACCGCGAGCACGTCACGGGAGGAGAGGATGAGGTACTCCTCCCCTTCGAACTTGACTTCTGTGCCGCCGTACTTCGAATACACGACGACATCGCCCGTCTTCACGTCCATGGGGACGCGCGCTCCGTCTCGGTACTCACCGGGCCCCACGGCGAGTACCTCGCCGAGCTGCGGCTTTTCCTTGGCGGTGTCGGGGATGACGAGGCCACTTGCGGTGGTGGACTCGGAATCTTCCTTGGGCTTGACCACGATGCGGTCACCTTGAGGCTGCAGTTTCATCTGCGGCACCCCTCCCTTCCATGCGTTAGCAGTCAGGTAATCAGAGTGCCAGAGAGTAGCACTCTTCGCAACAGAGTGCTAAACCCGCCCCGAGGTGAGGTATCGACTCAAGTCTGCCGGTGAGATGGTACCGACGAAGCGCCCGGCGGACACCACGGCCATGCGCTGCTCAGGCCGCTCGAACCGGCCCACCAGGTCTTCTGCGGTCGTCGAGACGTCGACGACGTCGTCGGGACCCAAGACGTCCATGACGGAAGCAACCGGGATCGACGCCCTGTCGGCTGCCGGCACTGCGCTCGCACGCTCGGTGGAGATCAAGCCGCGCACCCTCCCGCCGACTACTACCGGAAACACCATCGGGCGGCCCGGCGTGACGTACAGACCGAGCAGCTCACGGACCGTCAGCTCGCCCGGCACGGCAGCCGACGACGCGCTCATCAGGTTGGCGGCAGTGACGCCTTCGAGTTTGGCAAGAGCCCGGTACTGCATCGAGTGTTGTTCGGCGGCCCAGTACAGAAACCCGCCGATGGCTATGTACCAGAACCCGGCGAGCCCCTGCCCGTCACCGGCATCACGGAAGAAGAGCACCCCACCGACGGCCATCAGGAGAACGGCCACGCCCTTGCCCACTCCGACTGCGATCGAGCTGGCTCGACGCCGATCACCGCTGACTCGCCAGATGAGCGCACGCAACACGCGCCCGCCATCGAGAGGAAACCCCGGCACGAGATTGAACAGGGCCAGTGCGGCGTTCACGTAGCCGAGCAGCCGAAGGAGGCGGTCCACGGCCTCCCACGACGCCGGGGCGACATATGCGAGGAACACGAAGCCGAACGCCATGGCCATCGACGACAACGGCCCGGCGATGGCGATGGCGAATTCGTCGCGAGCCGACGTCGCCTCGGACTCGATCTCGGACACGCCGCCGAAGATGAACAAGCGAATCCTCCGGACGGTGAGTCCCCGTCGCACCGCGAGCACGGAGTGGCTCAGTTCGTGGACGAGCACACTGCCGAAGAACGCCAGGGAACCGACGGCGGCGAGCAGCAGCGCTGCCTCGCCGGAGAGGTCATCGATGCCGAGACGGAAATCGACGAACAGCGACCAGGTGATCAGCACGGCGATGACGGGCCAGCTGTAGTCGATGACGAGTGGGATCCCCCGGATCCGTCCCAGGGTCCACCCCCTCGAGCGTCTCATGCGCCCAGCCGCAATCCAGGCTCGACGTCACCATCCCAGCGGCCCGTCTCTCCCAGCCCGAGCCGGAAGCTCCCGGCGGCGGCGATCATTGCGCCGTTGTCAGTGCACAACGCCGGAGACGGTAGGAAGAGCTCCACGCCCCGAGCCGTCGCCTCCGCCTCCAACCGTTGCCGCAACCTGCGGTTGGCCAGCACCCCCCCGCCGGCAGCCACCGAACCCACGCCGGTGGCGTCCACGGCGTTGAACGTCTTGGCGATGAGCACATCGACGATCGCTTCCTGGATCGATGCCGCCACGTCGGCCAGGGGAGGAACCTTGTTGGCAGCCTTGGCGGCTTCCAGCTGAGTGACGACGGAGGTCTTGAGACCGGAGAAGGAGAAGTCGTACGGTCGATCCGCCAACGCCCGGGGGAACGTCATCGCTTCGGAGTCGCCGCCCTCAGAAGCCTCGTCGATGGCCGGTCCTCCCGGATAGCCGAGGCCGAGGAAACGCGCCAGCTTGTCGAACGCCTCGCCGGCGGCGTCGTCGATGGTCGCCCCCAGCACGTCGTAGTCCCCCCAGTCACGCACATGGACGATCTGGCTGTGCCCTCCCGACGCCAGCAGCACCACTGAGGGAGGGCGGAACGCGTCCAGTTCCAACCGCGGCGCGAACAGATGTCCCTCCATGTGGTCGACGCCGACGAACGGCTTACCCAACGACCACGCCAGCGCCTTCCCGAAGGTGTAGCCCACCAACAGCGCGCCCGACAAGCCGGGGCCGCGAGTGGCGGCGACTGCGTCGACCGAATCAGAGTGAACCCCGGCCTTGGCCAGGGCCATGTGGACCAGAGGGCGAATGGCCTCCACGTGAGCCCGGGCCGCCACCTCGGGGACGACGCCTCCGAAGCGAGCATGCTCGTCGGTTTGGGAGGCCAGCACCGACGATCGCACCCGCATGCCTTCGACGACGGCGACACCCGTCTCGTCACAGCTCGTCTCGATGCCCAGGATGACGGGATCGCTCATCGCAACTCCTGACGGATCGCTGCGAGCCGTTCTGTGTACTCGCTCGTGTCGATGTCGGTGGCCCACATCACCAACGCATCCTCGTCCCGGTAGTAGTCCTTGCGCAGGCCGACGGGGGCGAACCCGAACCGCTCGTACAACCGTTGCGCGCCGGCATTGGAGACCCGCACCTCCAACGTCAAGTGGCTGGCGTTGCGCTCGAGCGCCGCGTCCACCAACGCCAGCATCAGACGTGTGCCCAGGCTGGCACGCCTGGCCTGAGGCGAGACGGCCAGGGTGGTGACGTGGGCATCTCCCTCGACGAGCAGTAGGCCGGCATACCCGGCGATGCCGTCGGCATCCTCCGCGACCACGTAGACACGGTCGATACGCGCCAGTTCATCGAAGAACACGCGAGGTGGCCAGGGCTGCGGGTAGACATCCTGCTCGATGACTGCCACCGCCGGGATGTCCTCACGGGTCATCGGACGAATCTGCATCAGGATTGCCCGGGCCACACGCCCTCCTCGCGAAACTCGGACCAGTTGATCTGCGTGTCGGGCTCGCGCAGATACAGGGGCCGGACACTGTCGGGACCGGCGAATTCGTCCCGATCGGCACGGAGCGCGGCGATCTCTAGCAGGACGTCCGCTGCCGGGTAGCGCGGGCGCCCCACCTTGACCCGATGCAAGCCGCGCAGACACTCCCCCGACAAGACGGGAACGTCGCCGACGACGAGCGCCTCGTCGCCGTCGGCGTCGATCATCGCCCTGAAGTCGAGCGGACTCACGATCTCGGTGTCACCGTCCTTCACCACCCCGCCCGGCACGGGGCGATAGGGTGCCGTGGCCACCTCTCCCCGCCTCACGTCGACGATGGGCCAGATCTTGCGCCGACCGGTGGCGGCCCGAAGCGCCAGCACGCTCACCGACTCCACCACCACCATGGGTGCTCCGACGGCCGCTGCGATCGCCTGGCCGGTGGCGATCCCGGCACGGAGGCCGGTGAACGGCCCAGGACCGATGTCCATGGCGACGACGTCGAGGTCCGATGGTTTCCACCCTGCCTGGTTGAAGCAGAAGTCGATCGCCGCCATCAGGAAGCTGCCGTGGCCTCTTCGGTCGACGCGAAGGCTCATCGCGACGAGATCGGACCCTTCGCCGAGGGCAACCGACGAGGCCTGCGTGGCCGTCTCGATGGCGAGGATCTTCACGCGGCGAGCTCTTGGAGGGGCCGCTGCTGCCAGGCGCCGCGGGGAGTGAAGCTGATCAGCCGCTCGTTCTCCCCGACGACCTCGAAATGGACGAGGAGGTGATCGGCCTTCACCGCCCGCTCCACCACATCGCCCCACTCGACGATGAGCACACCGTCTTGTGCCTCACGTTCCAGCTCCAGATCCTGGAACTCGGACATCGAGGTCAGCCGATATAGATCGGCATGCACGAGGGGAAGAAAGCCCTGGTACTCGCGAGAGATGATGAAGGTCGGGCTACTCACCTGCTCATCCACGCCCAATCCATCGGCGACCCCCGCAACGAACCGCGTCTTGCCGCAGCCGAGCCGACCGCAGAGCAACACGACGTCGCCGGGCCGCAGGAGGCCGGCGAGCCGACGCCCCAGCGCGAGCGTCTCGTCTTCGAGGGAGGTCTTGAGTTCGATCACTGGCGTTGAGTCCGATCGGGGAGCGGGGCAGGCGGCATCACTGAGGGTCTGATTCTAAGAGCTGACTCGCCACCAGGAAGTCGGAACGCATCTCCTCGAGCACGCGAGCGCTTCCCCGCAGTGCAGCCGCCGGGTGGTAGGTCGGCACGAGCCGGCGGTTCCACCACGGGTAGGCCTGTCCACGCAGCCGCGTGATGCCGGTGGTGGTGTTCAGCAGGAGCTTGCTGGCGAAGTTTCCCAGGGTCACCACCACCTTGGGATCGATCAACCGCAGCTGCTCACGCAGATAGCCCTTGCACGCATCGATCTCGTCCTGCCGAGGATCGCGGTTACCGGGGGGACGGCACTTCACCACGTTGGCGATGTAGACGTCCGCCCGGCGGAGGCCGATCTCGCCGAGGAGCTGGTCGAGTAGTTGACCGGAGCGGCCCACGAACGGCTCACCGAGCTCGTCCTCCCGTTGGCCCGGAGCCTCGCCGACGAACATGAGGTCGGCTTCGGGGTCACCGATCCCGAACACCACTTGGGTCCTCGCCTCGCTGAGGCGGCACTGCGTGCACCCGGCCGCTTCTGCCGCCAGTCGAGCCAGACGTTCCGGGCCGCTGCCGTCCTCCGGGGAGGCGTCGCCACCCGTCACCGGGGGGGCTGCGGCGTCGCCATTCAGCGGCAACGTCACTTGCTCGGGCTCGCCGGCACGGTCCTCGATCGCAGGTGCTCCGGGCACCGATGTCGCGTGGCGGACGGCGGCCTCTATCGCCGCACCGACGGCGTGAAAGGTCGCCTCCATGGCGGCGTCGATCGAGCCGGCGGCCGAGCCACACGACACGGCAAACACCACGTCACCGTCGTAACGAGTGTGCGCAGGCCTCACGCACGCCCCGATGGCATCGTGGGCTCTCACCGCGAGCCGCTGCAGATCCGTTCTCGAGAAGGCGAGGTCGGTGGCGACGGCGACCAGGGTGGTCGCCTGCATCGGCCGGGGGGCACCTTGGGGCGGCCCGGGTATGGGCGGACCTCCGGTCAACGATTCGCCTTCCAGGGTGAAGATGTCACCCACGGCGTTCACCACCACCAAGGCCCCCACGACGCCGCCGTCGACGGTGGCGGTGGCCGATCCCAGGCCGCCCTTCCGCATCGCGCTCTGGCCGCGCCACCCGGCCACGAGGGCGCCGGTGCCTGGGTGCGAGACGGAGGCCCCGTTGTTGATCAAACTGGAGACACTGGCCGCCTCGGCCACGGCGAGCGGAGGCGCCATTATCGTGCAGCCGATGGCCGACTTCGGTTCCGGCTGGGGCGGAAACGCGCAGATCTTCTGGCCCGCGCCGGCCCCGACCAACGAACCCATCCGAAGCTACCCTCACCTGTCGATGCTGTTTGATGTTCCCGCGTCCAGCTTCTACGAACTCACTCTCCAGCACACGCG
>JBFGCM010000140.1:0-5361 GCA_041581135.1 Acidimicrobiia bacterium
AAGCCGAGATCTCGGAGGCACACGACATGGGCATCGCGAGCACCGGTATCTCCGTCAGCCACACGGGCACGGCGGGTCTCGCCGGCCTCCTCCACCACCACCGCACCGGTGGGGCGCCGCCTGCCGGAGCACGTGTGGCCGTGCTGTTCACGGGTGCCATCCGCGGCGCAGACTGATCCTCAGCGAGCTCAACGACATCGCCAGCCTGGAAGCCGACATCGTCAGGCTGGACGTCCGGGACGAGGCCCACCGCAGTTCACCTACAAGTCGGGCGACACCGCGATTCTCGGGCTCATCCTCCATCGGGTGCCGACCCTCCTCCGAGCGGTGAGGGAGCCGGCGCGTGTGTGGACGGCAAAGAAGGGAGCGGCCTTCCGGCCACTCCCTTCGTCCACTTCCTGCGTTGTTCAGCGGCTGGCGCCTGGAGTCACTTCACGGGCAGGAGCGGGCACTGGAAGTACACGCCCGCGTCCTCGATGATCAGGTGGCCGAGGTCGTAGTGGAGCATGACGTCGTCGTAGGACATGAGCACCACCTTGGGATGGGGTAGGTCCTCGATCCACGTCGCCGTGTGCACCCACCAGCGACCGCCGTTGTAGTCGGGGTTGCCGGGAGCGGCCTCACCGACCGGCAGCTGGCCTTCTGCGCCGTTGGTGACGACGAAGATCTTGTCGTACGAGTGGTTGTTCTTGCCGTTCGGGGCGGGAAGCGTGGTGGTCGCCTTGGTACCCCAAGCCTCACCGTCGGCATAGACGCCCGCACTGAAATCCGGTTGACCGGGGTCGGCGGACGCTGGGGCGGCGATTCCCATCACGAGAGCTGCCACCACGGTGACGATCGCGAATCTGCGCAACGTAGTTCCTCCTCTCGGGCCGGCGGCTCCGGCCCTTGGGCATAGCCTGGCAACCAGATCTTGCGCCCGGCTTACGCAACGATGAACAGATCAGGAACAATCGTGCGAGCCGAGCCGGCCCGGCAATGAGCGGCCGCGCGCTCGGCATGGGTTCTCGGCGGAGGCGTTGGACGCGGTGGGCGCTACTGGGATCGAACCGAGGAAGCGCCGAGCAAGGCGAGCCCGGCCAACCCCAACGCCGTCGCCTGCCACGGGATACCGCCGAAGGCGTCGGTGGCGGACAGGCCTCCTGCGGCGAACAGCGCGAATGCAGCGCTCGAGAGGCCGACGCCGATGATGGCGGCAACGGAGCCGCTGGGGCCGGCGATGCGGGCGGTCGTGCGCTCGAAACGGCCGAAGAGCAGCACCAGCGGCACCAGGCCGACCAGATACGCAACGATCTCGACGCCATGCAGCACCCACCACTGGGGGGACAGCCGCGCGACGTCCGGCATGAGTGGGAACAGGTACAGGCCGGCGGCGACGATCACGAGTGCGGTGAAATGCCACAAGTAGATGGTCATGATGTTGGCGTTCCCGACGATGACGGCCTTCCACACCTTGGGCCCTTGCAGCCAGCGGCGAGCCGGCTGCTCCAGCAGGAGCAGTGCTCCGGCTTGGAACACCCCGAGTGCCACCAGGACCACCGTGGGCGGCGACGTGTTGCTCATCGCCTCCCCCGGCACCCCCACCATGCTGATGGGGTAGGGCCCGACGGCGGAGAGCGCCACCACGGTCGCCAACCCACCGGTGGCCATCGCCGCCGCGATTCGGCTCGTGATTCGCTCATCGTGCCAGAGGTAGCCGAGCTGGTGGATCGCCAGCCACACGAGGCCGTAGTTGAGAAACCCGACGAGCGGCACGTCGGCGATGTGGTGGAGGCCGTCGACCACCGCTACCGGCGCGATGAGCATCAGCGACGCGGCCGTCCCGAACCGGTAGTGCAGTTCGAGCATGAGAGGGGCCGCGGCCACGACGAGGAGGTACACGGACAAGAACCACAACGGAGCGGCGACGGTCCGGCCCGCCACGTCCAGGATCGTCGCGTCCACGATCTGGCCAAGCACCATCCCGAGACCGAACCACGCGCCGATGAAGACCATCGTCGGCCGCAGCAGGCGGACGGCGCGTCCCCGTACCCAGTCGGCGTACGAACGGCCCCGGCGCCGGGCTGACTCCCATGACGCCTTGTTGGACCAGCCTCCCACGATGAAGAAGACGGGCATCACCTGGACGATCCACGTGAGGTACTGCGTCCATGGGGCGATCCCGAGGATGTTGACCGCGTTGAGGCCGCCGTCGCCATCGCGGGTGATGACGGAGAGGAAGTAGTGGCCCAGCACCACTGCGGCGATGGCGACGACGCGCAACAGGTCGATGTAGCGGTTTCGGCTGTCCGGTGTCTGGAGGGCGATCTCGGCGACTCGCATGTACGTGTCCTCTTGTGGCGTGGCCCACAGCGTGCGACAGCCATGTGGGTGCGGCCATGGGGGACGCCCCTGGTCGAGCCTCGGGGCTGATCTCAGGGTGACGTATCGCAGCCCGGCGGCCGTGGTAGCTTTCGGGCCACAAGAGAAGGGTCCGAACATGCGTATCGACGGCATTCGGGCCCGCGAAGTCCTCGACTCCCGGGGCAACCCGACCGTCGAAGCCGACGTCCACCTTGCTGGCGGGGCGTTCGGACGGGCGGCGGTTCCTTCCGGGGCGTCGACGGGGGCACTTGAGGCCAACGAGCTTCGAGACGGCGGAGACCGCTATGGCGGAAAGGGCGTCACGCGGGCCGTCAGCCACGTCAATGATGAGATCGCGCCGCTCCTGATCGGCCGTGATGCCACCCGGCAAGAAGAGATCGATCAAGCGATGATCGATCTCGACGCCACCCCCGCCAAGGAGCGACTGGGCGCCAACGCCATCCTGGCGGTCTCGCTGGCGACGGCGCGCGCCGCTGCCGCCGCCTCCGGTATGCCGCTCTATCGCTACCTCGGTGGCACCTCTGCCCGGGTGTTGCCGGTGCCATGCCTCAACGTTCTCAACGGCGGCGCCCACGCTGCGAACTCGGTCGACATCCAGGAATTCATGCTCGTGCCGGCCGGGCTGCCCAGCTTCTCGGAAGCCCTCCGGGCCGGCGTCGAGATCTACCACGCCCTGAAGAAGGTGCTCTCGGCCCAGGGCCTGGCGACCAACGTCGGCGACGAAGGCGGTTTCGCCCCCGACCTGCCGGCCGACCGGGCCGCGCTCGAGATGCTCGTGGAAGCGATCTCCGCCGCCGGATACCGCGCCGGCGACGAAGTGGCGCTGGCATTGGACGTCGCCGCCACCGAGATGTACTCCGACGGCACCTATCTCATCGACGGCAACCGGCTGCCCGCAGCCGAATTTGTGACCTATCTCGAGCAACTCGTCACCGACTTCCCGCTGGTCTCCATCGAAGACGGTCTCGCCGAAGACGACTGGAAGGGCTGGGCGCTGCTCACCGAGAAACTCGGCGATCGGGTACAGCTCGTCGGCGACGACCTGTTCGTCACCAACGAAAAGATCCTGCGGCAGGGCATCTCGCGCAACGTGGCCAATGCCATCCTCATCAAGGTCAACCAGATCGGCTCGCTGTCCGAGACGCTGCACACCATGGAGCTGGCCAATCGCCACGGCTACGGCCGCATGGTCAGCCACCGCTCCGGTGAGACCGAGGACACGTTCATCAGCCATCTCGCCGTGGCAACGAACGCCGGTCAGATCAAGACCGGTGCTCCGGCACGCGGGGAGCGGACGGCCAAGTACAACCAGCTGCTGCGCATCGAAGAATCGCTGGGGGCCGACGCCCGCTACGCCGGGTGGGAGATCTTCGGACGATGACCGAGGACATGCCACGTCGTCGTTCGCCGGTGCTCATGCTGTTGTTGTTGGTCGCCTTGGCGGTGGTCCTGGCCGGCATCTTCCCGTTCCGCCAGATCCTGGCCCAGCAGCGCCAGGTGGAGAACACCGCGGCAAAACACTCCGCACTGGTGGCCGAGAACGAGCGGCTGCAAGCCGAGATCGAGCTTCTGCACACCGACCAGGCCATCGAGCGCATCGCCCGAGAGGAGTTCGGCCTGGTCATGCCCGGCGAGACCGCCTACGTGGCCGTGACGCCGCCCGGATCCGAGCGTGAAGTCGAGCCCGCCGCTGCAGCGCCGTACGACGACGACCGTCGCATCTGGCAACGGGTGCTGGACTTCCTCACTGGACGCGATCTGGTCCCGGAGGAATGAGTCATGGGCGGACGTGAACAGCCGCCCGAGCGTGGTGGGGTGCCCGACGATGCCGCCTGCGTCGCCGTTCAGATCGAGCGTCGCCCACGCTCGGCGGTCGAGGTCGTTGCCCGCTGTCACCTCGGTCTCCCCGTCGTGATCGCTGTGCCGCCACATCTCGAGGACGGCACGCCGTTCCCCACGCACTACTGGCTCACGTGCCCACTCGCGGTGAAGCGGATCGGGCGCCTCGAGGGGGCGGGGGGAGTGCGCGCCGCCGACGACCGCATCGCCTCGGAACCGGGGTTCGCCGAGCGCTACCAAGCCGCAATGGCGGCGTACGCAGCCACCCGAGACGCGCTGGTAGACCCGGCGCTGCCGAACCCGCCCGCCGGCGGCGTCGGCGGGAGCCGCCGGGGCGTGAAGTGCTTGCATGCCCACTACGCCCATCACGTCTCAGGTGCCGACAACCCCGTCGGCGAAGACGTCGCCGCCGACATCGAACCCCTCAACTGCGAGGTTCCTTGCGTGGTCGCTGCTCCTGAGGGTGCGGTGCGCAACCCGGAGTGGCGTGAGCCGCAGCTCCCCAGTTGAACTCGCTCAGGACCCCGACCTCGTCTCGGGCGCGTACGGATTCTGAACCGGGTCCATTATGAGAGATTCTGGTCATGTCTAAGCGATCTACTTAGACATCTTCATGAAGTCTTACATCTGCTTGTGGTCGGCTAGGTTCGACGTTGGTCCGTTGTGCATCGGTACCAGTTCAGCTCACCACGGAAGCAGCGCCGAGGTGCTGTTCTGCTCGGTTTGCTTTGGTGCTCGTTATGGCCGCATAGCGCGTGATCGGCTCGGCGTTGCAGCGCGCCGAGCGGGGCCGGATTCGACGTTGTTCGGTTTGGCGGGCCTATGCGACGGACGCGAACCACCGCGTCCTGAATTGGGGAGGTCGTGGGGTGGCTGGATCATCGTTGGTTCTGGTGGGCGGCAAGGATCTTTGCGGTGATGGCGGCGAGCTGGCTGATCTCTCGCTCGGTCAGCGCGGAGAAGAGGTGTTGGTCGAGGTCTCGGAGGTGTTGGTCATGAGCGGATTGGCACTTCTCGAGGCCTTGCTGGGTGAGTGTCACAGTGACTGCTCGGTTGTCGGTCGGGTCGGTGGTGCGTCGGACAAGCCCGTCGTCTTCGAGGCCGCTCACGACACGGGAGACGCGGCTCTGGCTGAGAGGCGTGCGGCGGCGGAGTTCG
>JBFGCM010000141.1:0-5267 GCA_041581135.1 Acidimicrobiia bacterium
GCCCGGAGGCAGCGGCGATGCTGCCTCCGGGCACTCCATGCTCGGCTAGCTGCGGCTGAGTACCGGTTCTCGGGGCTTCACGTCGCCGCCCGGCGGGCTGCCCGGCGGGAGCTCAGCCACCACGCCCGGATCGTCACCACCCATGTCGAGGCGGAATGGCGGGTACTCGTCGCGCATCAGCGATGCATACGCGCCAACCCGATACACCCAGCGGTTCAGCCCCATGATGAGGTCGAACAATCCGGGCGGGTACCGGCCGGTGAACGTGAGGGCGATGGCTGCCACCAGCACGAGAATGCCGATGAGGCCGCCGCCGACGCGGAGTGCCGCGTCGCCGCCGACTTCGGCGGCCCACCACACCAAGCCGCTGGTGAGCACACCCACGATGAGGTAGTGGGGAATGGCGAGCAACCACCACTTCACCAGCACCAGACCACGAGAAAGCCGCTCCGGGTAGGCCACGTCGAACCGGGCCGGGTACTCCACGTCACGCAACGTGAACGGTGGGTACTGATCGGTCGCCAGGGCGCTGAAGGCGTAGTAGCTCACCCTCCAGCTCCACCGCATGACCCCGACATTGAAGTCGAAGATGGCACGGGGGTAACGACCCGTGAACAGGATGGCGAAGAACGCTGCCACGGTGAGCACCGAAAAGGCGATCCACAGGAACGCCAGGACGACGAAGTGCGGAATGGCCAGGAACCACTTCACCAGCCACATCCACCGGCTCAGCCCGGGGTCGATGGATCCCTCGAGCACCACGGGATAGGCCTCGGGGGCGATTGCAGCTGCTTTCGACTCGTCGGTGACCCGAGATCTGGTGGCCAGCACGAGCAGCAGAGCCGCAAGGCCCGCCAGCAAGAGACCAAACAGCAACACGGCGATGGCGATGGCGAGGAACCCTTCCACCTGGGCGCCCGCTTCGGCGGTGACCAGCACGCCGGGCGAGGCGTCGGCGTTCATCACGACCACGGTCCAGCTACCGGCCGCCACGTCCCAGGTGAGCGTCTGCATGCCCGTCCCCGCGGCACTCGCCACCCAGAAGTCCTGCGCGGCCGGCGTCGCGGCGGGCACAGTGCCCGTCACCGTCTCGTAGCTGACGTCCGATTCCTCAGGTCCGAAGTCGGAGACCTGGTCGATGGCGACGCCATCGAGGTAGCCGGCCACGTCGGACGACGGGCCGATACCGACGAAGACCGGTGCGTCACCACCGGCCGTCACGTCGAAGCGAACATCGACCAGCCCATCTGGGAACCATTCACCGGGACTCGTGGCGAGGTCCACGTCCGTCGATGTGAGCGCGTAGCCGTCGGTCGCCAGTGGATAGTCCGGACTGGTGAAGAACCCGTCGGCGTCACGTTCGGTGCCGAACGCCCAGATCATGGCACCGCCTCCGACGACGAACCCCACCGACACGATCGCGACGATGGTCGCGATCACAATGATCACGATTCTCCCGAATCTCATCACACCCTCCTCGGTGCGGGGGGACACACCCCGATGGTCCTCCGTCAGCACGCCTGTCGCATAGGGTCCAACAGCCTCTGGTGGAAGCGGCATGGCACTAGCACGGTGGGGTTGGAGTGCTCATGTATGACGACGGAGACCGCGGTGTTGATGCGACGCGCTTCCCCGTCTCGCGCAAGATCGTGGGGGCGGCGATGTGGGCAGGCCGGCACGCCTCGCCCGTCCACGGCCTCATCGAAGTGGATGTGACCGAGGCGCGGCGGCGGATGCGTGAGGATGTCGGCGATCACTCGTTCACCGCCTACGTCGTTGCGTCAGTGGGGCGCGCCGCGGCGGCGCATCCCGCCGTGCACGCCTACAGGGATTGGCGGGGACGACTGATCACCCATCGCCACGTGGATGTCTCGACCATCGTCGAGGTGGCAACCGCCGATGGCCCCTTCCCGTTCACGTACACGTTGCGTGACGCACATCGGCGCACTGTGACCGAGCTGACGGCCGAGCTACGCGATGTCTCTCGGCGGCCACCGATCGAGTCGGGATGGAGACGCCGGCTCGGCTCGGCGGCCCGCATCCCGGGCGTGATGCGCGCCGTCTTCTGGATCATGCGGCGGTCGGTGTGGATGCGGCGTCGGGTCGGAACGACCGTGGTCACCGCCGTCGGCATGTTCGGCGGCGGAGCCGGATTCGGGATCACCCAGCCGTCGGTGATGACCTTGAGCGTGTTGGTCGGTGGCATCACCCACCGGCCTCGCGTGGTGGACGGCACGTTTGTGGTGCGGGAGATCTTGGATCTGACGATCTCAGTGGACCACAACATCGTCGATGGTGCCCCGGCGGCCCGGTTCGCGGCCGACCTCCGCCGCTTGCTCGAATCCGGGGCCGCGTTGCCGGTGGCGCCGGCGTGACGGTTCAGCCCTTGACGACGCCGATCGGCCGCAACCTGGCGACCTTGGCGGCGAGGTCGGCCTCGGCGCACACCGACGCCACTTCGTCGACGTCCTTGTATGCGTAAGGCGCTTCCTCCGACAGGAGCTTGACCGACCCCGGGCGTACCGCGATGCCACGGGACTCGAGGTCGTGACGCACCGTCTGACCGGATGCATGCGCCTTTGCCTTCTTGCGGCTCATCACCCGTCCCGCCCCGTGTGCCGCCGAAGCGAACGCGGGATTGTCGGCAACGCCGCGTAGCACCCAAGACGCCGTGCCCATACTTCCCGGTACCAGGACGGGTTGCCCGTGCGCTCGGAGATCCTCCGGCAATGCCGGATGCCCCGGGCCGAACGCCCGCGTCGCCCCCTTGCGGTGCACGCAGACCTCGGTGGGGACACCTTCCACGTCGTGGGTCTCGATCTTGGCGAGGTTGTGGGCCACGTCGAACACGAGGTCCATCCCCGTGGCGGTGGGATCCATCCCGAACCCTGCTGCAAACGCCTGCCGCGCCTCGTGGGCCAGCACATGGCGATTTGCCCAGGCGAAGTTCGCCGATGCGGCCATCGCAGACAGGTACTCCTCGCCTTCGGGGGAGCGGATGGGAACACAGGCGAGCTGGCGGTCCGGGACCGAGATGCCGTGGCGATGCATCGCCTGTCCCATCAGGCGCAGCTGATCGGTACAGGTCTGGTGGCCGAGCCCGCGGGAGCCGCAGTGGATCATCACCACGACCATGTCCTCACTGAGCCCGAATGCCGTTGCCGCCGCCGGATCGTAGATCTGGTCCACCACCTGGACCTCGAGGAAGTGGTTGCCGGCGCCGAGCGAGCCGAGCTGACCTCCCCCCCTGGCGACGGCGCGCTCGCTGATCGAGGCGGGGTCCGCTCCCCCCGACGTCCCGTGCTCCTCGCAGCGCTCCAGGTCGCGGTCCCACCCGTATCCCGCAGCGCGCACCGCCTTGGCGCCCTGCACCAGCACGGCCCCGACGAGTTCCTTGCTTGCGATGGCGCCCTTGCCGAGACCGCGCGGAATCCGTCGGTCGAGTTGCGCCATCACCTGGTCGCCTCGCTCCTGGAAGTCCGATTCGGTGAATGCCGATGCCAGCAGCCGAACCCCACAACAGATGTCGAAGCCCACGCCGCCCGGCGAGACGACCCCGTCGCTCACCCGGGTCGCCGCCACGCCACCGATGGGAAACCCGTAGCCCCAGTGGATGTCGGGCATGGCGAATGACGCAGTGACGATGCCCGGCAGATGGGCGACATTGACAACCTGGAGGGCCGCCCGATCTTGCCGCACCGCCTCCATCAGGCGATTGGAGGCGAAGATACGGCCGGGAACCCGCATGCCGTCGGCGGCCGGAATCTCCCACACGACCGGGGCGACGCGTTTCACTTCCATGCACCCAGCTTGCGTCGCCGATCACGCAGTGCGCCAGGGGCATTCGGCTCACACGTCGAAATACACCCGGCCATACCAGCCTGACTCGTCTTGCCGGACGACCAAGTCGTGATAGGTCACCGCCTTGATGGGCGTGCCTCCAAGCTCGATCGAAGTGGAGTCGCACCCCCGAGCCACGACCTTCAAGGTGTGGGAATCGGGCTGTTGGGCTGCGAAGTCACAGAAGATCGTGTCGTCGACCTCGGCGCGGTAGAGGAGCTCGGACAGCATATCCACCACCAGGTCCTCCACCGTCGGGGAGGCGACTTCCACCGTCGCGGCACGATCGGCGCCAGCCGGATCTACCGGAGCGATCAGCTCGAACATGCCGGTGGCGAGTTCCTCGACGAGCCCGACGAACGTCGTCGCAGTGGCTTCGAGACCGGCATCGGCGGTGTGTGAGAGCACTTGGCGGGGCACGATCAGAGCGTAGTGACGACCGCACTGCTGACAGTGTCAGCCGGTTGCGGCGACGTGCGCCACGAACCAGTCCCGAGCCGCTTCGGCGGCCCGTTCCAGCGTCCCGGGTTCCTCGAAGAGATGGGTCGCTCCCTCGACGACCACCAGGTCGCATTCGCACCGCATCTGGCCGAGGGCTTGCCGGTTCAGGTCGAGCACCACCTGGTCGTGGCTGCCGACGATGAGGCGGGTTGGCGCCGTGACGGTGGCGAGGTGAGGCCCGGCGAGATCGGGGCGACCGCCACGCGACACGACGGCTGCAACCGGGGGGTGGTCGAGTGTGGCGGCCCGTAGCGCCGCCGCCGCCCCCGTGCTCGCTCCGAAGTACGCCACTTGGTGATCCTCGAATCCGGGCTGCGCCGTGACCCACCGGGTGGCGTCCGCCAGCCGGTCGGCGAGCAGCTCGATGTCGAACACGTTGGAGCGGTCGCGTTCCTCGTCCACCGTCAGAAGATCGAACAGGAGGGTGGCGAACCCGGCAGAGAGCAGGAAGTCGGCGACGTAGCGGTTGCGAGGGCTGTGGCGGCTGGAACCGCTGCCATGGGCGAAGACGATGACCCCACCAGCCGCGCCGGGGAGCGACAGCAAACCCCCGAGCCGGGCTCCGGAAACGTCGACATCGACTTCGATCACACGAAAGCGTACCGCTCCGGGGCGGCGCAATCTGCCGGCGGGACCGGACGGAGAGATTCAGGCGACTAGCTGGACGCCATCCCACCGGCGGTGACGATCCCCAGGACGAACCCGACCCGGTCTGCAAGTGGTCCCCGCGGCACCTCGACCACGTCATACCCTGCGGTCAGGTAGGCGGCGACGATCCGATCGTGGAACGGCTGCACCCACTCGAAGGGCATCGTGCGCTCCTCGTCGGTGCTGTAGATGGCGGCCCACGGTGGCGTGATGAGAATCGGCCGGGTGTATCGATGGAGTGCCGACGCCGTGGTGATCTCGGCCGTGTCGAGATCCCA
>JBFGCM010000142.1:0-5204 GCA_041581135.1 Acidimicrobiia bacterium
ACCTCTCTGTGAACCGTCAGGCCTGAAGTACCCCGCGCGGACCTGGACCGCGCGCGCCTCGCGATACCTGCATGAGGGCCCCGACAGGGAACCCGGGTCGATGCCACAACCGTCTCACCGGGAACCGGACCTGGGAGGGCCCGAATGAGTGAGACAACCAACCGATCGCGAATGCGATCACTGATGTTCATCGTCGTGGCGTTGCTGGTGGTGACGGCGGCGTGTACCACGAGCAGCGAAGACGCCGGATTCGAGGTGTCGAGCGATGCCGGCGCCACCACCACCATGGCGGCGGTCGCGGCCCCGGGAGAGGCTCCGGCCGCCGGCGACGAAGACCGGACCGTCGAGGCTCCGGACGCCCTGGGAACCGGTGCCGTGGTGCCGGCCGTGCTCCAGGTGCGGGATCTGGGACGCGACATCATCTTCACCGCCCAGATGACCGTAGCGGTGAACGATGTCGCCGCGGCCAGCGCCGAAGCGACACGCGTCATCGAGTCGCTGGGCGGCATCGTGTTCGGCCAACAGACCACCGGCACCCCCGAGCCGAGGGCCGTGCTGACCTTCAAGGTGTTCCCGGAACACTTCCAGGAGGCGCTGGACCGACTCGGCTCCATCGGCGAGCTGCGGACCCAGACCGTCTCGGCAGACGACGTGACCGAGCGGGTGGTCGACCTGGAAAGCCGCATCAACACCGCCACGGCGAGCGTGGAGCGGCTGCGCGGCTTCCTCGCCGACGCCACCGACATCAAGACGATCGCCGAACTGGAGAACCAGCTCCTGCAGCGCGAGACCGAGCTCGAGACCCTGCGGGGGCAGCTGCGCACCGTGCAGGACCTGGTCAGCCTGGCGACGATCACCGTGACGCTCACGCAAGCCGAGAGCAGTCCTGCGGTCGACCTGTTCCTGTCTGCCTACCCGGGCCATGAAGACGCCGGTGCGTCGTGCCCCGGCGAGATGGACATCGACATCGAGGAATCCACCGACGTGACGCTCTGCTTCGAGGTGTTCAACACCGGCGACACGAACCTCACCGACTTCGGCATCCGGGATGCCGTGCTGGGCATCGAGAGCGTCGACGAGCTGATCGTGGTCTTCGGTGATCCCAAGGCCGTGCTGGAGCCGGGTCAGTCGTTCCTGCTCGCCGCCGAGCTGACGCCCGAGCGCAGCGTGCGGTCTCAGACCCGACTCACTGCCACCGCGGTGACCGCCTCGGGTGATGTCGTTGACGGCCGCTCGGTCGCCACCACGATGTCGATCTTCGTGCAGACCTTCGATCCTGGCGGCCTCCCCGGCTTCTCCGACGGACTCGATGCGAGTTGGAACCTGCTACAGAACCTGGGCGGACTCGTGGTGCTGTTCGCCGGCATCGCCCTACCGTTCCTGTGGGTGCTACTGGCGGCCTGGCTCTTCATCCGCTGGAGGCGCGGTCGCGACCCTGAGCCGACCCCACCGCCCGTGATGAGCGAGGGATAGGGGGCTGAACCCTTTCCCGCGTCGCCGGGGCCTGGCAGCGGTGCAGAGACAGAATCGAGGTCGGGCCCCGGAGCTGCGACATGACAAGACGCGGCGGAGGTGACACGGTGGAGTCGCCTCCGCCGCCAACAGGGTGCATCGCAGCCGCCTCCACAAGAGACGACCGAGGTAGGGGGCTAGCCGACCGCTCGATCTGCCTTGAGTTCCTTGAACTCGGTGTACGCGCTCCAGGCCTTGGCTCCATAGGTGGTGCCGGGCCCGCCCGTCATCATGATGGCGACGCCGATGCCTTCGGCGACCTCCTGGTTGTCGGCGCCGTGGTGAACGAGGGAGCGGGCGTGAGCGGCGATGCAGCCGTCACAGCCTTGGGCGATGCTCACAGCCAGCGCGATGATCTCCTTCGTGGTGCGCGGGAGGGCTTCGCCCTCGTCCATCGCCGAGTTGTGCAGGCCGCTGAAGCCCTGATACACGTGCGGGATCATCTTGCGTAGCTCTCGCCCCCCCGCCGCCAAGCTGCGCTGCAGGTCGTGGTAGTGGCCCATGTCTCTTGCTCCTGTGAATGGCGTGAGGCGTCATGCTACGAGCCTGGCTACGCTCAATCGGCGACACCTCAGGAGGACCCCCGCGCCATGGATCTGAAGGAACGCGCCGAGCAGAGCTTCGGCGATGTCGAGAAGCATCTCCATGAGATCAGCCGCTGGATGTACGAGCACCCCGAGTTGGCCTACGAAGAGGTGAGGTCGTCCGCCCGCCTCGTCGAGTTCCTCGCCGGTGCCGGCTTCGACGTCGAGTATCCGGCCTACGGACTCGAGACCGCCTTTGCCGCCAGGGCGGGCACCGAAGGGCCCGAGGTGGTCATTTGCGCCGAATACGACGCGCTCCCCGAGGTCGGTCATGCATGCGGCCACAACATCATTGCTGCGGCTGCCGCCGGGGCCGGAGTGGCGCTGGCTCCGCTCGCCGAACAGCTTGGCTGCCGGGTCACGGTCCTGGGTACACCAGCCGAAGAGCATTTCGGCGGCAAGGTGGACCTCATCAACGCCGGCGCCTTCGCCGACGCTGCCGCCTCCATGATGGTCCATCCCTCGCCGCTGGACGTGCTGGACCCGGACATCCTGGCGGTCGCCCACATCGACGTGGAGTTCTTCGGCAAGGAATCGCATGCCGCGTTCGCACCGCAGCTGGGCCGCAACGCCCTCGACGCCGCCGTGCACGCCTACGTGAACGTCTCCACGTTGCGCCAATCGCTCTATCCGACAGACAAGGTCCACGGCATCATCAGCTACGGCGGCGGCGCTCCCAATGTGATCCCCGCGCACACCAAGATGAGCTGGTACGTGCGCGCCGCCACCATGGAGCGCCTCACCGAGCTTCGCGGACGCGTCGACGACTGCTTCGAGGCGGCGGCCAGGGCGGCCGGCTGCACCGTCCAGGTACAAGAAGAGGGCTACACGTACGAGCCGATGATCACCAACCGGGTGCTCGCCGAGCTCTACCAGTCCAACTCCACGACGCTGGGGCGGCCCTTGGGGCGCGGCGCCGACCAACCCGTGGGAGCCGCCGGATCCACCGACATGGGCAACGTGAGCCAGGTCGTCCCGAGCATCCATCCGATGCTCGACATCAACTCGTCGCCACACGTCAACCACCAGAAGGAGTTCGCCGCCGCCACCATCACCCCCGATGGCGACCGTGCCATCCGCGACGGCGCCCTAGCGATGGCATGGACGGTGATCGACCTGGCGGTCCACGACCGCTGGGACGAGTTGGCGACCTGACGTTCAGCCGTCGGATGCGCTCTTGGTGCCGGAGAACACCGCCGACCCAAAGATCATGTCGATGTGACGCCGGTCGGCCGGCGTGTCCCCGCCGGTGGTGTAGGTGAGGATGTAGGCATCAGAGCCGGCGAAGACCAGCAGCTGGCGGCCCTCGATGCTCTCGCCGGCGCTGGCACCGCGGTAGTGGATCACCCACGCGTTGCGACCGTCGGCGGTCACGAGCACACTGCGGGACACGACCTCGACGTCGTCGATGAAGAACTCGTACTGGTCGACGGTGATATCGGCGTATTCGTCCAGGGTGAGCCCGCCGAAGCCACGGAGGTCCTCGACCCCCACCACGAGGTTCGCATTGGTCTCGAGGTCGAAGAAGGTCACGACGTCGACGTACCCGTCGTAGTCGAACGGTTCGTCGAAGATGAACCACGGCCGAGGGAACAACACTTCGAAGCCGAAGCCCTCGCTTACGTACGGGAGGTAGCCCTCCGGAGCATCGATCTCGGGCACAATCGGCATGTCGATGACGATGCCCAAGTCATCACCGAGCTCGTAGTGGGCCGCAAGTGAAACCTGCACGCGGGTGCCGGCGGAGTAGTCACCCACAGGCGCATCGAGCAGATCCGGTGTGCCCGACACGTCGACGTCATAGCCGATGAGCGCGTCGTCGGACGTGCGGAGAAAGACGTCGATGGTGCCCTCGGCGGCGCTGTCGTCCGACGGGCTCAGTCCGAGCAGCACCAGAGCGCGTGCCAGCCGCTCCACCGGAATCGAATAGCGCCGGGCCTCGGTGCCCTTCCGGCGCACCACATCCCACGGCAGCGTCGACAGGATGCCGTACAACTCGGTTTCGTTGGCCCGCCGGGTCGCTTCGTCCAGCTCGAGATCGGCGGCGAACGAAAGCGCTTCCTGGAGTTCCGCGTCGGTGAGCGGAAGCCACGGTTTGCCATGCTCCTTGGTCCAGGCCTCGTCCCCGATCTCGATCACCTCCACCTCACCGAACGTGAACCCCGGGAACGAGAGGGTCGTGATCGACCGGAAACGATCAGGCAGCAGCCACTCGCTGAGCGTGCTCAACGTGAAGGAGTCGTCGATCTGGTCCGGCGCCGACACCACGAAGTCGGCCTGCACCTCGACGCGGCCGGAGGCGGCCTCCTCGGGTGGGCTCACCTCCGCCAAGAGCATGGTGGTGGTCGTCGGTGGCGGCGGTGCCTCGGTGGTGGTCACCACGATGGTCTCGGGGGGCATCGTGGTGGACGGCGGTGGGGCGGTTCGTTCCGGCGCCGAGCCGGGTGTAGGGCCGACGACCGTGGAAGGCTCGTCGGACGTGCACGCCGTAGCAACGAGCAGCATGGTCACGGCCGCCACCAGGACCTTGCGAATCACCATGCTCCCCTTCGGAGCTCGTCACCTACCGCAACGCATGGTAACGGCAGCGCGACCGGCTGCTCACAGGATCTGGCTGAGGAACAGCTTGGTCCGGTCGTGCTGCGGATTGGTGAAGAAGTGCTCCGGGGTGCCCTCTTCCACGATCACCCCGTAGTCGAAGAAGAGCACGCGATCCGCCACCTCTTTGGCGAATCCCATCTCGTGGGTGACCACGAGCATGGTCATACCCGAGAGCGCCAGCTCCTTCATCACGTCGAGCACTTCCTTGATCATCTCGGGGTCGAGCGCGGATGTCGGCTCGTCGAACAGCATGATGCGCGGTTCCATCGCCAATGATCGAGCACTTGCCACACGCTGCTGCTGCCCGCCGGAGAGCTGCCCCGGGTACTTGTTGGCCTGTTCCGGGATCCCGACCCGTTCCAGCAGCTGCATGGCGGTTGCTTCGGCCTCCGCCTTGGGGCGCTTCCGCACCCAGATGGGAGCCAGGGTGATGTTGTCAATGACGGTGAGGTGGGGGAACAGGTTGAACTGCTGGAACACCATGCCCACCTCGGACCGGATCTTCTC
>JBFGCM010000143.1:0-5132 GCA_041581135.1 Acidimicrobiia bacterium
ATGAACATCGAGGACCAGACCTTCCCCAAACGGTGCGGCCATCTGGAGGGCAAGTCGGTCATTCCGGCCGAGGAGATGGTGACCAAGGTCCGGGCCTGTGTCCGGGTGCGCGACGACCTGGCACCGGACTTCGTCATCAACGCCCGCACCGACGCCGTGTCCACCCACGGCATCGAAACAGCCATCACCCGATGCCGTTCCTATCTCGAAGCCGGCGCCGACATGGTGTTCATCGATGCCATTCCCGGTTTCGACGAGATCACCCGGGCCCTCGATGAGATCGACGGGCTGCTGTCGGTGAACCTCATGGATGCGGTCACCGGGGTGCGCACCGATCCCATTCCGATCGCTGAGCTGCGCCGGGTCGGAGTCGCCCGTGTGTCCATCCCCGTAGCGTCCATCCTGGTGGCCCACCGAGCCATGGAGCGGTTCTTCGCCGGCCTCCACGCCGCCGACGGCCAAGGCGATCCGGAGCTGGTGACGCCGTTCGACGACTACCTGGAGATCGTCGGCCTGCCCCACTACCTCGACGCCGCCGGGTATCGGGCATGACCGTTGCGGTTGCGGTCCTCGACGACTACCAAAGCGTGGCTGAGGGTTGTGCCGACTGGTCGGTGCTGGCGCCAGATGCCGAGGTCACGTTCTTCTCCGATCGCCTCCCCCTCGTGCCGGAGCTGGTGGAGCGGCTCGCTCCTTTCGAAATCGTCGGGGTGATGCGGGAGCGCACGCCGTTCTCTCGCGCCCTGCTCGAGCAACTGCCCGACCTGCGGCTGCTGGTGACCACCGGGCGCCGCAACGCCGCCATCGATGTGGCTGCGGCGGCCGAGCTCGGCATCATGGTGTCCGGCACCACGTCGCCCGGCCACGCCACTGCCGAGCTGGCGATGGCGATGATCCTCAGCCTGGCTCGCAACCTCGAGGCCGAGACCAGATCGATGCGCGCCGGAGGCTGGCAGGTGGGCCTGGGCCGCGATCTACACGGAGCGACGCTCGGCGTGGTGGGGTTGGGGCGCCTCGGTGCCCGCGTGGCAACCATTGGGCTTGCGTTTGGGATGCACGTGGTGGCGTGGAGCGAGCATCTCACGACGGAGCGCTGCGAGGACGTCGGCGTGCAGTGCGTGGACCAGGAGACGCTGTTTCGCATCTCCGACTACATCTCCATCCACCTCCGGCTCAGCGAGCGCACCCGAGGATTGGTGTCCGAGGAGGTGATCTCGATGATGAAGCCGGACGCGTACCTGGTCAACACGTCGCGCGGGCCCATCGTCGACGAGGCGGCACTTCGGCGCGCCTTGGAGGCCGGCGCCATCGCCGGCGCCGGCCTCGACGTGTATGGCGAGGAGCCGCTACCAGTCGACGATCCGCTCCGGGTGGCGCCCAACGTGGTGCTGACACCGCACATCGGCTACGTCACGCGGGAGACCTACCGCGTGTTCTACGGAGAGATGGTCGAGACGATTCGGGCGTACCTCGACGGCGATCCCATCAGGGTGATCACCCCCGAGTGATCGGCCGGCGGGCGCGTCGTGCCGCTAATGTCGGTACAGCTGTTGAAAGCGCTGCCATGGCTGATACATCTGTACCGACGACCGATCGCATTCTGTCCCGACTGATCGAAGAGATGGAGTCGATGAGTCCGCAGCTTCGCAAAGCGGCGGCGTACGTACTCGACCATCCGGGCGACGTCGGGCTGGCTTCGGTACGGGAACTGGCGGCGGCAGCGGAGGTCAAGCCCAACACGCTCGTCCGGATGGCCCGAGCGGTCGGCTTCGACGGGTTCGACGAGTTCCGGGAACCGTTTCGGGCCGAGCTGCGGGCAGGGGTCAATGCTTTCCCCGACCGGGCCAAGTGGCTGCAAGACCTCGCCGCCGGGGGCCGGCTCGGGACGCTCTACGCCGACATCGCCGGCGCCGTGTTGGCGAACATCGAACAGCTCTTCGGGAAGGCCACGGTCGAGGAATTCACGGCCGTGGCCGACGCCATCGTCGCCTCGCGGCGCACGTACGTCGTCGGCGTCGGTGCCAACCATGCGCTCGCCCAGAACTTCGCTTACCTGGTGGGGATGGCCCTCGACAACGTGGTCGCCGTGCCCACCGAGGGCAACGTGCCGATGGACGCAATCGTCCGCGCCGGAGCGGACGATGTCGTGCTGTCGATGACGTTCGAGCCGTACCGTTCCGAGGTCGTGGAAGCCACCGAGGCGGCTCGCCGTCAAGGGGCGACGATCGTCGCTCTCACCGACAGCCACGGCTCCCCGATCGCCACCGGGGCCGACCATGTCCTCCTGGCACCGAGCACGACGCCGCAGTTCTTCCCTTCGACCATTGCTGCGCTGGCCGCCCTGGAGACGCTGGCGTCGATCATCGTGGCCGACGCGCCCGGCGACGTCGTCACGGCCATCGACCGTTTCCACCGCCGCAGATACGATCTCGGGGTGTACTGGAGCCAACCATGACCGCGGACCCGCTCGACTACATCCGGCCGCAGCGGGCGATGGACGCCGCGGTGTACCTCGACCCGGAAGTGTTCGAGCGCGAACGCCGTCTGCTGCTCGCCACGACATGGCAGTACGGCTGCCACGTGTCCCAGCTCGCCGAACCCGGCGATTACGTGACTTTCAGCATCGCCGGCGAGTCCCTCCTCGCCATCCGCGACGCCAGCGGCATCGTGCGCACCTTCTACAACGTGTGCATGCACCGCGGGCATCAGCTGCTCGAAGGCGACGGCCACCGCACGCTCATCGTGTGCCCGTACCACGCCTGGTCCTACCAGCTGGATGGTGCGTTGCACAAGGCCCCTCACGCGGAGGGCCGGGTCGGCTTCGACCCGGGGGAGATCTGTCTGACTCCAGTGCGCACAGAAGACTTCCTCGGGTTCCTCTTCGTGAACCTCGACGATTCCGCCTCGTCCATGGACGAGCAGTATCCGGGGATCCGCCGCCAGCTCGAAGAGTTCTTGCCGACCATCGAGCGGATGCAGCCGATCGAACGGCGCCACTTCATGGCCGAGTCCAACTGGAAGGCGGCGGTGGAGAACTACAACGAGTGCTACCACTGCCGCAACGCCCACCCCTCGTTCTCCAAGGGCGTGGTTCTGCCGGATACCTACACGATCACTCCCGTTGGGAGGTGCTTGCGGCACCGGGCGGACAGTTCGCCCGACCAGTACTACGAGATCGACCTCGACGCCTCACCCCATGCGGCGGACTACTCGTCGTTCTACTTGTGGCCGCTGTTCTCCTTCCAGGTGTATCCCGGCCCGGTGCTGAACACGTTCTGCTGGCGTCCCGAGGCCGTCGACCGCACCCCCTTCTTCCGCGAGTGGTTCAGCACGGACGGGGCCGACTCCGCCACCGTGCGCACCGTGGCCGAGGAGGACGCCACCACGACGGTTGCCGAGGACCTCGCCATCCTGGGTTCTGTCCAGCGCGGCATGGCGAGCCGCGGCTATCGGCCCGGGCCGCTCATCCTGGATCCAGACATGGGTCTCAACAGCGAGCACACCGTCGCCGCCATCAAGTCCTGGTATCAGGAGGCCATGCTCGGCGAGGGGTGATCGGCCGTCGGGCCGTGTGGGGACCGGGGCTCACCCCGGGGCCGCTGCGGATCCTTCGGTATGGGTAGCCTCCGTGGAGGAGGTGGAGCATGAGGCAACTCGAGGGACGCATCGTCGCCATCACCGGAGCGACCGCCGGCATCGGTCTCGCCGCTGCCGAGGAGTTGGTGGCTCAAGGCGCGAAGGTGGCGGTGGCAGGGCGGCGCACCGAGCGGCTCGAAGAGCTCGCGGCGGAGCTCGGCGAGTCGGTGTTCGGGATGTCGACCGATGTCCGCGGCGCCGCAGCGACGCGACGGTTCATCGATGCCGCCGTCGAGCACTTCGGCCGGCTCGACGCGGTGGTGGCCAATGCCGGAATCGGCGCGTACGGCGGGATCATGGACCTGACCGACACCCAGCTCATCGACATGATCGAGACGAACGTTTCAGGGACGGTGTGGGCGGTGCGGGCGGCCGTGCCCCACTTTCGCTCGCAGGGCGATGGAGGCGACATCGTCATCGTGGCGTCGGTGGCCGGGCTGCGGGGCGCCGGCGACGAGGCCGTGTACGCCGCCACCAAGTTCGCTCAGGTCGGGCTGGCAGGCGCTTTGGATCGCGAGCTCCACGACGAGGGCATCCGGGTGAGTGTGATCGCGCCCGGTGGGGTCCATACCGAGTTCGCAATGGGGACCGGGCGCACCGAGGACATGCCGGGTCTCGCCAACATGCTGCGACCCGAGGACGTGGCCCACGCCATCCTCACGGTGCTGGCGCAGCCGCGCTCGATGCGGACCCTCTTGTGGTCGATGCGCCACATCACCGAAGACGACTGATCGGTCGACAGAGCCGTTGACGGCTTCCACCCGGCGCGTAGGTTTGGGAGTGCGGTCGAGGGAGTGGGCGAGTGCATGTCAAGCGGATCATCTGGATGGGGGTTCGCACCTCGGCTCATGGCGCCATGCGGGAGCTGCTTGGCGACGTGATGGGGCTGCGGATGTCCAGGGACGACCCCGGGGTCACGTGGTTCGAGATGGACGATGGCGAGATCCAGGTCTACGACGAGACCGACCTCGAGCACGCCTTCTTCGGTCCTGGGCCCACGGTGGGGTTCGAGGTGGCCGATTTCGACGAAGCGCGCCGGGAGCTGCTCGCCGCCGGCGTCGAGTTTCTGGGTGAGCCCCAGAGCGACGGCACCATGACCTGGTGCCACTTTCGTGGTCCTGACGGGAACGTGTACGAGATCCTGGGTCCGTCCATGGAGTGGCACGTCCGCGAGACCGCGCTGTAGCGGCTCGTGAGCGCAGCGAGCCGGGCTCGGCGAGACCCGAATCATCGCCCAGGTTGCATGGGCTCGGTGGAGCAGAATCTCCTCACTCGGGGTCGCATCCGGTCGGTAGCTTTGGAAAGTGGAGTCGGACCGAGGAGAGAGGGGAAGGTCATGAGGCGACTCTTGATCATGATCGCCATGGGGGCATTGGTGATCGGTGCGTTGGTGCCGGCCGCCGTCGCCGCGCCCGCAGATGGCAACGGCAACAAGGAGGTCATGGAGCTCGACTTCTCCGACATACCGATCTTCTGCGACGAGGACGATGTTCCCG
>JBFGCM010000144.1:0-5099 GCA_041581135.1 Acidimicrobiia bacterium
AGGTTGCCCCCAAGCTCGGCGTGGCCGATGCCATCGTCGACCTCGTTTCCACCGGGAGCACCATGCTGGTCAATGGACTTCGCCCGGTCGACACCTTGTTGGTGTCCCAGGCCGTGCTGGTCGCCAACCGGGCCGCCATGGCTGGGCGGGCCGCCGAGATCGACCGCATCGCATTGGCGCTGGGCGCGGTCGCGTCGGCGCGTCGCAAGCGGTACCTCCTCCTCAACGCTCCTGCCGATGCCGTACCAGCCATCACGGAGATCATCCCTGGTTTGGGCGCTCCGACCGTAGTGCCCTTGGCCGATGCTGGGATGATCGCTGTCCACTCGGTCGTCGATTCCGATGCGGTGTGGAACCTCCTCCCCGACCTCAAGGCGGCCGGTGGGCGAGATATCTTGGTCTTGCCGATCGGGCAGATGATCACATGAGGCTCACCCGAGTCACCCTCGCCGACCTCCCCACCGGCGGACGCCGCCTTCTCACGCAGCGATCCGTCATTCCCGACGAAGCCACCCGGTCGAGGGCGTCCGCAATCGTGACCTCGGTTCGTGAGGGAGGCGACGAAGCCCTGGTCGAGGCGGGCGCCCGGTTTGGCGGCAGCAGGTCGGGGCCGCGCCGGGTCGCGGCTGAAGAATTGGACCAAGCCCTGGACGAACTCGATCCCGCGCTTCGGACGGCCCTCGAGGTTGCGGTGGAACGCGTGACCCTGTTCCACCGCGCGCAAGCCCCGAGCGAGCTGGTGGTGTCCAGCGAAGATGGCGTCGCCATCACCCGAACCTGGTCGCCGTTGCGCCGAGTGGGCGCGTACGTGCCGGGCGGCAAGGCGGCCTACCCATCGACACTGATCATGACGGTGGTACCGGCGTTCGTGGCGGGAGTCGAAGAGGTTGTGGTGGCCTCCCCCGCCGCCGACGACGGCTCAGTGCCTCCGGTCCTTTTCGCGACGGCCGCCCTGGTCGGAGTAACCGAACTCCATGTGATGGGCGGGGCTCAGGCAATCGCGGCTCTGGCGTACGGGACCCAAACCCTCGAAGCGGTGCAGAAGATCGTGGGCCCCGGCAATCGCTGGGTCACCGCCGCCAAATTGGCTGTTTTCGGTGACTGCGCCATCGATCTTCCGGCCGGCCCAAGCGAGGCGCTCGTGCTCGCCGACGCAACATCGAACCCGCGCTGGGTCGCAGTGGACATGCTTTGCCAAGCCGAGCACGGACCCGATTCACCGGCCGTGTTGGTGACCACCGATCCCGACGTCGCCGACGCCGTCGAACGAGAGATCAACGCGCTGCTCCCCGGACTCAAACGCTCGACGATCCTCGAGAAGTCTTTGGTCAACCACGGCCTTATCGCGATTGCCTCCGATCGCCGCGACGCATTGATGTTCGTCAACGAGTACGCCCCCGAACATGTCTCGCTCGCCACCGAAGATGCCGAACGCGACAGCAAGGAAGTCGTCGCGGCGGGTTCGGTCTATGTCGGCGCCTATGCGGCCGAATCGGCCGGCGACTATGCCACCGGAGCCAACCACGTGCTTCCGACCGGAGGCCTGCCTGCTACGTACGGCCCGCTCTCCCTGGAGGACTTCGGGTCGTGGCGGCAGGTGCAGCGCATCAGCAAGGGTGGTCTTGCCCGCCTGAGCCCGACCATCGAGACCCTTGCCGCAGCCGAGGGCCTCACGGCTCACGGGTTGGCTGCGGCGATCAGATTCGAAACGGAAAGGCCCACATCGTGACCAGAGCGGCGTCCATATCGCGGCAGACCCTGGAGACCAGCGTCTCGGTGACCGTCGACCTCGACGGTACGGGATCGTGCAAGGTCCGCACCGGTGTCGGCTTCTTCGATCATGTCCTCACCTCCTTCGGTCACCACTCGCTCATCGACCTCACCATCGAGGTCGACGGCGATCTCGAGGTGGACGACCATCACACCGTTGAGGACACCGCTCTGGTCCTGGGTCAGGCACTCGGTGAGTCGTTGGGGGACCGTTCAGGAATCATGCGATTCGGCCAAGCCACGATCCCGATGGATGAAGCGCTCGCGCAATGCGCAGTCGATGTAGGGGGCCGTCCCTTCGGGGTGATCGAACTGCCGCTCCGCACTCCCTATATCGGGAACCTCACCACCCAGAACCTCGCCCATGCCCTCGAGGCGCTGGCCCGCACGGCCGGGTTCACGGTGCATCTCGAGGCGTCGGGAAGCAACGACCATCACATCGCCGAGGCGGCGTTCAAGGCGCTGGCGCGCTCCGTGCGAATGGCCGTGACAATCGACGATCGTCGCCTGGGAATCGCATCCACCAAGGGTCGGGTCACGTGAGGAGCCGGCCATGGTGAAGCTGGCGGTGGTTGACCACGGCGCCGGCAACCTTGTCTCGATTCGCCAGGGACTCGAAGAGGTCGGGGCGGAAGTCGAAGTGGTCACCACGCCGGATTTCGGCCGCGCCGACGGCGTGGTTCTCCCCGGCGTCGGCGCCACTGCGGCAACCATGGAGCGACTATCGGCTGCCGGCTTCGTGGAACCGCTGCGCGCCCTCACCCGCCCACTTCTCGGCGTCTGTGTCGGCATGCAGGTGCTGTTCGACACATCGGCGGAGGACGGAGCCGAATGCCTCGGCATAATCTCCGGGACCGTCGAACGACTGAGGGATGCTCCCCGCCTTCCCCACATGGGATGGAACGAGCTGCGCATCGTTCGACCCGACCCGCTTCTTGCCGGCCTCGGCGACCAACCGCTCTTCTACTTCGTGCACAGCTATGCCCCCCTTCCGCTCGACCCTTCTGTGGTCGTAGCCACAGCCTCCCATGGAACCCCGTTGGTGGCTGCAGTCCGGCAACGGAACGTATGGGGAGCGCAGTTCCACCCGGAGCGATCGGGGCCGGCGGGGCTGCGTCTGCTCGCCAATTTCACCAAAGAGGTGCAGCGTGCTGCGTAAACGAGTGATTCCCTGCCTCGACGTTGCCGACGGCAGGGTCGTGAAAGGAGTCAACTTCCAAAACCTCTCCGACGAAGGAGACCCCGTCGAGCTGGCTCGCCGCTACGCCGCCGAAGGGGCCGACGAGATCGTTTACCTCGACATATCTGCCTCCCCGCACGGCCGGGCAATCCTGCTTGACCTCGTCCGGAGAACCGCCGCCGGAGTCTTCATACCGCTCAGCGTCGCAGGCGGCGTCCGCTCGGTGGACGACATGCGAGCTGTCCTGCGGGCGGGCGCCGACAAGGTCGGCATAAACACGGCCGCAGTGGAGCGTCCCGAGTTGGTGGCCGAGTGTGCCTCTGCCTTCGGCTCGCAGTGTGTGGTCGTATCCATCGACGCCGCTCGCCGGCGTGGGTGGTGGGAAGTCGTGACGAACGGCGGACGAATGCCCACCGGCCGCGATGCCGTGGAGTGGGCCCGTGAGGCCACAGAGCTTGGTGCCGGCGAGATACTGCTCACTTCGATCGACCGCGACGGCACCAAGGACGGGTACGACATCGAGCTCACCCGGACCATCAGCAGCGCAGTGCCCGTGCCGGTCATTGCCTCCGGTGGAGCAGGAACAGTCGGTCATTGCGTTGCGGCCATCGCGTCAGGAGATGCCGAGGCCGTGTTGGCCGCCAGCATCTTCCACCGCTCCGAGATCTCTATCCGCGAAGTCCAGCGAGCAATCTCCGCAGCCGGCTATCCGACCCGGGCAACGGCATGATTCCCACCAATCTCGAGTTCGACCGCGATGGCCTGATCACCGTCGTGGCCCAGGACGCCGCTACCGCCCAGGTGCGGATGGTCGGATGGATGACCGCCGAAGCGCTCGACCTCACCACCCGCACCGGCGACGTCCATTTCTGGAGCCGCAGCCGCCAAACCATGTGGAGAAAAGGGGCAACGAGCGGGAACACGCTCCGCGTGGTCGACATCGCTGCCGACTGTGACGGCGATACGCTGCTCATCAAGGTCGAGGCCGCCGGGCCGACCTGCCACACCGGTTCACAAAGCTGTTTCGGCGACGCAGCCATCCCCGGTTTCGCTTGGCTCGACCAGCTCGAGTCGGTCATCGTCGCTCGGATCACGGATGCAGAGCCCGCCAGCTACACGGCAGAGCTGGCCTCCCAAGGTGTGGAAGGCCCGGCACGGAAACTCCTCGAAGAGGCAGGTGAGGTGGCATTCGCAGCCAAAGACCACTCCGTGACGCCCGGTGCCGATACGGCAGCCGCGGTGACCTCCGAAGCCGCAGATGTCCTGTACCACCTGCTGGTGTTGCTGGCAGAGCGGGGAATACCCGCCGGCACGGTGGTTGACGAGCTTCGCTCCCGCCACCGGTGACCTCGGCGCGACAATTGTCGCATTGGCCGACAATTGGAACAGGCGCAGCCGTCGGCGCGTTGGAACCACATAGACGCCCACCCGACAAATTGCGGAGGAACCATGACCACCAACACCGACTATGACGTGCTCGTCATCGGCGCCGGACCTGCCGGCGAAAACGTCGCCGATGTCGCCACCCAGGGAGGCCTCAAGGTGGCCATTGTGGAACGTCAGCTTGTTGGCGGAGAATGCTCGTACTGGGGATGCATGCCTTCCAAAGCCCTGCTCCGGCCCGGCGAGGCGATGCGCATGATGAAGCGAGTTCCCGGTGCACGAGCCGCCCTCACGGGTGACCTCGACGTCGAGAAGGCCCTGAAGCGCCGCAACTCACTCGCTGCCAACTGGGACGACTCAGGACAGGTGAACTGGCTCGACAGCGCCAACGTCGATCTCATCCGCGGTCACGGTCGACTTGCCGGCGAACGCACCGTGGAGGTCACTACCGATGATGGCACCGTCACCCGGTTCGCAGCCGCCAAGGCTGTCGTCGTAGCCGTCGGAACCGGCGCTCTCATCCCTCCCATCGAAGGCTTGCGGGAAACTCGCACCTGGGACAATCGCGATATCACCGAGGCCAAGGAAGTGCCCCGGCGCCTGCTTGTGCTCGGCGGCGGCGTCATCGGTGTCGAAATGGCACAAGCGTGGAACGATCTCGGCAGCGAGGAGGTCACGATCGTGGAGATGGCTCCGCGTCTCCTCCCCCGGGAGGAGCCATTCGTGGGCGCCGAGCTCAAGGAAGCTCTGGAGAGTTACGGCATCA
>JBFGCM010000145.1:0-5085 GCA_041581135.1 Acidimicrobiia bacterium
CGACGAGGATGTACCGGAAGCGGTCCTGGTACTCCTCCAGGGCCTCGGGGAACGCCGCGAACAGCTCGACGGTCACCATGAGCAGGTCGTCGAAGTCCATGGCCGACGCCTCCAGCAGGCGCTGCTGGTAGAGCCGGTACACGTCGGCGACCTTCTCGTGGTAGTAGCCGGCATCGGTGGCGGCGAAGGTCTCGTAATCGATGAGCTCGTTCTTGGCGTTGGAGATGGCGGCGCGGATGTTGCGCGGCGAGAAGCGTTTTGGGTCGAGGTCGAGGTCTTTGACACACAGCGTGATGAGCCGCAACGAGTCGGCGGCGTCGTAGATGGAGAACGCCGAGCGATAACCCAGTCGGTGGGCCTCCCGACGCAGGATGCGGCTGCATGCCGAGTGAAACGTCGACACCCACATGCTGCGGGCGACGGGCCCGATGAGTCGCTCCACTCGCTCCTTCATCTCGGCGGCGGCCTTGTTGGTGAACGTGATGGCCAAGATGGCGTGGGGCGGGACGTCGAGATCGCGGATGAGGTGGGCGATGCGTCGGGTCAACACGCGCGTCTTGCCTGACCCGGCGCCGGCCACGACGAGAACGGGCCCCTCGGTGGCGGCCACCGCCTCCCGCTGGGCAGGGTTGAGGTCTTGGAGCAGCTGGGATTCCGGCATGGAGGGCCGATCTTACCCGCGTGCCGCCTCCCGAACTACATGGATGTGAGTATTGCCTCGAGGACCCGAACGGCCGGCGATACACGGGGTACGTTGAAGGGAGACGAAAGGAGGCGGCATGCCCTTCACCACGGTCGACGAGACCGACTTCCCCGTTCCGGTGCTGGCGCAGGTGGACAAGAAGAGCTTTCAGATCTGCGTGCCCTTCAAGTACCGGCGCAGAGACGCTGATCCCTGGATACAGGTTCCCGAGCGGCGCGATGACACGACCGATCTCACCTCCGTCCCAGGCTTCCTGCTATGGCTGGTCCCCCGCTACGGGGCCCACACCTTGGCGGCCTTGGTGCATGACCAGCTGGTGCGCGGCGATCGCAGAGCCGCCGATGCCGCCTTCCGTGACGCCCTCGGCGAGCTCAAGGTGCCGCTGATCCGACGGTGGTTCATGTGGGCAGCCGTGAGCCTGGCCACGATGGTCGACGCCAAGGGTCTAGAGCGGCTGCGAGTGATCGTCTGGGGAGTCATCGTGCTGCTGGCGTCTGCGACCTTCTGGCAGAGCCGCTTCGCCGAGTTGGGCGAATGGGAGCCATGGTCGTTCTTGTTCTTCGGTCAGACGTGGTGGTTCGACCTCGTGATCATCGCCGCCGCCGCGAGCGTCTTCTTCCCCCGCCTCGGGCTCGGCATGGTTGCCGGCGCCGGCTTGTGGTTCATCTTCGTGCCCACGGTGTTCGTGCTGGATGCGCTGGTCGTCTACGTGATCTTGGAGTGGATCGCCGGGCGGGTCTGGGGGATGCGTAAGGACGTACACGAGAACGCGGTGATCATGAACACCGCCGAGCCGCCGCCACGCCAGCGGGGATGTCCGGAGCTGGCCGGCTGGGAGACCGAACCGCCCGACACCGTTTGAGCGGATGCCCCCGCCCGGTTAGGGCGGGGGCACCTCAGGCCAGAGAACGAGGCTACGTCGATAGCCGCATGATGATCAACCCGTTCAGTCCATCGCTGGCGATGATGCTGCCGCTGTCGAAGTACGGGAACACGCCCCACGGCCCCACATAGATGTTGATGTTGTGATTCATGTGATTGTTGGGGATGCGGGGCTCGGTGTCCATATGGGCCACCTCGGTCAGCACGCCGCTCGCCACGTCGCTCGCATCGAGCACTCGCACGCCGGCCGTGTAGTGGGCCTGATAGACCTTGTCGCCCTTGATGAACAGGTTGTGGTCGATCGAGGCCGCCGGTGAATCGAACGTGCCGATCAACGACGGGGCGTCCAAGTCCCGGATGTCGAAGATGTACGTCCGCGCCGTGTCGGGCAGATCGGGATTCTGCGGGTCCGAGAGACCGTCCAGTTCGTCGCCCTCGTCGCCCAACAACAGGTAGTCGTGGTCTTCGGTCGCCCAACCCTGGTGGGTGAACGAGGCACCTGGATAAGTGGTCGTCGACAGCTCGACGACGCTCGCCGGGTTGGTGACGTCGTAGATACCGAGCTCACGGTCGCCGCCGTTGAAGACGAATGCGATCTCATGGCCCGAGTAGACGCTATCCGAACCCTCGTACGTGACGACTTGGGCGTCGTGGGAGTCGATGCCGAGAACCTGGCCAACCTCGATTGGTGCCAGGGGATCGGCGGTGAGGTCGAGAATGACCATTCCTTCCTGCGTGAATCCAGGATCGACGGCCAGGTTCTTGGTGACGCCCGTCAGGTAGGCGCGCCCCGTCGCTTCGTTGATCGAGATGTTGTGGGCGGCGCGGTAGCCGCCCGCGCTGTAGCGGGCGTCCTCGACCAGAGCCGTACCGGCCGGCACTTCCGCCAAGGCGTCCAGACGGGTGAGGTCGAATATGGCGACTCCGGCGTCCCGCACCTCGGTGGTCCAGTAGGCGTGGTCGTTGTAGGTCTTGATGTCCCACCAGAAGTTGAGGAGGGTGTCCGGGTTCGTTGTCGGCACGATGCCGAGGTACTCGGGGTCGGTGGGATCGGTGATTCGCACGAAGGCCACTCCGGACGACGTGCCGACGATGGCGTATTCGTCGCCGGTGTTCGAGGACGTCCATCCCCAGATATCGGACAGGAAGCTGGCTCCAGTGAAGATCAGCCGGGTGGCGCCCAACTCGGCGTTGGTCACCTGACCGAGGAAGTCGAGACCGACCGTGACGGGAAACGGTCCAAGAACCGACGGCATGCCCTTTCCGGTGTTCTTCGCCCGCTTCGCTACGAGCACCTCTCCCGGCTGCGGCCCGAGCTCCTTGGCTGTCTTGGGCAGCTCCTCACCGTGGTCGGCCACCGCGATTGGCACCAACGCCAGGCTCGCCACAACCGCCACCGCCACAACAATCAAGATCTTGCGCACAACTCTGCTCCCTTCAGGTAGAGACACGAAGCTATCCGTCGTTCCTCGGTCCGGTCCCTACCCCCAACGCCCGGCGGCAGTGTCGTCCACCCAAAGCTATCAAAGCGCCATCACGACCGGCGGGCCATCTGACGCCCACCGCAATGCACCCTCAGGCAGGAAGCTTCGCCCCGGGGTAGTCCCCCTGCGCTTTCGGGAGGGAAGTGCCGCCGGCCGCCGCACGGGTAGAGGGCCGTACTCCAACGCCTCCCCTATCCCAGCCTTACAGATCGAAGCCGATGTCGAGTTGGGCGGCGGAATGGGTGAGCCAACCCATGGAGATGAGATCGACGCCGGTCTCTGCGATGGCACGCACCGTCTCCGGGGTGACGCCTCCCGACGCTTCGATGACGCAGCGCCGGCCCACTCGACGCACCGCCTCCGCCAGCTCTTCGAGCGACATGTTGTCCAAGAGCACGGCGTCGACCCTTTCGGCCAGCGCTTCGTCTAGCTGCTCGAGGGAATCGACCTCGACTTCGATCTTCACCATGTGACCGATCGACGCCCGCGCCGACTTCACGGCCGCCGACACCGACCCCACGGCGGCAATGTGGTTGTCCTTGATGAGGACGGCGTCATCCAGACCGAAGCGATGGTTCACCCCTCCCCCGCACCGCACGGCGTACTTCTGCAGCGCTCGCAGGCTCGGCAGCGTCTTGCGGGTGTCGACGATTCGAGCGGGCGTATCGGCGATGCGCTCCACCATGGCTGCGGTCGCCGTGGCGACTCCGCTCAGGTGGCCGAGGAGGTTGAGACATGTGCGCTCAGCGCCGAGCAGCGAACGGGTGTTGCCCGAGACGGTGGCCAGCGCAGTGCCGGCAGCGACGTCGCTGCCATCGGCGACCAGCAGCTCGATCACGGTGTCGGGGTCGAGCAGGGAGAAGGCGCAGGTCGCTTGCTCCAGCCCCGCCACTCGACCGTCCGCCCGCACCGCGATGGTGCCCGAGCTGTGATGACCGAGAGGAATCGTCGCGCTGCTCGTCACGTCGCCGGCCCTCCCGAGATCCTCGGCCAGCGCCGCGGCAACCAGCGCCTCGACGAGGTGCCGGGGTGGCGGGACAAGATCAGACGTCACGCCGCTCCCCGCACCGCCGCGGGCAATGCGACGGTGCGCTCCGGTGCCGGCGTGAGGCGGGTGTGTACCGCAGCCGACTCGTCAGTCCGAGGGAAGTCCAGACGAAAGTGGCCGCCTCGGCTCTCGCGGCGGGCGAGGGCGGCCGTCGTGACCACCTCGGCTACGTCCGCCATGTTGCGGCCTGCCACCGAGTTGCTCACTCGCGGTGCCAGCGCAGCCAAGCGAACGAGAGCATCCTCCAGTCCCGGGCCGGATCGCATCACGCCAACCTCATCCCACATGAGGCGCCTCAGCTCGGCGATGGCAGCCTTGTCGCCATCGATGCCCAGCCGCGCCGCCGAAACCGGAACCATCAACGGGCTCTGGTCGAGCCGGCGATCATCGGTGCTGATGGCCGCAGCCGCACGAGCGCCGAAGACGAGACCCTCCAACAGGGAGTTGCTGGCGAGGCGATTGGCGCCGTGCAGGCCGGTGACGGCGGCCTCGCCGCAGGCATAGAGCCCAGGCAGCGAGGCTCGGCCTGCGTCGTCGACGTCGATTCCACCCATGTGGTAGTGCGCCGCCGGCGACACCGGCAGCCATTCCCATCGCGGGTCGATCCCGGCGTCGATGGCGCTGGCGAACACGGTGGGAAAACGGTTGGGGAAGTCGTCGCCGAGATGGGTGGCGTCCAGATAGACGTCCTGTCCCTCTTGCAGACGCCGCCAATTGGCGCGGGCCACCACGTCACGTGGTGCCAGCTCAGCGTCCGGATGCTCGTCGAGCATGAACCGATAGCCGGTGTCATCGACGAGCTGGGCCCCTGCGCCGCGCAGCGCCTCTGTGAGCAGCGGCATCGGGTCCAGGCTCGACCGCAGCGCCGTCGGGTGGAACTGCACGAACTCTGGATCGGCGATTCGCGCTCCGGCCCGAATGGCCATGCCTAGACCATCCCCGGTGACTTCGACCGGATTGGTAGTGGC
>JBFGCM010000146.1:0-5049 GCA_041581135.1 Acidimicrobiia bacterium
GCATCCCGTCGGCATGGTGCGAGCCGTGGAGCGGCGACTCGCCGTTCCCCGAACTGATCGAGTACCTGACAAACCAACTGGAGGAGTCATGGATATAGGCAACCAGGTGCGAGTCATCACCGTCGAGCCGGCTTCGTTGGCCCCGGAGCCCGCGAAGGCACCGCCGACGGCCATCCCGGTCGCCGCCGGTACGGAGACCGCTGTTCAGCAGCCGTTGGCGCGTAGCGTCGGGTAGGGGTTGATCTCGGTGTCGTCGACGATGATCTCGAAGTGGAGGTGCGGCGGCGTCGACTTGGCGTTGCCCGTCGTTCCGACATAGCCGACGAGATCGCCGGCCTCCAGGCGGCCGTCGAGCCCGAACGCCGACATGTGGCTGCCGATGTAGAGATTGCCGTCGTCTCCCCTCAGCCAGAACTGCAAACCACCGAGCGTGCCGTCGATCTGCTCCACCTTCCCCGACACCGGCGCCACCACAGGTGTGCCCTGCGGGGCGAACAGATCCGTGCCGAGGTGGATGCGACCCCCCGGCCGGGGGAAGTGCCAGTCGTTGATGTACACCGCACCCTGCAGCGGGCAGACGAAACCGTCTCCCGGCACGAGCAGACGCTGCCCGCTCGTGATCAGGTTGGGATTGGTGAGATCGTTGAGCTCGATCAGGCGCCGGACCGTCGTGTCATGGCGGGCGGCGATGGCACCCAGGGTGTCGCCGGCGACGACCACGTACGTGCCCGGTCCGGTCCCAACCGTCGTGGGCGGCGCCGGCGATGGGCTGGTGCCCGAGCGGCCGGAGACGGTGAGCTCGCTGCCGGCGAAGATGCGATTGACGTCGACGATGCCGTTGGCAGCTGCCAGCGCTTCCACCGTCGTGCCGTATTTCGCCGCGATCTTTGACAGTGTGTCGCCGGGCTCCACGATGTGGATGACGTCCCGGCCGGGAATGCGGAGCACCTCGCCGATCACGATCAGGTCGGGATTGTCGAGTTCGTTGGCCTCGATCAGTTCGAGCAACGTGGTGTTGTAATCCTTGGCGATCGCCGACAGTGTGTCGCCAGGCACGACGATGTGTTCGTCGTCGTCGGCGAGGGGTGAGAACAGCAAAGTCGCTGAAAGAACAAACGCAAGTACGGACATAGGTCTCCCCGGCCCCTCACATCCGAACTCCGCGGTGCATACCGTAGCGCAGATTTCGCGAGTTGCCACATCTTCGGCGGTGGGTACCCGCATAGGAGGTCGGGCATACTGGCGGACCCCGAGCCGAGGAGAGCCACCGTGCACGCCATCCGCATCACCGAAACGGGCGAGCCGAGCGTCATGCGCTGGATCGAGACCGACCAACCGGTACCGGAAGCCGGCGAGTTGCTCGTGAGGGTGGCGGCCGCCGGGGTGAACTTCATCGACACCTACCACCGCACCGGGCTCTACCCGCTGGAGTTGCCGTTCACTCCCGGACTAGAAGGCGCCGGCGAGGTCATCGCCGCCGCAAAGGACGCAGGCTTCGGTCCCGGCGACCGGGTGGCGTGGAGCAACGCTCTCGGCTCCTACGCCGAGGCGGTGATCGTGCCCTCGGACCAGGCCGTACGCGTGCCGGACGGGGTCGGTCTGGACGTCGCTGCCGCGGCCATGCTGCAGGGGATGACGGCGCACTATCTGGCACATGACACCTATCCCCTCGGGCCGGGGCAACGCTGCCTGGTGCACGCCGGCGCAGGAGGGGTGGGTCTGCTGCTCATCCAGATGGCCAAGCAGGCCGGTGCTGAGGTCTTCACCACCGTGTCCACCTCCGCCAAAGCAGAGCTGGCGGCAGGGGCGGGGGCCGATCACGTCATCCGCTACGACCAAGAGGACTTCGGCGACGCCGTCGAGCGTCTCGCCGGCGAACGCCCGCTCGACGTGATCTACGACGGGGTGGGCCGCGCGACGTTCGATCGTGATCTCGAGTTGCTCCGCTCTCGCGGCACGCTGGTGCTGTTCGGCCAATCGAGCGGCGTCGTGCCGCCGTTCGACGTGGGGCGACTGGCGCGCAACGGATCGTTGTATCTGACCCGCCCGACGCTCTTCCACTACATCGCCACCCGTGACGATCTGGAGCGACGGGCTGGGGCCGTGCTCGAGGCCATCGCCGCCGGGGACCTCTCGATTCGCATCGGCCACCGTTGGGGGCTCGCCGAGGCTGCTGCAGCCCACCGTGCCCTCGAATCACGGGCGACGACCGGCAAAGTGCTCCTCGTCCCTTGACGGCCGTCAGGCCGATCGAACGGCCGCCGCCTCGACGAGAGCCTGAAACAGGGCGAGCGAGGCCCGGTCGTCGGCTTCACCCAGATACTCAGGATGCCATTGCACGGCGAGCAGAGGCCAATCATCGTCTTCGTGCTGAATCGCCTCGACCACGCCGTCGTCCGCCCAACCCACTGCGGTGAAACCCGGAGCGAGGTCGCGCACCGCCTGATGGTGGATGGAGTTGACTTCGAGATCGGTGGAACCCACCACCGCCGCCACCTTGCACCGGGCCTCGAGCCGCACGTGCTGATGGCCGTTGAAAACGTGGTGGCCGATGACGGAGTGGTCCATCGATCCGATCTCCATGGGGATGTCCTCGATGAGCGTGCCGCCGAGTGCCACGTTGACCACCTGCAGCCCGCGGCAGATCGCCAACATGGGGGTGCGGCGCTCGGCTGCCAATCTGACCAGCTCCAGCTCGAACTCGTCGCGGTCGAAGTCCATCCCGTACATCGAGTCACGCACCTCAGCCCCGTAGCGACCAGGTTCGATGTCCCCACCGCCTGACAGCACGACCCCATCGATACGGTCGAGCACGCCTGCGATGTCGGCAACGGGGACCGGGGAAAGCAAGATCGGAGTACCACCCGCCCGCAACACGGAGTCGGTGTAGGTGCGCTGCAGGGTGTGTGCCTCCAACTCGCCGCCCGACGAAGCGATGACCCGCGGGCGCGTGGTGATGCCGATGATGGGGCGCATCCCGGGATGATACCGGTGGAGGCCGCGGCGACCTCGGGGGCTTCAGCCGCTGCGGATCCATCGAACGGCCCTACCCTCCGGCGTGAGCAGCGAGCATCATCGTGTCAGGAGGTGGCGTCATGATCATCGTTGCCGGAATCGACGACACAGGCCTGTCGACGGTGGTTCTGGAACACGCCTTGGAAGTAGCGCGGTTCCGCAACGCCGAGTTGCACGTCGTGCACGTCTTCCATCTGCCGGCGACCGTCACCTCTGGCTACGGCATCTTTCCCGTCGACGTCGAGCGTCTCGCCGATGCGGAGCGGCAGCGAGTGTGGGACCTGTTGCGAGGTCACATGGACCGCACCGACATCGACGTGCGCCGCATCGACCTCGAGGGCTACCCGCCCGACGCCCTCGTGGCCTACGTGAAGAACGTCGGAGCGAGCCTTCTCGTCGTGGGCACCCGGGGCCGGGGGGAGCTGGCGTCGATGATCCTCGGCTCGACGAGCCACCGCGCCATCCATCTCTCCCCGTGCGATGTGCTCGTGATCAAACCCCCGCAGGCCGAGGACTGAACCACCGGCCCGTCACGATTTCACTGCGCCGTCCAGCCGCCGTCGACGACGAGCACGTGGCCGGTGACCATGCCACCGGCGGGTGAGGCGAGGTAGATCACGGCGGCGGCGACGTCGGTCATCGTCCCCACCCGCCCGATGGGAATCCGCTCCAAGACGGCAGACCGGTACTCGGGCTCATCGAGACGCTCCGCGGTTCCCGGCGTGTAGACGAAGGTCGGCGCCACTGCGTTCACGGTGACTCCCCGTGCCGACCACTCGAGCGCCAGCACTTTCGTGAGGAGATTGACCCCGCCCTTGCTTGCGGAGTACACGACATGATCACGGATACCGACGATGCCGGCTTGCGAGCTCATGTTGATGATGCGGCCGCGACCGCGCGCCAGCATCAGGCGGCCTGCGGCCTGGCAGCAGAAGAACACGCCGCGCAGGTTGACGGCCATCATCTCGTCCCAGTCGGTCTCGGTGACGTCTTCGGCCGGGTGATTGGCGCCGAGCCCGGCGTTGTTCACGAGGACGTCGACTGAACCGAGACGGTCCCCGATGGCGCTGAAGGTCACATGGATGGTGGCAACGTCGCGTACGTCGAGCTCGAAGGCGGCGGCACGTCCCCCGGACGATTCGATCTCGGCGACGACTGCGTCGAGCGCAGCCCGATCTCGACCCGTGGCCGCCACGGTGGCACCGGCCCCCGCTAGCGCCAACGCCACACCGCGCCCGATACCACGGGACGCCCCCGTGACCACGGCCACCTGCCCTTCCAGCGTGAAGTCCGGCTGATCCATGCGCGGACCCTACCGGCTGCATCGAGAACGAGCAGCACCACCCCGAACTTGCGTACACCCCGGCACCATGCCGCCCCCAGATACGCATGTTCAGCCCACCCGCAGCACCAACCCGAACTTGCGTACACCACGGCACCATCTCGCCCCCAGATACGCATGTTCGATTGAGGTCCGCAGCGATGGCCTGCGCCGATAATCTGCGGCGATGCAACAGCGCTCGGCCACGCGGGTACGCACGGGGATGGTGCCCATCGCCGTGGTGGCTTTTGTCGTGCTCGGGCTCACCGAAAGTGGACTGGGCACGGCATGGCCGGCGATGCGGCGCACCGTGGGCCGGCCGGTCGAGGATCTCGGCACGTTGCTGGCCGTCGGTCTCTCCGCATACGCTGTCTCGAGCGCTGTGTCGGGAGCCGTGGTGCGCCGGCTGGGAACCGGCCGCAGCGTCCTGGTGGCAGGCGTTCTCTCGCTGGCTGGCTTGACGACGTACGCCGCAACCGACACCTGGCCGGGCGTCGTTGCGGCCGCGCTGCTGCTCGGAACCGGGAGCGGCACGCTGGACAGCACGCTCAACGCCCACGCCGCCCATCACTACTCGGCGGGAGCCATGAACCTCCTCCATGCCGGGTTTGGCGTGGGCGCCACCCTCGGACCCCTTGCGATGGCGACGGCGGTGAGTCGCGGTTCCGGCTGGCAGATGGGGTACGTGGCCTTCGCCCTCGTGCAGGGATTGA
>JBFGCM010000147.1:0-4916 GCA_041581135.1 Acidimicrobiia bacterium
CACAACCCACCTGACCCAACCCCCCCGACACCACGCACGTCCCGACACCACTCGCCGAATCTCGAACTCTCGGGTTGCTGCACCACGACCGACGTCCCACCCTGACCGGCTCAACCGAGACCGCTATCGCCGCTCCCGGCCGCATTAGCCTGGCGCGCCATGCGCTTCATCGTTCGCCCCGGCTCCGACCCTGCCGCTCGCGCCGATTCGGCGCTGCTGCGGGCCATGGGATTGCCCGGGGGCGGTGTCGTCCGCATCGGCACCACCCATTGCACCGTGACCCCCGGAGAGGTGCCCTCGCCGACCGCCCTCTTGCTGGGAGCTCGCACGATGCGCAATGCCGGCGTCAAGGCGGGCGACAGCGTCGACGTGGTGCGCGCCCCACTCCCCGAGGCACACCGGGTCACCGTCGCCGGCGCCGATGCCCCCCTCAACACCAGGCACCTCTCCAGGTCGCTGCAAGGCATCGCCGTCACCGAAGGCGACCTCGTCGTGGCTCATGCCGCCTACGGCGCAGAGGGGGAACAGCCCACCGACGTCGAACTGACGGTGACGAGCGTGGAGCCGGGTCCTGCCGCCCTCGTCGGTAGCGCCACGATCGTCTCCGAGGAGGGCGAGTCGCCGCCGGCCGTCACGGAGCACCCTGCAGGTCGCGTGGCCGGTGATGCACCGACGACAGCCCAGGCGCTCCTGGCCGGGCTGGACACCGAGCTCGACGTCATGACGGGCTGGCTGTCGCTCCTCACGTCGGCGCAGGATCTCCCGGAAGCGTGGGGGCTGCCCAAGGTGGCCGGCGTCTTGCTGGAAGGTCCGGCCGGATGTGGCAAGTCGGAGCTCGTCGCAGCTGCGGCGGCCGCCGCCGGGGCACGGGTGCACGAGGTCTCGCTGGAGCTCGTGTTCAAGCCCGACAAGTTGCTGGAGCGTCTGGAGCAAGCGGTGAAGACGGCCTCCCCGCCGACGGTGATCTTCGTAGACAGGCTCGACGCCGTCGCCGGAGAGGACGGCATGTTCCGCACCCAAGTCGCCGCCATCATGCGCTGGTTCCTCGATGCGGTGGCGGACCGACCTCGCATTGCCTGTGTCCTCGCCGCGTCGTCGGTGAGCAAACTCCCTCGCTCGGTGACGGACACGCCGCTGCTGCCGCGAACCCTGACGATTCCGCCCCCGGATGCCGAGCGACGCGCCCTGCTCTTCGAGTCGGCCATCGCCCGTGTCCCTGCGGAGGACATCGACTTCGACCAGCTGGCCGCCCGCACCGCAGGCTTCTCCGGCGCCGACATCCTCGCCGCAGTGGTCCACGCCTCGGCGTTGATCGCCCCCAAGGGCTCCACCCTGACGCAAGAGCTCCTCACTGCAGCCACCGACGACACCACTCCCTCGCTCGGCACGACGGGCATGGGCGAGATGCCGTCGTACGGGTTCGAACGTGTGGCCAACCTCGAAGAGGTCAAGCAGCGTCTCACCGAGTCGGTGATCTGGCAGATGCGAGAGCCTGAGCGGTTCACTCGCCTCGGGATCGAGCCGCCACGCGGCCTGCTCCTGTACGGACCCCCCGGAACCGGCAAGACGTTCGTCATCCGCGCCCTCGCCCACGAGTCTGGTGCGGCGTTCTTCACCGTGAAGGGCGCCGAGCTGCTCGACAAGTATGTCGGCGAGTCGGAGCGTGCCGTGCGCGAGGTGTTCGCCCGAGCTCGGGCCGTAGCTCCGGCGCTGTTGTTCTTCGACGAGATCGACGCCCTGGCCCCGGTGCGGGGCAACTCCATGAATTCCGTCACCGACAGCGTGGTGGCCGCCCTGCTCACCGAGATGGATGGCGTCTCGGAGAGGGGCGACGTGTTCACCATCGGTGCCACCAACCGGCGCGACCTGGTCGATTCGGCATTGCTCCGCCCCGGAAGGCTGGAAACCCACCTGTACCTCGGTCTGCCCGAAGCCGAGTCCCGCCGTGCCTTCTTCGCCATCTCCGACGTGCCCTTCGCCGAGGATGTCGATCTGGAGCGGATCATCGCCGCGAGCGAAGGCCTGTCATTCGCCGACCTGTCCGGATTGCTGCGCGAGGCGGCGCTGCAGGCGCTGCGTCGCGACTCAACAGCGATCGCCGTCACCAATGAGGACCTGGACTTCGCTATGGGTCGCTACCGCACCTCGGCGGGGCGAGGAGCCGCTCTCGAGCCGGACCAGGGCAGCTGACGGCGACGCCGGGCTGACCTGCGCCGACAAGAGATCCCGGTTTCAGTGGCATGACCGGCATTCATCTGGATACGCTCGGTGGCAGGCCCGTTGCGTGGAGGTTGCATGTACCCGAGAGCGTTCGACTATCTGGCGCCCACTAGCCGGCAAGAGACCTTGGAGCTGCTCGCCGAACGGGGCAGCGACGTGAAGATCCTCGCCGGCGGCCAGTCCCTCATCCCGATGATGAAACTGCGCTTCGCCAGCCCGGGCACACTGGTCGACATCAACCGCCTCCCCGGGCTCGACTTCGTCGAGGAGTCCAACGGCCAGCTGCGGATAGGGGCCCTGGCACGCCACGCCGACATGGTGCGCTCGGAGGTCGTCAGCGCCCACAACCACACCATGGCGAGCGCTGCTCCGTGGATCGCCGACCCGCTCGTGCGCAACCTGGGCACCGTGTGCGGCTCGATCGCCCACCACGACCCGGAAGGCGACTGGGCCTCGGTGATGCTGGCGTGCAACGCCGAGGTCGTGGCCGCATCCAAACCGGGAGCCCTCCAGTTCCACCCCGGTGCAGACGCCGAGGCGACCAGCGGCGAGAGGGTCATCCCGATCCAAGAGTTCCTCGTCGACATGTTCACCACATCGCTGCGGCCCGAGGAGATGATCACCGAGATCAGAGTGCCCAGACACACCAGCCGTGGTGGGGGCAACTATCAGAAGCTCGAGCGCAAGATCGGTGACTACGCCACGGTAGGGGTCGCCACCAGCCTGGAGCTCGACGAATCGGGCAAGATCGCCCACGCCGGGCTGGCCCTCACGTCGGTGGCGCACCGCAACCTCAAAGTCACCGAAGCGGAAGAGATGCTCGTTGGCGAGACGCCTAGCCCCGAGCTCTTCGCTGAAGCCGCCCAGATCGCCAAACGCACCTGCGACCCCACCGACGATGTTCGAGGGTCGGCCGAATACAAGCGAGATGTGGTGCGGGTGTTCACCGAACGAGGCCTGGCGGCGTCCCTGGCCATCGCCACGGCGGAGTGAGAGAGGAGTCGGAGATGGAGATCAACGTCACGGTCAACGGAACCGCCCATACCGTCGACGTCGAGCCGCGCGTGCTCCTCGTCGACATGATTCGGACCAAGCTGGGTCTGACCGGAACCCATATCGGATGTGATACCACGAGTTGCGGCGCCTGTACCGTGCTGGTCGACGGGACCCCGATGAAGTCGTGCACCATGTTCGGCGTGCAAGCCGATGGACGCAGCGTGACCACGGTCGAAGGCCTCAAGAGCAACGGACAACTCGACCCGATCCAGGCCGCTTTCAAGGAAACCCACGGCCTGCAATGCGGCTTCTGCACACCGGGGATGATGCTGGTCGGCAAGGCGCTCCTCGAGACCAACCCGAGTCCGAGCGACGACGACGTGCGGTGGGCCATCTCGGGCAATCTGTGCCGCTGCACGGGCTACATGAACATCGTGAAGGCCATCCAGCTCGCCGGCGAGTCCTCCGGCGCCGCCACATCCTGAGGAGCGACATGACCACCACCGATCATCACCACCCCATCACCTCACCCGAGGTCGGCGGCATCGGCCACAGCGTGCGTCGCATCGAGGACGACCGCTTCATCCAGGGCGCCGGCAACTATCTCGACGACGTCGTGCTGCCGGGCATGCTGCACATGGCTCTGGTGCGCAGCCCGTTGGCGCACGCCACCATCAACTCGATCGACGCGTCGGCCGCCGAAGCGCTCGATGGCGTGGTCGCCGTCGTCACCGGGGAACTTCTCGCTCAGTACAACCTGGCCTGGATGCCCACGCTGTCGGGCGACACCCAGGCGGTGCTCGCCACCGACAAGGTGCGCTTCCAGGGTCAGGAGGTTGCGGCCGTCATCGCCACCGACCCGTACACGGCGCGCGACGGAGCCGACCTCGTGCTGGTGGACTACGACCCGCTCGATGCCATCGTCAACCCCCAGCAGGGGCTGGCCGACGACGCCCCGATCATCCGCACCGATCTCGATGGCAAGAACGACAACGTCGCCTACGAATGGGACGCCGGTGACCGCGCTGCCACCGACGCAGCGTTCGCCTCCGCCGACAGGGTGGTGACCCTCGACACCCATTACCCGCGCTCGCATCCCTCGCCACTGGAGACGTGCGGCGTGTTGGCGGACGTCAACCCGGCAACGAGTCAAGCGACGATCTATATGACGTCGCAGGCGCCCCATGCCCATCGCACGGTGTTCGCCCTCGTCGCCGGCCTGCCAGAGCAGAACATCCGCATCATCTCGCCGGACGTCGGCGGAGGCTTCGGCAACAAGGTGCCGGTGTATCCCGGCTACGTGGTGGCGACGGCAGCGTCGCTCGTGATCGGCAAGCCGGTGAAGTGGGTAGAGACCCGCACTGAGAACCTGATCTCGACGGGATTCGCCCGGGACTACTACATGCACGGCGAGCTCGCCTTGTCCAACGACGGGAAGATTCTCGGACTGCGGGTGGACATGCTGTCCGATCAGGGGGCGTTCTACGCCGATGCCCAACCCACCAAGTTCCGTGCCGGGCTGTTCCACATCGTCACGGGCTCCTATGACTTCCCGGCGGCGCATGTCGCGACGAAGGGCGTGTACACCAACAAGGCGCCGGGCGGTGTGGCCTACCGCTGCTCGTTCCGGGTCACCGAGGCTTCGTACCTCATCGAGCGCCTCGTGCAGAACGCCGCCTACGAGCTGGGCGTGGATCCGG
>JBFGCM010000148.1:0-4894 GCA_041581135.1 Acidimicrobiia bacterium
GTCTGCACCGGCACCGGCTCGCCCACCGGCAGGTCGTTGATCGACTGCACGACCATGCTCACCGGCACCACGGTCTCGGCGGTGCCGTCGGACACAGTGAAGGTGAAGGTGTCGGTGCCGTTGAAGTCGGCCGGAGGCGTGTACACCAGGCTGCCGAGGGTCACCGAGCCCCCGGCCGAGGTGGTGGCGTCGAAGGCGACCAACGTCAGTGGGTCGCCGTCGACGTCGAACACGACGGCGAGCGGGTCGAAGCTGGCGCTCTCGTCCTCGTTGAGTGCCACGGCCACCGGGACCGGAATCTCGGGTGGATCGTTGACGGCCGCAATGGTCACCGACACGGTGGCGCCGGCGGTGCGTCCGGACGCGTCGGCAGCCTGGTAGCCGAAGCTGTCGGCACCGGCGAAGTCTGCATGCGGGGTGTACGTGATGGAGCCACCGGTCACGATTGCGGTGCCGTTGATGGGTGCGCTCGTGATCGCGAGCGTGGCGGGATCGAGCCCGGCGGAGTCGTTGGCGAGGACGTCGACGACCACGGAACCGTCTTCGTCCATGGCGATGACATCGGCCGCCGCCGATGGTGCCGGCGTGCTCGACCCCCCGGAGCCGGTGCCGCCGCCCGAGCCGCTTCCTGTCCCGCCGGTACCCGTGCCGCCCGTGCCGGCGCTCGTGCCTCCGGTACCGGTACCGCCCGTTCCGGAGGTGCCACCGGTTGCGACCGTGGTGGTCGTGGTGGCAGCGGCGGTGGTGGTGGTCGTGGCGGCGGACGTGGTCGTCGTCGGGCTCGGCGCCGTGGTGGTGGGGGCGATGTCGTCTCCGGGCTCGGTGGTGTCGGTCGCCCTGTCATCGCCGGTGCCGGTTGCCTCCTGTGAAGTGTCGGTGGTGATGGCTCCTGAAAGCACCTCCACCTCCGGATCGCTCCGGGTGGCCAGGAAGGCCACGACGCCGACGATGCCGATCACTGCGATGGTGACGGCGGCGACGGCCAGCCATCCGATACCACCGCCGGTGGCGTCGCCGGCGGCGGCTGTGGCAGCCGAGGACACCGTGGCGCCGCCTCCGGGAGCACTCGCTGCCGTGGCGACGGCCCCGCCCGGGCCTTCGTCGCCGGGCGGGCCGCTGGAGGCGTAGGCCGCATCGATCTCCTGCCAGATGGCCGCCTGGAGCCCGGCCGGCGGGGGGACGGCGGCGAGAGCGGCCACGAAGTGCAGAGGCAACAGGAACGCCTTGCGGTTCTCTTCACACACGTCACAGCTCTTCGCGTGCCGTTCCACAGTGCGACGAATCTCGGGAGTGACCGGCGGCACCTGGGCGTCCTGCAGCAGCACAGCCAGGTCCTCGCAGTCTTTGGCACCCTTTCGGGCCAGCAGGTACGTGGCGAGCGACTCCCGCACCGCGCTCTTCATGCGGCTGACCATGGTGTAGGCGTTGCCCTTGGAGACTCCCATCACATCTGCGATCTCGGCGCTGTCGAGTCCTTGCCGCACGTGCAGATCCATGACCTCGAACGTCCGCAGGTCGAGGCCCGCAGCCGCCTCCCACACGACTTCGGCGAGATCCCTGGCTTCGGCCACCTCCTCCGGCGAGCCGAGCCGGTCGGCATCGACGGCCGACAGCAGCGGGTTCAGCTCCTCATCGCTGCCCACCGGCGGTGTGGCCACCGAGCGCCTCGAGCGCTCTATGAGGTTGAGGCCCCGACGATGGGCGATCGAGAACAGCCAGCTCTTGAAACGGTCGGGCTTCTCGAGATCGGAGAGATGCTGCATGGCGCGCACGAACGTGTCCTGGGCCACGTCGGCGGCTTCCTGGCGATCGCGCAGCATCCGCACCAGAAAGTCGTACACGCGAGAGAAGTACCGGTTGTACAGCTCGGCAAAGGCGTCCTGACGGCCCTCCCGGGCGAGGACGACCAGATCACCGTCTTGAGTGGGAAGTGGAGGTGCCACGAGTTCCTGGATCGCTGAGGGCAGGGTAGCCCGATGCTCCCGCGCTCCCCGGCCGCGGGTGGGCGTGGACCGGCTTGCTCGCGTCGCCCGGCCAGATCCTCGATCCCAGACCGGACGCGTGGAGAGTCCACCGCTTCAGACCTGCCGCGAGGCCCCTACGGCTCCCGGTAGGGGACCAACGCGGATGGGAGGTGGAGAGTCCTCGACCCTCCACCTCGCACGCGTTCCCCCCGATGACCCCCACCCGGGAGCGGGACACCGATCCCCCCGTCTCGGCGGCTCGTCTCCCGGACGTGTGGTCCATCCGCCTGGCCGGTATAGGTGAGACAATCGAGCGAGCGATTTCTTACACGAATCGCGTCACTTTTTTCGGGGATCAGTAGCCCATCCGGTCCAGCATCTGGTCCCGGCGCTGCCAGTCGGGCTCCACCTTCACTCGGAGATCCAGATACACGGGCACCCCGAACAGCTTCTCCAACTCGACACGAGCCTCCGCCCCGGCGTCGCGCAGCAAGGCCCCGCCTTTGCCGATCACGATGCCTTTCTGGGATGAGCGCTCGACGAGCAGCCGCACGTCGACATACAGGGTGCCGTTGTCGCGGTGTTCGATGTCGGCCACGGTCACCGCGAGCGAGTGCGGGAGCTCATCGCGAAGCCGCTCCAGGAACTTCTCTCGGACGAACTCCGCGATCAGCAGTTCCTCGGGCTGATCTGTGACCATGTCGGCCGGGAAGTACTCGGGTCCTTCGGGGAGCCTGGCCACGAGCTCGGAGCGCAGCGCCTCGAGCCCCGTGCCTTCCAGCGCCGAGACCGGCACATAGGCGGCGAAGTCCCACTCGGCTGCCTCTACGAGCTGCTCGGCGACGCGGTCGGGAGATGCCCGATCGATCTTGTTCGGAGCCACCACCACGCTCGTACCGGATTCGAGGAGGCGTTGCGCGATGAGGCGATCACCGGGACCGATCTTCTGTGTGGCATCGGTGACGAACACCGTGCCGTCAACGTCAGCGAGCGTTCCGTAGACCAACCGGTTGAGGCGGTCGCCCAGCGCCGTTTTCGGCTTGTGGAGCCCCGGGGTGTCCACCAACACCATCTGGAACCCCTCGCCATGCACCACGCCCCGAATGGCGTTGCGGGTGGTCTGCGGCCGCTGCGAAGTGATCGACACCTTCGAGCCCACCAACGCGTTCACCAGGGTCGACTTGCCGACGTTGGGCCGCCCCACGACGGCGACGAAACCAGACCTCACGAGCGCGCCGATACCCTGACCTGGGCCACACGCCGACCCTGCACCCTCTCCGCGGTGATGCGATGGGACTCGTACTCGAAGGACTCGCCTTCGAGAGGCACTCGGCCCGCCAGCGACAAGACGAGACCACCGACGGTGTCCCACTCCTGTGCCGGGAGCTCGGCGCCGAGCAGCTGACCGAGCTCTTCGACGCCGAGCCGCGCATCGATGAGGTAGTCGCCGCCGTCCAAGGCGGTGACCATCGGTGCTTCCTCGTCGTATTCGTCGGCGATCTCACCGACGATCTCCTCCAGCAGATCCTCGATGGTCACCAGCCCGGCGGTGCCGCCGAACTCGTCGACGACGATGGCGAGGTGCACCTGGTTGGCCTGCATCTCCCGGAGCAACTCCGAGACCCGCTTGGTCTCGGGGATGAAGTAGGCGCCGCGCATCACCTGCCGACACGACTTGGGCCCCGCTTCCTCATCGAGGAGCCTGAGAAGGTCTCGGGCGTAGAGCACACCGACGATGTCGTCCATCCCGTCGCCGGTCACCGGAATGCGACTCCGGCCCGCCTCGATGACCAGATCGAGTGCCTCGTCCGTGTACTTGATGGCACCGATCGTCACCATGTCCGGCCGGGGCACCATCACCTCTCTGACGATGGTGTCGGTGAACTCCAGCACCGAAGAGATGAGCTCCAGCTCCTCGGCTTCGTGAGTTTCGTCCGCGTGGGGGGGGTCCTCGTCCTCCTCGTCGGTCACGAGGTCGGCGGCAGCCTCGCCGAGCGCCACCGCAAGGCTCAACAACCGGGCGAACCGGTAGGCAAGCGTCCGGGGGCGGCGCCTCCCCAGTGTCCGGGGAACGAAATCACCAAGCAACACGATGCCGGCGCCCAACACGACCAGCGTCAACGCCAGATCCCACCCGGACAGGCGGCGGGTCGCAGCCCAGGAGGCGGGCACGGCCGAGAGCACGAGCAGGCCGGAGTGAACGATGCCAAGGGACGGTTGGAGTCGCGGCCGATCGTCGAGCAATCGCGCCACGATCTCGGCGCGTCGATTGCCCTCGGCGGCGTCGTGCAGGGCATCTGCCCGCGGCGTGCGCACCAGCGAGGCTCCACCCGCCCGCAGCAGGGCCGCTATCAGCAGCAAGACCGCCGCTGCGGCCAGGGCGAGAACAGGGGCGGTCAAGGCCGGGCCACCCCCACCAACGACAAGAGCTCGCGCTCGCGACCTTCCATCTGCTCGGCCTCAGTGTCCTCTTGATGGTCGAAACCGAGGAGGTGGAGGATGCCGTGTACAACCATCAACGCCATCTCGTCCTGGAAGCGTACACCGGCGCGTTCCGCTGCACCGGCGACGACTTCGGGACAGATGAAGACGTCGCCCAGCACGAGCGGCGGCCCGTTGGGCACGCGGAGTGGCGCCTCTCCCGGCGCCAAGTCCTCCACCGGGAATGCAAGCACGTCCGTCGCCCCCTCGCGCCGCATGAATCGCTGGTTGTACTCGGCCATCGCCTCAGCGTCGATGAGGACCAGCGACACCTCGGTTCCCTCCGGCAACTTCTGCTCGGTGAGGATCAGCTCCGCCAGTATCACCAGCGGATCGAGGTCGACGGGGACGTCCTGTTCGTTCGAGAAGAAGACGCTCATCGATCCGACCCCGGGAACCCGGGGTAGGCGATACGCGTGTGGTAGTAGCCGGTCAGCGCCTCCACCAAC
>JBFGCM010000149.1:0-4637 GCA_041581135.1 Acidimicrobiia bacterium
AGAAGTCGAGGTATACCGCGCCCCCGAGCCTCCGGTGCGGGACTGAGCGTCAGCTCAACAGCTCGACGGCGATCTGATAGTGGGCGAGCCCTTCGACCCGCCGGATGTGATCGGCGCTGCGCTTGAACCGGCGCCCGATCTCTTCGTGACTGTTGCCGGCGGCGCGCAAGTCGAGCACCCGGCGCTCGATGGCACGCGGGAATCGGCGCTGGGGCGGTCCCGAGCGGGGGATCTTGGACCACTCGATCATCCGCTCGACATGCTCAGGGCTCCGCTTGAGCCGTCGCCCGATCTCGGCTACATCGAGCCCCTCGGCCTGCATGGCCAACACCCGGCGCTCGATTGGTCGGAGATGCGGGTTCATGGCGTCACCTCGTGTCGACTCGGCTACGCATCCAAGCGTAGCTGCTCACCGACCGTAGCCGCGGTCGCAACATGGCGCAGCGTTTCATGGGGCTCCGATCCCGAAGTCGGCCAACACCTCTTCGCATACCTCGAGCGCCGACTGGAAGTCGGGATCGTTGAGATCGATGCCGAAGGGCAGCTCTCCGGGTTGGGCATCCGGATCTTGGCGGAGATCGATGAGCTCCGACAGGTCGGGATCCTCCATGTCGTATCCGTTGTCTCGCATGCACTGCGCGAACCGGACGAGATCGTCCTGGAGCTGGACGAGGTCGAGTTGCTCGAACCCCAGCGTGACTCCCTCGAGATGGAACGCGCACGCGTTGGAGGCCTCGGCGAGACCTTGGAAGTCGGTCGTGCCGTCGAAGTCGGGGGCCAGGCCCACGTTCCCGTCGGCGTCGACGACGGGGTCGCCGACTTCGAATCCCTGCTCCCGCAGGCACTGACTGAACTCCAGGAGCGCTTCCTCCGCATCCGGCTGGCCCGGCGCCTCGCCATCGGGTGCAGTGGTCGTCGCGCCGAGGCTCGCCACCCCATCGGCGGACTCCTCCGATCCCCCACCGCAGGCGACCACCAGCAGCAGCAACATGATCACGATCACTCTGGCCATCTCTCACCACCTCTGACCACCGCCACGCTACCTGTCGGCGCGGGTTATCCCGGATCGACCGCCCTGGCGAGCCGGGCAAACCGGCAGCAAACCGAGGGCGAAGCCACCCGTGGCATGTTGTCTGCACGTGGCAGCCGCTTCCGTACGCACGGCATTTCGGAATCGGCGCCACGGACGGCTCCATGGCCGGGTTCGGATCCCCTCTCTCCAGGGGGGATCCGAATCGCGCCCGGGGACGGGTTGCCCCCGGTGGGATGACCTGCTCAGCCGCGACCCCGCCACGGGATCAGTCGCGCCTCCAGGACCCGCATGAGCAGGTCCATGGCCACGCCGAGCACGGCGATGATGATGACGCCGGCGATGATCACGTCGATGCGGAAGAAGTTGCGGGCGACGAAGATCATCGCACCGAGGCCGGTAGAGGTGCCCACCAGCTCCGCGGCGACGAGCGTTCCCCAGCTGACCCCGAGCGCAACGCGGATACCGGTGAAGATCTCCGGAAGCGCATTCGGCAGGATCACTCGCCACAAGATCTGGCTCTTCGATGCACCCAGCGAGTAGGCCGCCCTCACCTTGGACAGGTTCACCGTGCGTACCCCGGCGCGGGCTGCGATGATCATGATCCAGATCGAGGCGAAGATCAGCAGGTTGACCGCGCTGCGCTCGCCGATGCCGAACCAGAGGATGAACAGCGGCAGCAACGCAAGCGGCGGGATCGGCCGCAGCAGCTCTACCGGAGTGTCGAAGAACCCCCTGAGCCGGCTGGAGAGGCCCATGGCGAATCCGATGGGCACACCGGCGACGATGCCCCACAGCATGCCCTGTGCGACTCGTGACAGGCTGGCACTCATGTGCTCCCACAGCGTCACGTTGCGGTATCCGTTGCGCCACAGATCGACGAACGCGTCCCAGGTGGCGGCTTGGCTCGGCAGGGTGCGGTCGTTGAGGATGGCGTCGTCGCCGCCGATCTTCACCCAGTACCAAAGACCCATGATGGCGACCAGTGCCACGAGACTCCAGAATGGGCGGCTTCTGACTGCTGCGGCGTCACCGAAGGTGACCGTCTTCCGGGTATCGGTCTCGCCACGCCGGAACCAGCCGACCACCGACCCCCACAAAGAGCTCGAGGCGACGTTCTCCGGTTCGACGTCGGGCATCGCTCAGCCTTCCTCGTGACCCATGATCTGCTCCTCCATCTCCCAGATGAGCGACAGCACTTCTTCCCGCTTCTCGATGAACTCGGGTGATGCCTTGAGGGCGCGGGGCTCCACGTTGAGCGCCACCTTGGCGAATGGCAGCTCGTACTCCCGGTCGATGCGCCCGGGTCGGGGCGCCATCACGAAGAGCCGGTCGCCCAGGTAGAGCGCCTCCTCCACGCTGTGGGTGACCAGCACGATGGTCTTGCCGGTCTCCTGCCACAGCTTCAGGATGAGACCCTGCATCTTCTCTCGAGTGAGAGCGTCCAGCGCACCCAGCGGCTCGTCCATGAGGATGACGTCCGGATCGTTGGCCAGGCACCGTGCCAGGGCGACACGCTGTTGCATGCCGCCGGACAACTCGTAGATGTGCTTGTCCCCGAAACCGGCGAGGCCGACGGTGCCCAGCAGCTGCTCGACCACCTGCGCCGTCTCCGCCTTGTCACGCTTGTTCATCTTCGGGCCGAAGGCGACGTTGTGCTCCACGTTGAGCCACTCGAAGAGGGCCCCTTGCTGGAACACCATGCCTCGATCCTGCCCGGGTCCGGCGATCGGGACCCCACCGAGCTCGACGACGCCCGAGGTGGGGGCGAGGAATCCGGCGAGGATGTTGAGCAGCGTCGTCTTGCCACAACCGCTGGGGCCGAGCAGGGTGAGCAGCCTGCCGGCTTCGAGGTCGAACGACACGTCCTTCAAGGCTTGCACCGCTCCGCCCCGCGGCAGCCGATAGACCATGCCGACGCCGTCGGCCCTCAGATCCTTCAAGGATCACCTCCGTTGCCGACGGCGGCGGATGCCGGAGACTGCCACCGGCATCCGATCGTCACCGGCCTAGTTGTTGGCCGCCTCCAGGTAGCTCGCGTCGACGAACTCGCTGAAATCGTCGAGTGCGGAGTCGATCTCTCCGAGCCGCACGAACGTGGCGAGCTGCTCCTTCATGTTCTCCTGCACGTAACCACCGAGCCAGTCGTCGGACAGCTGCTCTTCGATGGTCGGGAAGGAGAACCACACGTCGCCGCCCAAGAAGTTGCCGACGTCCTCCATACCGGCGGCCTCCGCGATGACCGGGTTCATCGAATCGGGATCGTCACGCCACATCTGGTTGAACTCCTCGGTGGCCTCGAGGAATGCCGTCACCGTGTCGGGGTAGGTCTCACCGAACGAGGCCGGTATCGCCACGATGTCGTACGTGAAGATGCCGACGTCCGATTCGTGCTCGGCGCCCGTCATGATGAGGTTCCCGCCGCTGTTCAACATCTCGACCACGGCGCCACCAAAGGCGCATCCGACGTCGATCTCGCCGGCCTCGAAGGCGGCCGCCGTGGTTGCGCCGCTCTCGGCCTGGATGACGTTGAGGCTGTCGATGTCGACGTCGAGGAACTCCATCATGGAGAGCATCTTGAAGTGGGTCACGTTGCCGATCGGGGTCATCACCGTCTTACCGGGCAGTACGTCGGCGGCGTTGTCGCGCGACACGCCGAGTGAACCCTGGGCCACACAGTTGTCCGCCTCCGCGTAGGCCACCGCCACGCCGACGATCTTGAGATCGGCTCCGCTGTTGACGAAGTTGGCGAACGGGGTCAGACCCTGGGAGTACGCAATGTCGATGTCACCGGCTTCCATGGCCTCCGCCATCTGGTTGCCACTGTCCATGGGAACCCACTCGATGGGAACGCCGACCGCGTCTGCGAACGTGTCGTCGGCCTGGCCGAACTGGTTCGGGGTGGGCCATCCCTGGAAGTACGCCACTCTGAGAGTCTCCGGGGCGTCCCCGGAACTGTCGTCATCACCGCCGCACGCTGCGGCGATCAACGCAAGCACCACGAGGAGCAGGATGAGTCGAAGCCTGCTGGTCACTGTTGTCCCTCCAATGTCAGTCATAGGGGTGTGACCACCGCCGGAGTCCCCGTCACACGCCTCTGCGACGTTAGCAGTGGGGCCCTGCGGGCCGCAGGACCCGACACGCGTCGGAGCCCGCGTCGCCGCGGGCCCCGATCGACATTCGCTCGCAGGAGGCGTTACTCGCCCCCACCCCCTTCATCGTTGGGGTTGAGGCCCAGGTCGACCACAATTCGCCAGAACGCACTCGCGATCTTCTTGTAACCCTTCTTGTTGGCGTGGATGTTCGGTTCCGCCTCGGCGTTCTCGGGGCACATGTACGTCCACTTGCATACCGTGCTGACGTTGGCCGGCGGATCGCCGCTGAAGTCGAGCGACTCGAACGCACTCTCGACGTCGGCCACCGGCACGCCGCGAGCGGCGTACTGCGCCTCGATCAAGAAATTGCCGAGTGCCGACAACGCGCTCGACTGGAAAGCGAACTCCGGATCCGGATCGTGCTGGCCGGGCACGCCCGCGAAGTAACCCAGCCAGGCAGCTACGTTCGGGTTGTAGTAGTTCATCGCGATGATCGGCACGTCCGGATCCAC
>JBFGCM010000150.1:0-4567 GCA_041581135.1 Acidimicrobiia bacterium
TCGTCGCGGGCCACACTGGCGGCGTCCACCAGCGGCTGATCCGCCGAACCCAAGGCCGGCACGTGGATGAGATCGAACATCTCACCGTCGGTGTGCAGCTTCACCGACAAGAGCCCGACATTGGGATCCTCGCCCCGTTGCAACACGACGGCACCGGCGCCGTCACCGAACAGCACGGCCCAACCTCGATACCGCGAGTTGCGCTCCCAGGTCTCGGGGGTGGGCTCGATGCCGGCTTGGAGCTCCCGCCAGCTCTCGGCCCAGGGCTGGATGCCGGCGTGGACCTCGGTGCCCACCACCAGCGCGGTGTCCGCCTTGCCGGCCGTCAGCAGGGCGTCTGCCAAATCGAGGCCGTAGATGAACCCACTGCACTGTTGCCGGATGCCGTAGGTCGTGACGTCACCCAGCCCGAGCTTGTGTTGCACGAGCGGAGCGCTGCCGGGCGCATAGAAGTCGGGAGTCATGGTGGCGACCACCAGCGCGTCGACGGCGTCGGGGGCGAGACCCGCCCTGGCCAGTGCTTCGCCTGCTGCGCCCACCGCGAGATCCGATGCGGCGACGCCTGGAGGTGCGAGCCGTCTCTCCTTCACGCCGGTGCGACTGACGATCCACTCCTCGGAGGTGTCCATCAGTCGCGTGAGGTCGGCGTTGGTCACGACGTCGTCGGGGACGTGAATGCCGGTGCCCGTGATGATGTTGCCCATGGCGCTGAACAACATAGGCGGATCTGCTTGCGACGGCGTTGCCGACGTCCCGCGGTAGCCTCGCCGCCATGTCGATTCGCATCATGGGGCTACGCACCAGCCTCGCCTTCGTTGCTGTCGCCTGCGGCGGCGCCCAGGTGCGCGTCGTGGAGGGCACGGTCGGCGCTGTCAACGGCAGCGGCGAGAGCATTGGCCTGGACGACGGTGGGGGTATCTCATCGGCACCGGCCTCAACTGGCGGGACATCGATGGCAGCTGGCACGAGGGCGGCATCCCCGAGTGCGTACCCCCGTTGTCGAGCGGCGCCAGGGTGGAACTCGGGCTGGTGAACGTCCCGGCCGACCACGACGGCATCGGGCAGCCCAACCACGTGGTCTGGATGAAGTGCTTGTCGATGCCGTCTGACGTTTCACCCTCCGAGGCCTCTGGGCTGGACCCCTACTTCCACTTCTGCGCTCGGGCACCCGACCATGAGCTCTGCAGCTAGCGGCTCCGAACGCGCCTCGACAGGAGACGTGACAAGCTCACCAGTAGCGGTACTTGGTCGGCGTGATCATGATCGGCACCGAGTACCGGCCGGCAAACCACTCCGGGGTCCATCCGTAGTCGTCCATGACCGGACGGTACTTCTCGAGGTAGGCGTCGTTCTCCGCCGCCGAGGGCAGCGTCTGGTCGGTGCCGGCGGTGCCCTCGACCACCACGATGTCACCGCCTAGCCCGTTGCCGTCGAGGTTCAGCGACACCCGAGGGCTGGCCTCGATGTTGCGCACTCGGGCCGAGTCGAGGCTGTAGACCAGGAACGCCTCGCCGTCCCACAGGAACCAGACCGGCGACGTCTGGGGCGTTCCGTCCTCGCGGACCGTCGTCATCCACGCCACGCGGTCGTACTGAAGTCGCGCGGCGGCGTTGGCCCCCTTGGCATCGTCCTTGTCGATGTGCGCTGTGGCGTCGCGGCTCATGGATCTCCTTGGGTGGCAACCGATTCTCCCATGTGGGAGCGTGCAAGAGGGGCCCCACCCTGAGAACGATCAGGGAAAGCCCCCATGGTGCCCTCTGGAGGAATGCGAGAAGCTGACGCCATGAACAAGGTCGCTTCACGAACTCCCGGATCGTCGGTGCTCATCGGCATCGGCATCGCCGTGGTGTTGCTCATCATCGTGGCGCTGGCATTGTCCCAGCGCGGTCTGCAGCGGTTCGATCCGGGCACTCCCGAGGCTGCCGCCCAGGCCTATGTCCAGGCGCTGTTCGACGAGGACTACGAGACGGCCCACACGTACCTCAGCACGGAGCTGCAAGCGCAGTGCCGGTCCGACGAGCTGCGCGTCTACGGGCTCCAAGACGCCGCAACGTTCGACGAGGTCAGGCGAGATGGCGACCGTGCCGAGATCGAGCTTCGGCTGACCGACACCGAGTACTACCCCGGTCTCTATCCATTCGACGACTACCGGTGGTCCACCGAGACCGAGCTCGTGCTCGAACGGATCGACGGGACATGGCAGATCACTGACGCGGCCTGGCCCGTCTATAGGTGCGGGAGGTTCTGATGCTGAGTTTGATAGCTCTGCTTGTGGTCGGAGGCTTGATCTTCGCCGTCGTCGCCGCGAGTCGAGGGCGAGAGCCTTCGGGCACCAGCGATGGCGCCGTCTCGATTCGTCGCCTCTTTCAGTACGTGCTCCTCCTGGCTGCGCTCATCGTCGCCGCCGTTGGACTGTCCGGCATCTTGGAACGGGTCATCGGTGGTGCGGCGGCACGGCGTGGCAGCGAGCTGGCCGGCTCCCTGGCCCTGCTCAGCGTGGGTGTACCCGTCTTCTGGGCACTGGCCGTGGTGCTGTGGCGGCGGCTGAGCGATCCCAAGGAGCAACGCAGTGTGGCGTGGGCCTTGTACGTGAATACCGTGCTCATCGGATCGCTGTCGACGATCATCGGCTTCGCCTTCGCGGTGGCGAACGAGTTCATCGACGGCAGCGGCTACGACGGCGGGCTGATGGCTCCCCTCATCGTCAGCACAGCAGTGTGGGGGCTGCACTGGGAGGGGTGGCGCCGCCAGCAACCCCATCGCCTTCCCATGGCTCACGTGTACGTGGGTGCCGCGATCGGCCTGTTCCTGGCTGCGGGCGGCGTGTGGTTCCTCATCACGACTGCCCTCGACGCCGTGTTCACGCAGGCGGCGGCGCGACCTGACAGCGCCGGCGACGACCTCTCCTACGCACTCGTGTCGCTGGGCATCGGCGCCGCCACGTGGACGTGGCATTGGATCGTCAACGCCGCACAGAGCCACCGCGATTCCGGGTGGTACGCCTACGTGCTGCTGATCGGCATCTTCGGCGGGCTGGCTACCGCCGTCGGCGGTGCCGCCGGCGCCTTGTTCCTGGTGCTGCAGTGGCTCTTCGGAGACCCTGAGGCGGTCACGGCTTCCGCGCACTTCCAAGACCTCGCTCCGGCCATCGCCGCCGCTGTGGTCGGCGGAGCCGTATGGTTCTACCACCGCACCGTGCTCGGCTTGGACAGGACGCGGCCGCGCATCGAGGTCGACCGGCTCTACGACCACCTGGTGGCCGGCATCGCGCTCGCCACCATCGCCACCGCCCTGACCATCCTGTGGGTGGCGCTCTTCGAGACCATGGCCGGCACGGCTGCCGTCCGATCCGGTTCGGACGAGATCAACACCGTCATCGGAGCGATCACCGGACTACTGGTCGGCGTTCCCATCTGGCTGGTCGCCTGGACCAGAGCCCAACGGGCGGTGCACACCCACCGGCGCGAGGAGGCCACGTCACCGACGCGGCGCGTGTATCTGTTCGGCGTGTTCGGAGTGGGAGGAGCAATTGCGTTCGGTGCGCTCATCCGCTTGTTGGTGGTCATCTACGAGGCACTGTTCGACGAAGGCACCAGCCGCCTCTCCCAGGACGTCCGGGTGCCGGTGGCGTTGCTGATCACCGTGGGCACGATCGCGGCGTACCACTGGTACGTGTACCGGGCCGAACGCCTGGAACCGGTGCGCCGGCGCGATGTGCTGTTGGTGTGGCCCGCTGGTGCGGTGTTGCCCGAGTTTCCCGACCGTTCCGATCTCCGCATCGAGCCGTTGCGGCGTACCGACGCCACCACCGAGCCACCGACCGCTGAGATCCTGGCGGCCATCGACGGTGCCGCCGGCGACCGACTACTCGTGATCGCTGACGGTTCCGGAGTCACCGCAGTACCGCTCGAAACCGACTGATGGTCCCAGTCGACACACGACGGAGCCAACGTAGGGCCCGGGTTCGCCCCCCTACGACCGCACGTCAGTGGCATTCACATCCGGCCGTCGCGCACCGCTTCGATCACTTCGGCGGCACGATCCCTCACCGCGTCGATGTCGGACAGCCGATCGAGGGTCGAGTACTGACGGGCCATGCGAGCGTTGTCTTCCAGATGCTCGCGGTGGCGGGCGAGGAACGCCCAGTACAGCGTGGTGAACGGGCAGGCGTCGTCACCGGTGCGCTGTTTGGGGTCGAACCGGCAATCGCCGCAGTAGTCGCTCATCCGGTTGATGTAGGCGCCACCGGAGATGTACGGCTTGGTGGACATCCGGCCGCCGTCGGCCCACAGCCCCATGCCCATCACGTTGGGACCCATCACCCAGTCGCTGCCGTCGATGTACTGCTCCCGCATCCAATCCCGTAACCGAGTGGGTTGGATGCCGTAGAGGTTGGCGAAGTTCGACAACACCATGAGCCGCTCGATGTGGTGCACCCACGCCCTCTCGTGCAATCCGTCGAGCGCAATCGCCAGGCAGCGCATGTCGGTGGCGGCGTCGCCGGTGAATGCAGGGGGCAGGTGTCTGCGATGGTTCAAGACGTTGGCGTCGTATTGGTCGGGCCACA
>JBFGCM010000151.1:0-4506 GCA_041581135.1 Acidimicrobiia bacterium
CATTGCGGCAGAATGTGCCCATGAGGGCGGTGACCACGCTGGTTTCGGTCATCGGGGATGAGGCCACCGATGTCGTGGAGGAGGTGCCACGGCATGCCGCCAACGTGTCCGCCGAGAAGGTGTTCGGCATCCCCGACGACCTCATCGAGGAGGACGAGGCGCTCAAGGACGCCTGGCGCCGAGCGCAGACCCACGGCTCGGTGTACACCCTCGTCGACGTCGACCCGTTGCGGGCCGTCGTAAAGCAGTGGGCGGCCCGTCTCGAGGGCGGACCGGCCGACCTGGAGGTCGCCATCGGCCTGGTCTCTGCGACCTCGCTACCCGACTACTACTTCGTGCCGGCCGATCTGGAAGGGCCGCAAGTGCACTGGTACTTCGGGCTGCTGCGACGGCTCGCCCCGGCGCGGATCGTGCCTGTGGAGATGAACCCGCCCGGCGTGATGCACGCCCTCTCCCACCTCAGTTTCGGCCCGTCGCTGCCGCCGGCCCACAAGGTGGCGGAGTGGGCTCGCAGCTTCATTCCACGGCCCCTCGACGACAACACCTCGAACTAGCGGTCGCCGAACGCCGCCTTCCAGAACAGCTCGTACTGCTCGCGGTGGATGGAGTGACCCGCGCCAGGGATCACCGTGAACTCGATGTGGGGATTCGCCGCCACCGCCGCCTTGCCTTGCGCCTCGGTGACCAGTGGGTCCATCGTCGGGTCGGCGGCGACGAGCCGCGTGGGAACCTCCAGCCGGTGCAGCTGAGGAATCAACGATCCAGGGTTGTCCACCACGGTCGCTGCCACCACCTCCGGGGTCACGTGCAGGAGCGCCTCGACCTTGGCGGTGACGTCCCCCTCCGCCCAGGTGGGATGGTCGGCGGCGACGGTCTCACGATCGATCGACTTCGACCATGGGTCGAGCAGCCAGTCCAGGTTGATGTCGCGGCGAAACTCGAGCGCCGGATCCTCCAGCACGAGTTCACCGGCGAACGACGGCTCCTGGTCTTGGGCGAGGATGGCGATCGCACCGCCTAGGGAGTGGCCGAGCACCACATCCCATCCAGTACCGAGCCCCAGGACGTCGGCGGTGTATGACTCGAGCCGGTAGTCGCGGCCGGGCGGGCTGTCACCGTGCCCGCGCAGATCGGGGGCGACGACGCAGTAACCGAGACCCGCGAGGTCTGGCCCCAGTCGCCACCAACCGGCGGCACTCGACGAGAGCCCATGAATGAGAAGAGCGCGGCGGGATCCGTCGCCCCAGGTCGTCGTGGCCAGTTCCACCATGGCCGCCGCACCCTACCGGGTGGCGGCACCGCGGGTCAGGCCTTCTTGCCCGACTTCTCCTTGATGGGTACGAGCACGGCATCGGTCAGCCGGCTCACATGGCCGTCGTCCCACTCGACCTCGACCGCGCGTCCCTCGACAGCCAATATCTTGCCGGTCCGGGCTACCTGACCCACCTTCTTGGTCGGCTCACGTACTCTCATACCCTTCCGGAGCACAGGCCCTCCTCTCTCGACGTCACCGCCCCAGCGTCGCGGGAGCGATGCGTCTCGTCAAGGGAAGAATGGCCCGGTCGTGCCCGAACCGACCGGCTGGGCGCGCGGAGTACCGGCCGGTCAGAACTCGCGGCGCAGCGGGCGCAGTGCCCAGATGAGGGCCCGCTCCCACGCCGTGGGTCGCATATCGTCACCGACCACGGGAGTGCTCGACGCGACGTCGTCCTCGAAGTGGGCCTCGAGGGTGGCGGTCACGTCCTCGTCCAGCACGATCATCGCCACTTCCTCGTCCTTCTCTACCGAACGCCGGTTGATGTTGACCGAGCCGATGCACGCCGCCACATGGTCCACGAGCACCGCCTTCACGTGCATCATGGATGTCTGGTATTCCCACACCCGGATACCGTGATCCAGCAGCGACTCATAGCGTTCCCGGGCGACCACCCGGCTGATCCGCTTGTCGATGTGCGGACCAGGGAGCACGAGGTCGATGTCGACACCACGGTGCTTGGCGGCCACCAGCGCGTCGAGCAGTGTGGTGGTGGGGTTGAAGTACGGCGTCTGGATGATGATCCGCTCGCGGGCAGCGGCCACCAGCGCTTCCAGCATGCGTTGGGCGTCGTTGTGACCGATCTGCGCCGACCCGTCCACGACCGCGACGAGCGAGTCGCCTTCCTCCTCGGGACGGCCGACCGCGACGTCTGCCTCGGAAATGGCGTGCCCGGTGTCTCGCCAGTCGGTGAGGAAGGCGGCACGCAGGCCCATGACCGCCGGTCCCTCGATCTTGAAGTGGGTGTCACGCCACTCGTCCGGGTTGCGAGCGTCGCCCTCCCACTCCTCGGCGATGCCCACGCCACCGGTGAATCCCACCCGGTTGTCCACCACCAGGATCTTGCGATGGGTGCGATGGTCGGATTCCCACACCTTCCAGCGGACGATCGGCCGGAACTTCTCCACTTGGGCGCCGGCGGTCTGCAGCTCCTCGATGAGCGCCTGGTCCATCGGCAGCGAACCGAAACCGTCCAGCAGCACCCGCACCTGGACACCTGCCCGCGCCCGCTCGGCGAGCGTATGGGCGAAGCGGCGCGCGATGTCGCCGGTCCAGTAGACGAAAGTCACGAAGTCGATGGACTCCTCCGCGCTCTCGATGGCATCGAGCATCGCCGGGAAGATCTCCGTGCCGTTGCGGAGCACCGTGATGCGGTTGCCGGACACGAAACGCCGGCCGAGCACAGACTCGATGGCCACGCGCAGCGGATGATCGGCCTCGGCGGTGCGCGGCAGTGGTCGGACGACGCCGCTCGTCTCGTGGGTGGCTCGGTCGGTCATCGTGGGGGCTCCAGTGCGGTCCGCAATGCCTCCAAGTCGAGGTCCGGTTCCGGATACTCCATGTGCAATTCCTCCAATGTCTCGATGAGCAACCTGGCGATGGCCCAGTTCCGGTACCACTTGTGGTCGGAGGGGATGACGTACCAGGGGGCACGGGGCGTCGACGTGCGCGACACCACCTCTCCATACGCCGCCACGTAGTCATCCCAGTGCCGTCGGGTCTCCAGATCGGCTTCGTTGAACTTCCAGCGCTTGTCATGGCGGCGGAGACGCCGCAGGAAGCGCTCCCGTTGCTCGTCGTAGGAGATGTGCAACAGGCACTTCACCACGATCACGCCGTTGTCGGTGAGCTCTTCCTCGAACTGCAGGATGTCGTCGAATCGATCGTCGATCGTCTCGTCGGACTCCGTCCCCTCCGCCAGGGGCACGAGCACGTCCTCGTAGTGTGAGCGGTCGAACACCCCCATCACGCCCGGTTCCGGCACCTGCTGGCGGATCCGCCACAAGAAATGGTGTTCCTTCTCCTCTTCAGTGGGCTCGGTGAACGATGCGATACGGACCCCGGCCGGGTTCACCCGGCGCACCACGTGCTTGATCGTGCCGTTCTTGCCTGAGGCATCGGTGCCCTGGAGCACCAGGAGCAGACTGCGTTCGGCATTGGCGAACAGCAGCTCGTGCAGATCGAACAGGCGATCACCCATGTCCTCCAACTCGTCCTTGGCGTCGGACTTCGAGGACACGTACGGCGTGGCATCGCTCACGTAGCCGGCGAGCGTGAACGGCTCGCCATCGGTTGGTGCGCGGAATTCGTCGCGAACTTGATCACTCATCAGCGCCGCTCCATGACAGCCGGCCGGGTGGGCTCGGTCAGGCCGGTACGTTCAGCCTCCAGCTGAGCAGCAAAGGCCAAGCCGTAGAACAAGGCGATAGCCGAGAGCTGCGCCCACAGCATGATGCCGATGAAGCCGGCCAGCGGGCCGTAGGTCTCCCCGAATGCCTGGCTGGCGTTGAGGTACAGGGCCAGGCCGATGGACACGACGAACCAGCCCGCCACGCCGATCGCCGAACCGACGGCTAGCCACGACCACTTGGGCTGGTCACGGTTGGGGACGATTCGGTAGAGGATGGCGAACGCCATCGTGAGCAGGACGAGTCCGGCAGGCCAACGCACCCAGCGCCAGCCGGCGGCGATCTCGTCCTGGAAGTACCCGGCCACACTCCCCCCGAGCGCGGTCAGGATGAATGCTGCGGCCAGCATCAACCCCACGCTGATAGTGAGCATGAAGGCGAGTCCGTACCGCTGAACGGTGGGACGGTCCCGGTCGACTCCATAGATGCGCGAGGCGCCCCGCTGCAGCTGGCTCATCGCAGTCGTGGCGGCGATCAGCATGGTGACGGCTCCGGCCACGATGGCCACCATGTTGCCGCTCGACCCGTGCTGGGAACCCTGCTGGAACGCGTTGAGGAAGATCTCCCCGGCCGGGCCGGGCGCCAGGCTCTCGATCATGGCGCGGAGGATCGATTGCAAGCGGCCCTCGCCCACGCGCACGGCCAGCGCCACCATGAAGATGATCCCCGGGATGAGGGCCAGCACCGTCTGGAAGGCCAAGGATCGGGCGTAGCTGAACCCGTCGGCGAAGCGGAACCGCTCGAACGACTCCTTCAGCATCTCGCCCACCGCCACCCGACGCA
>JBFGCM010000152.1:0-4434 GCA_041581135.1 Acidimicrobiia bacterium
GGGCCCCCGACCGGCTGCTGGCGATGGCCACCGTGCCCCTGCAGGCACCCGACCTGGCCGCCGCCGAGCTGCGCAACGCCGTCGCCGAGCTCGGCATGGTGGGGGTGGAGATCGCGACGACGGTGGCTGGCACCGACCTGGTCTCCGCCGAGCTCGAGCCGTTCTGGGCGGCGGCCGCCGAGCTGGGATCGCTGGTGCTGCTGCACCCGATGGACCCGCTGCCCGGCATCGACCTGCGGCGCCACTTCCTCCACAACGCGGTCGGTCGGCCCGCCGAGACCACCATCGCCATCGCCCGGCTGGTGATGGCCGGGGTGCTCGAACGTCACCCCGGCCTGAACATCTGCGTGGTCCATGGCGGCGGCTTCCTGCCGTACCAGATCGGCCGGCTGCAGCGGGGCTGGGAAGCGCTGCCGCACGTGGCCGCCACCGACCTGGCCACCCCGCCGGTGGACGCGCTGCGGCGCCTCTACTTCGACACGATCCTCCACCACCCGCCGGCGCTGCGGTACCTGATCGACCTGGTGGGCGCCGATCGCATCGTCCTCGGCACCGACTACCCGTTCGAAGCCGGCGACCCCGACCCGATCGGCACCGTGGACGCGGTGCCGGGCCTGACAGCCGCGGAGCGTGACCAGATCGTCGCGGGCACGGCGCGTGATCTGGTCGGGGCATGAGCAGGCAACTCGTCGCTGCCGTATGAGAGGAGGTGGGCCGGCGTGGATTCAGCTTGGATGGATACCGAGACGCTGCGGGCCTGGATCGATGAGCGTGCCGCAGCGGGTGCGTTCAGCGGCGTGGTCCTCTTGTGGGCCGATGGACGGCCCCGGTTCGAGCACGCCGCCGGGCTCGCCCACCGTGGGCATGCTGTCCCGGTGCGGACTGACACACGGTTCCACGTCACGTCCGTGACGAAGATGTTGACGGCGGTGGCTGCCTTGCAGCTGGTGGAAGCTGGCGAGGTAGCGCTCGCCACGCCCCTCACGGAGGTGCTCCGCACCGAGCACCAGCCGCTCGCGCTGACGCCGGGGCACACGCTGCACCACCTGCTGTGTCACATGTCCGGCCTCGCCGACTACCACGACGGTGAGGACGAGTCGTGGGCTTCGTGGGTGAGCTGTTGGGATCGCATACCGACGTATCACATCCGCGAGGTGGCCGACATGCTGCCCTTGTTCAAGGATCTCCCAGCGAGATTCTCCCCAGGAGAACGATTTGGCTGGGCCGACGCCAACTACATCCTGATCGGCCTCGTAATCGAAGCGGTCACCGGCCTGCGGTACCACGACGTCGTTGCGGACCGGGTGCTCGGGCCCGCGTCGATGGCGGACACGGAGTTCACCGCGCTCGATTTCGACCCTGCGCGGCTGGCCCTCGGCTATGCCACCTCCGATCGACCCGCCGAGAAGGGCCGGTCGAACGTCTACGCCCTGCCTGCGATCGGCATGCCGGACGGCGGCATCATCACCACTGCCGGCGATCTAGCCCGTTTCTTCGACGCCCTAACCGCCGGTGCGCTCGTCTCGCCTCCGACGCTCGACCTTATGCTGACGCCCAATGCCCCGATCCGAGGCACGGACGGCCTCGAGTGCTACGGGTACGGAATGGAACTGACCGTGGTGGACGAGCGGGTGACGATCATCGGCCACTCCGGCGGAGATCCGGGCGTCAACGCGATGGCGTGGCACTTCATGGATACAGCGAGCAGCTTGATCGTCCTCTCGAACCAGGACGCAGGATCCTGGGCGGTGTCCCAGCGGGTCGCGAACGCAGGTGGTCTTCCGGACCCCCGCACGTAGCAGAGGAGTCTCGAGCGCGGCCTCGAACTACGAAGCGGCGTATATTCCTTCCATCCTGGCCAGAAGATGCTTGGGGGGAGAGGCCGTCGAGAATGAGGAGCGCGCCGAGCGAACGAAGTCGATCGCCGACGCGATCGCACAGTCGAGCACCACCGAGTACGTCCCGGTGACGTTCGAGAGTTGCGATCACATCGAGGGCCCCTTCTTCCACGGAGCGAAGACCGCCTTCGACCTCGGCGACGAGATCGTCCCCGGGCACGGTTCCAACTACCACGACGGCCGTACCTCGAATCATGTCTACTTCGCAGCGCTGCTCGAACCAGCCATCTGGGGCGCCGAACTGGCTGTCTCACTCGGGGGCGGCGACGGCCATGAACGCATCTACGTCGTCGAACCCATTGGCCCCTTCGAGGACGACCCAGATGTCACGAACAAGAGGTTCCCCGGCAACGTCACCCAGTCGTATCGAACCCGGCATCCGATGCGCGTCATAGGCGAAGTCGAGACCTGGGAGAGTCACCCGCCCGAGGTGGTCCGGGGCATGCTGGACGGCATTGCCCGACTCCGAGCCGATGGGCTCGACGTCATCGAGGACTGAGAGTCCGACCCGCGCCGCCACCGGCGCGGCCGCGCAACGTGGCCGGCTTGCGTCGGCTCGAGTCAATCGCGTGCGTGCCGATCTGCGCCGTCCGGTGCGGTTGCCGCTGTCGAGCCTGGACTTGCCACAGTCCCCGTGTCGGCGGATCCTGCCGAGCCCTGCTGCAGGGACGTGGGACTACGCGCTCACCGCGCCGCCGGAACTCAGGTTCGCCGGACCCAACGTGTTCATCTACGGACAAGATCGTGGTGAGTGGGCAGGCACCCTCGAAGGATTCACCGAAGAAGAGTTCGTCGTCGTGTGCCATCCCAAAGCAGGCTTCAGCTTTTACCACGGCGAAATGACCCTACGGGACGGTGATGGACGAGTCGGGCATGCGCCATGAAGGCACCATGGTCATCAAGGCCAGTGGCAAGCAGGTTTCCGATACCTGCGATCCGAGTCCTGCGGAGTGGCATGGCCGTTGGGTGATCTGGTTGCGGCGGGTCACGGCGTCACCCGGCCGGCCGCACCGTGGCTCTCGAACGAGCGACTGCTCGGCGCAGTTGGCGCGAAGGCTCGGTGTAGCGCACACTCGTGCCGATCTGGCGCACCGAGGTGCCTGGGCAATATCGCCCATACTCGGTGATCGGCTCGCCGTCGGGAGCGGAGCAGAGCAGAGCCAGATCTAGGTATGTCCGGCAGGGTGGGCCTTGTAGGACAGCGTTCACGCCTCGAAGTGCCTGGTAGCGAGCTTCGGCATACCCCCTGGGTCGATGTGACGTTGTCGCCATTGGGCTCTGGTGGCTGGATTCAGGGGACGACTACGAGCTTGCCGGTGGCCCGTCCAGCTTCCATGTCGGCGTGGGCCTGTGAGATCTCGTTCATTCGGTATGTCCGGTGGATGGGCACGTGAGCCTCGCCTGCGGCGACGGCATCGAGGAAGTCCTGGAGGACCTCGGCGGGGAGGTCGCTGGCGTCTCCTCCGTAGGCGGTGAGGCGGACACCCCGAGGAAGGTACTCGATCGGGTAGAAGTCGGGTACGGTCCATTCGTTCGACAGCATCCCGGTGAAACACACGACGCCGTGGACTCTCGTGGCACGGAGCGTGTCGGGCAGCGTGGGAGTTCCGACGAGCTCGAGGCCGGTGTCGACGCCGCCGGGGAACTGCTCCCGGACCTGGGCCGCGACGTTGCCGTTGTCGATCAGTGGGAAGTCCACGCCGACGCTCCGGAGAACATCGGTGCGTTCGGGATTGCGAGTGGTCGATAGCACCGTCATGCCGAGCCGTTTGGCGAGTACGGCCGTGGCCAAGCCGATCGACGAGGTGCCTCCGCGGATGAGGATCGTCTGGTCTGGTTGCGCATCGAGTCCGACCGTCAGGGAACCGTACGAGGTCTGAAGCATCTCGGGCACGGCGCCGAGTGTGGCCCAGTCGAGATCGCTGGTGAAAGGAACTGTCTGACGAACGGGGACACAGGTGTATTCGGCGTAGCCGCCGTCGAAGGTGCGGCCCATTCCGCCCATCATGGCGGCGACTTGTTGGCCCGGTGCCAGCTCCCCGCCCGGACAGGCCACCACCGTGCCGGTGGCCTCGATGCCGAGGACGCGAGGAAACGTCACTCCCTGGGCCAGACCGAGCCGAGTGTGGAGCTCCGAGCGGTTGAGCCCGAACGCTTCGATCCTCATCAAGACCTGCCCGGCCCTCGGCGTGGGGACCGGCAGGTCGCGAACCTGCAGCGCCTCCGGCGGTCCAGGCGCATCGAGCACGACGGCCCGCATCGAATGCGGCAGGCTCATAACGAAGATCCGTCAGTCCGAGCGATCGAGCACCACCACCGGAATCCGTCGATCGGTCATCGTCTCGTACTTGCCCAACTGATCCGGCATGATCGAGACCAGCTTGGCGTACAGCTCGTCGCGAAGCGGGCCGTCGTCGACGATCGTCGCTCTGGCCGAGAACCGCTCTTCGCCAACTTCGACGGTCACGTCGGGATTGGCTCGGACGTTCAAGTACCAATGGGGATGATTCGGCGCACCGCCCTTGCTGGCGGCGAC
>JBFGCM010000153.1:0-3871 GCA_041581135.1 Acidimicrobiia bacterium
AAGCAGGGGGAATGGTGGGGGACTTGCGTTCGGCATCACGGGGAGGGGGCCTGAATCGGTTAGACCCCCTGAGGTGTGCAGGTCGGTTCTGTGGTCGGAGAGCTCGTAGCGAAGTGCCCGTTGCGTGGCTGTGTTCGAATCGTCCTCAGCCATGCCACGCGCATCCCCCTCGCTGCGAGCGCTTCCTGTGCCTTGCGGCGATCGGAAAGTCGTCTGACTCGATTGTATATGGGTTGCCCGTGCGGTACCTCATGGACCCGCTCCCGTCGTCCGGCGAGGCACAGATTGTCGCCTATTTGCTTGCCTTTCGGAAGAGCCATTTCATGGCCGAGCCCTTTCGTGTCTCCAGGCTGACAGGGCGTGGCCCCGCAGTGCCTACGTATTGTAGCCACGCACGCACCCAGGGCGGTTGATCGTTTTTTGGTGGCCGTAGAGGTTGCCATCCCTAGACTCGCGACTCGTGTCGACGTTCTTGTCCATTGTCATCGCGTACCTGCTGGGGAGTGTCGCATTCGGCGTGATCGTGCCGAAGGCGCAGGGCCTCGACATCTACGCAGTCGGCTCGGGCAATCCCGGCACCTCCAACGTGTTCCGCAGCGTTGGCAAGCGAGCAGCGGCGCTCGTGATGCTCGGGGACCTGCTCAAGGGAACCGCCGCCGCCGCCATCGGCGCGTTGTGGGTCGGCAGCACGGTCGGCTACGCCTGCATGTTGGCGGCGACCGCAGGACACGTGTGGCCCGTGTGGCATCGGTTCCGGGGTGGGCGCGGCGTCGCCACGTCGCTCGGTGCCGTCGCGTGGCTCTCTCCGCTGTGGGGCATCCTGGTGGCCGTCGGCTGGACTGCGGTGGTCGTCATCACGAAGACCGCCTCGATCGCCTCGCTCGGCGCCATGGTCGTGCTGGTGCCGGGTCTGCTGGTCGCCGGGGTACGGGGGTGGTCACTGGTGTGGGCGACGGCGACCGTGGCACTCGTGATCGCTCGGCATGCTGGCAACATCCAGCGGCTGTTCGCAGGTGAGGAGCGGGCCATCGTGGGCGAAGAGCAAGGCGGCGAGTCGTGAGTGACCTCACGCACCTCGACGAAGAAGGGCAGGCGCGAATGGTCGATGTCGGTGCCAAGGCGTCCACCCAGAGGGAGGCGGTCGCCGAAGCCATCGTGACGATGAGTGCCGATACGCAGGCGTTGTTGTTCGGCGGTGCGTTGCCGAAAGGAGACGCCTTGGCGGTCGCCAGGATTGCGGCCATTGGCGCGACGAAGAAGACTTCGGATCTGATCCCTTTGTGCCATCCACTGGCACTCACCGCGGTGGAAGTGGACATCGATCGGCACGAGACCGGGGCGCGTATCGTGGTGACGGCCCGAACCACCGGACAGACCGGTGTCGAGATGGAGGCGCTCACCGGTGCGGCGGTGGGTTCCTTGACGCTCTACGACATGATCAAGGCCGTGGAGCGCGGTGCCACGATCGGGCCGGTTCGCTTGCTGGCGAAGTCTGGTGGAGCGTCCGGGGACTGGCAGCGGTGAGCACGGCCGCGGTCCTCACCGTCAGCGATCGGGCGGCGTCTGGTGAGTATGAGGATCGCTCCGGCCCGGCAGCGGCGGAGGCACTCCGGGAGATCGGGTTCGATGTCTCGGGTGTCCGCATCGTGCCCGACGGCATCGATTCGGTGACCCAAGCACTGAGTGACTTCGTCAACGCGGGGATGACACTCGTCGTCACGACTGGTGGCACCGGTTTCGCCCCTCGAGACCAGACGCCGGAGGCGACGGCCCGGGTCGTCGAGCGGCATGCACCGGGTCTCGTGGAGGCGATGCGAGCGGCCACGTTCGGCGTGAACCCCTACGGCATGCTGTCCCGCGGCATCGCCGGGATCGCGGGCCACACCCTCATCATCAACCTCCCCGGGTCGGTCAATGGTGTCGTCGAATCGCTCGAGGTGATCGGGCCCGCCCTGAAGCATGCCGTCGAGTTGCTAAGCGGGGCACCTGATGACCACAATGCACCCGGCTGAGGGGGACTGAACACAGCCGACGGGCGCAGGACCCTCGAAATCCTTTGTTGCCCGTCCCATATTGCCTACTCTCCGCGCTGGCGGAGCAAGGACGGACACGTGGAAATCATCGGCTTCATCCTCCTCGCGGGTGTCTGGGCCCTCTTTCTGCTTCCCAAGTTCTTCGAGTCGAGGCGACATGCCCCGTCGGCTTCGACGAGGTCGTTCGAACGCTCGACCGCACTATTGGCCCACGTCAGCGCGCGGAGCACGTACGCCGAGCTGATGGAGCGGCGCCGCATCTTGCGCCGTCGTCAGCAGATCCTGTTGGGTCTCGGCGTGGCCGCTCTGGCCGGCCTGGCGATCGCCATCCTCACGGGCAGCGTGGCGTGGTTGATCGCCACGCTGGTGGTCGACACGGTGCTCGCCGCCTACATCACGCTGCTGCTCCAGGTGAAGCAGCGTCCGGCGCCTGCAGAGGTGGTGCAGCTGCGGGCCAACACGGCACCCGCCACCGCCGAGCACCGCTCCACCGTTCGCATCGTCGCCAGCTAGTCATGCCCCCGCCGGATCTCGACCGGCTCGACGAGTACGTCCGATCAGAGCTTGATGCCAAGAACGACGCCCGCGAGTTGGCGTTGTCCAATTGCCGTCAGATCATCCGGGCCTCCGCCAACGCCATCCGGTCGCTGCATCGAGGCGAGCGCGAGCTGGCGCAGAAGCTGATGGAGCAGGCAGCCGAGTTGGCTCGAGAAGCCGAGGCACCCCTGCGCGCCCACCAGGACATCTACTACGCCGGGTTCTTCTACGACGCGGTGAAGGAACTCGCAGAGGCGCGGTTGACGGCAGCCCTGCTCGGCGGGGAGCAGCTCCCCATGCCGGACGAGATCGGTGTCGACGTCGTCCCCTACCTCAAGGGGCTGGGCGAGGCGGTCGGCGAGCAGCGGCGCCGGCTCCTCGATCAACTTCGCGCCGGCGAGTTCGATGCCGCCGAGGAGACCTTCGGGTCGATGGAGGCCATCATCGATCTCCTCACTGGCCTCGATTATCCGGACGGCATGACGGCCGGGCTCAGGCGCACCACCGATGTGGCGCGTAGCCTCATCGAGCGCAGCCGCGCCGATCTCACCTCGACCATCGTTCAGGAGCGACTGCGGCGGCAACTCGCCGGCGAGTAGGTCGAGGGGAACTCAGCCGGATCGATACTCCGGCGGCAGCGGAACACCGAACCGCTCGTGGAGCGCCAGCACGTCGTGCCGATCGGTCGCGCCGATCTCGTAGCCGGGGTGTGACTCCACCTGGTACTCCGGGGTGAGGCAGCGCACCGCCCGACCGCCGATCCTGCCCATCGCCGCCAGGCTCGCCGCCGGATAGACGTCGCCGTGCTCCGCCGGGCCGTAGATGCCGTTTCCGCGATCGTCGATGACGATGAGGTGGAAGTCGACACGGCGGGCGTCCGGGTCGGCGAGCACGAAGTTCCACTCGCTCTGATCGTCGGTGGCGACGTCGTCGAACCCATTCCACCGCAGGCGCTCTTCCAGGGTTCCGGCATGCTACTGCCGGATCACGATGTCGAGATCTCGATGTGGTCGGGTCTGGGTGCCGAGGAGCGCGTCTACGCCCCATCCCCCGTCCATCCAGACGGTGATCCCGAGTTCATCGCAGAGGTCGAGAACGCCGTGGACATCGGCGATCGTCATTTCGTGGTCCATCGGCGTGGCACTGTAGGCCGCGGTGCGATGTCGCGGCCCGAGCCGGACTGGAAGCACGGCCGGGTCGATGAGCACGGTCGGGACCCGTCTACACTTGGCGCCGATCCCGGGGGTGTAGCTCAGTCCGGCAGAGCACTACGTTCGCAACGTAGGGGTCACGGGTTCAAA
>JBFGCM010000154.1:0-3368 GCA_041581135.1 Acidimicrobiia bacterium
GGTGAACTCCGGCAATTCGGACGACTCCACAGAGAGCCGCTGACGCGGTCGGCACTTGGCGAGCTACTGGGACTGCTGCTACAGATTTCGGTTCCCGAACCGAACCACCGTGCCCGGTTCCAGTTGACCAGCCTGCTCGAGTCGAATGCCTCGCCCTCGCGTGACTGACAGCGCCGATCGCTCACGATCGGACACGAACACCCATTCCGCCGGGTGTCCAGGAACGGCTTCTGCGCTCGTGCGCGGGGCGGCAGGTTCGATTGTGCGGTGGCGCACAGCAGGTGGACCAGCAGTCCCCGCGCACGAAGAGGGAAGTTGACGTTCAGGTGGTGCCAGGGTTCGTCGAGCCGTCTACCGCGCAGGTACTGACTCGCCTCGCACCGGCCTCGGGCGCGGTTGGGCTCAGAGGCGAGACCGGCCCAACTCGTTCACCCGGTCCTTCGACGGGCCACGAACACCATTCCCTTCAGACTGCTCGATCCCAGCCCGCCCCCGAGCACGTCTCTTACCGACCAACTACGTTGGTGTCGAAATCGACCGCACCCGATCGGCGCTTCACAGAGGGCGAGTGCGCCCCCACCCAGATTGGAGGAACGATGGATTTTTCCGACATGATCCGGAGAGCTGCCGAGACCAACGGCAACGTGGTCGCCGCCGTGCAGCCCGACCAGCTCGACGCGCCGTCGCCGTGTTCCGAGTGGGATGTGCGCGACCTCGGCAACCACATGACCGGCTTCCTGGCCTACTCGGCGGCCGCCGCCCGCAAGCAGACGCCGCTGGACGACACCGGCGATCGGCCCGACCTCACTGGCGGCGACTGGGGATCGACGTATCGCCGCATGGCGGCCGAAACCGCCGCCGCCTGGGCCGAGGCGGGCTCCCTGGAAGGAGACACCCATTTCGGATCCGGGCCGCTACCGGCTCGCAACGCCGCCAGCATCACCTTGATGGAGCTGGTGGTGCATGGCTGGGACCTCGCGGCGGCCACGGGGCAGTCCGTCGAGTACGACGAGGACATCGTCAAGGCGACGAATCAGATCGTGGAGGGAGCGGCAGGGCAGGGGCCGAGTGACTTCTTCGCACCGGCAGTGGAGATCGGTGAGGGTGCCGGCGTGATGGACCGAACGCTGGCCACCAGTGGCCGTGACCCGGCCTGGAGCGCCTGAGGAGCATCGGTCTGAACCCGGCGCTCGGCGCGTCTGATCGAGAGGCCTAGGCCATCTCGCCGAGGTAGGCCGTCCGCATGTCCGGGTTGGCCAGCAACGCCTCAGCGGTGTCAGAGAGCACGATGCGGCCCGTCATCAGCACGTAGCCGCGGTCGGCGATCGACAGTGCCATCTTGGCGTTCTGTTCGACAACGAAGACGGTGGTGCCGGCGTCGTTGATCTGTTGGATGATGTCGAAGTTCTGCTGCACGAGCACGGGGGCCAGGCCCATCGACGGCTCGTCCATCAGCAACACCTTGGGCTGCGCCATGAGCGCCCGGCCCACGGCGACCATCTGCTGCTCGCCTCCCGACAGCGTGCCGGCTTTCTGGTGCAACCGCTCCTTCACCCGGGGAAAGAGCTCGAAGATGCGTTCGTAGTCGGCGTCGAGGTCGTCATCGGGGCTACGGAGATAGGCGCCGATCTCGAGGTTCTCTTTGACGGTCATCCGCTTGAACAGGCGCCGGTTCTCCGGGACCATCGACACCCCGCTCGACACGATGCGCGTGGTGGTGGAGCCGGAGACCACCTCTCCGTCGAGCAGGACGTCGCCCGACGAGGGGGTCACCATGCCGAGGATGGTCTTGAGGGTGGTGGTCTTCCCGCTGGCGTTGCCGCCCAGGAGGCAGACGATCTCGCCGGGGAAGATCTCGATGTCGACATCTTTGAGCACATGCACCGGGCCGTAGTGCGTGTTCACCCCACGGAACTCGAGCACGGGGCGGCCGTTGGTGGTCATTCGCTCTCCTCGGTCTCGCGCCCCAGGTAGGCCTCGATGACGTCCTCGTTGGTGGAGACCTCCTCGTACGATCCCTCCGCGATCTTCACGCCGTGGTCAAGCACGACCACCCGGTCGGAGACGTCGCGCACCACGCGCATCTCGTGCTCGATGACCACGATGGTGAGACCCAGCTCGTCGCGCATCTTGTTGATCAACCCGGTCAGCTCGGCGGTCTCCCTCGGGTTCATGCCTGCGGTCGGCTCGTCGAGCAGCAGCAGGGTGGGATCGGTGGCCAGGGCTCGTGCGATCTCGAGGCGGCGGCGGTTGGCGTAGCTGAGCACGAAGGCCGGCTGATCGAACCGGTAGCCGACCAACCTGGTTCCGAAGAACGACAGCACGTCCTTGGCGCGTTCCTCGATGTGTTTCTCCTCCGATTTGAAGGCAGGTGTCTGCAGCAGTGCGCCCCACACTCCCTGCTTCGTGCGGCAGTGCTGAGCCACCATCACGTTCTCCAGCACTGTCATGTTTGGGAACAGCCGCACGTTCTGGAAGGTGCGTGCGATGCCGAGGCGAGTGATCTCGCTGGGCGAGTATCCGGTGATGTTCTCGCCTTCGAAGACGATGCTCCCGGCATCGGGAACCGGCCGATGCTCCGAAGACCCTGTGGAGGGCAGCATGCCCGAGATGGCGTTGAAGAACGTTGTCTTGCCGGCGCCATTGGGCCCGATGACGCTCACGATCTCGTCCTTGTTGACGTGGAAATCGATGCCACCCAGCGCTTTGAGGCCGCCGAACGCCTTCTCGAGGCCGGCGATGGTGAGCACCTGGCTCATCGCACCGCGTCCACGGCCTCTTCGGCGTCGATGGCCGACGCCAACCAGGCATCCTGTTGCATCTCCTCGTGGTGGAGCTCGCGGGAGCGACGCACGCTGGGGAGGAGGCCTTCGGGACGTTGCAACATCATGTACACCAGCAGGGCCCCGTAGATCAGCAGCTTGAACTCGCCGAACTCCTGCAGCACGCCCGGCTGCTTCGGTCCGCCGAGGATGCCGATGAGGACGAGGGCACCGACGATGACGCCGGGGATGCTGCCCATGCCTCCGACGATCACCACCACGAGCACGATGATCGACACGAGCAGGTCGAAGCTGCTGGGGATCACCGAGCCGACCTTGACGGCGAACACCATGCCTCCGAACGAGGCCAGCATCGCCCCGGTGACGAAGGCGAGGAGCTTGGCCTTGACCGTATCGATCCCCATCGCCTCGGCGACCGACTCGTCCTCACGCATGGCCGACCAGGCACGGCCGATCCGGGATCGCGAGAGCCGCCATGACACGTAGATGGCGATGGCGACGAAGATCGCAACGAAGTACAGCACCGATTGAGGGTTCACTCCAGAGATCGACGTGGCCTCCACCGCCGGCGGGTCGACCACCGCA
>JBFGCM010000155.1:0-2770 GCA_041581135.1 Acidimicrobiia bacterium
GAACATGAACCCATTGTCTCAACTGGGTGTGAGAGATTCGGGTGCCGGCTGCACAAAGGACTGGCGGTCCAAGAAGACTCAGCGTGACGCTGACGTGGGCATGCCCCCGACGGCCGCTCTGTGCTCCGCACGCTCGCAGAGGTACCTCGGTTGCAGGGGGGTTAGTCCCGGTGTGATCACTCCGGGAAGCCCCGGCAACCCGGCAGTTGGCTCCGAGACGTGACGCGGCATAGCCTCCGAGTGTGACCGGATCCGAGACACCGATCCAGGGACCACCGACGTGGCGCATCATCGTCGCCTTCGGAGTGGTGCTGGCGCTTGCCGCTGCTCTCGTCGTGGTCACCCAGGGCTCGGCCGACACGATCGCAGCACCCGGACGTGAAGAGACCAGCACGCCGTCGCCCGCCGAGACCTCGCCCGACCAGGCAGCCACGATCGTCGCCGACACGGAGGCGGCCCTGCGTGCGTGGGGGTGGTTCGCCGCCACCGGCGAGATCGCGGCCGTGGAAGGCGTCTTCGCCGAAGGTCCCCAGCTCGCCCAACTGCGCAACGAGGCCGAGGGCCTGCGCAACTCGGCTTCGGGGCTGCCGCCCTTCGATTTCGCCCTCGTCGAGCCGGCCTTGACGGATGTCGGCGAGTCCAGAGCAGTTGTTCGGAGCAGCATCCGCATGACGCGCCCGGGCACCGAACCGGCCGACTTCCGCTGGGACATCGAAATGACGTGGGACCAGGCAGCCGAACGGTGGCGGCTCTACACGGTCGCCACCGTCGAGGAGTAGAGCTCGGCCTCAACCCCGCTCAGATTTCGCCTCTCGGGTCATCAGCTCGGCGACGGCCGCCTTGGGGTCTTTGCCCTCGTAGAGAACTTTGCCCACCTGGTCGGCGATGGGCATCTCGACGATGTGACGGTCGGCCAGAGCGAGCACCCCCTTTGTCGACTTCACGCCTTCGGCCACCATGTTCATCTCGCCGATGATGTCGTCGAGCTTGCGGCCTTGGCCGAGGCCGTAGCCGACCCGATGGTTGCGGGACTTGGAGCTCATGCACGTGGCGATGAGGTCGCCCATGCCCGCGAGGCCGGCGAACGTGTCCGGCTCGCCACCCATGGCCGACCCAAGCCGCGTGAGCTCCGCCAGCGCCCGGGTGATGAGCGTGGCGGTGGTGTTGTCGCCAAAACCCAAGCCGTGGGCCATGCCGGAGGCGATGGCCATCACGTTCTTGAGCGCACCGGCCGCTTCGCACCCGACGACATCCCGGTTGGTGTACACCCGCAGCGTCGGTGTGATGAACAGCTTCTGCATACGCCCGGCCGTTGCGGCGTCTCGCATCGCTACGACCGAAGCAGCGGGCTGACCGGCGATGATCTCCTTGGCCAGGTTGGGCCCGGTCAGCACCCCGATCTTGGAGGCGTCGTGTCCGGTCAGCACGTTGCGGATCACCTCCGTCATGCGCATGAGGGTGCCCTGCTCGATGCCCTTGGAGAGACTGATGACCGGCGTGGAGGGCTCGATCCAATCGGCGGCCTGCTCGAGGACCGCACGAAAGCCATGGGACGGCACCCCCATGACGATGACCTCGGCGCCACGCACTGCCTCTTCCAGGTCGGCAGTGGCCCGCAACGACTCGGGGAGCGAGCTGCCCGGTAGGTAGTCGGGATTCTCATGGCGGTCGCTGATGGCGTCCGCCAGTTCGCTGCGGCGCGCCCACAGGACAGTTGGCGTCGTGGACGCCACGATTGCCGCCACTGCAGTGCCCCACGACCCTGCACCGATCACCGCCACCGGCATTCCCGTCCTCCGCATCGCTCGTCGTGGCGGCAGCGTAACCGCACGCCAAATGAGTCGGGCGGTCCTTGCTTTTTCTCGCCCCTGTGTCACGCTGACGGCGGCACCGACCAAGGGAGCACGCAGCCGTGGGGAATCGGACATACGTACTCGACACTTGTGTTCTCTTCGCCGACCCCCACAGCATCGTTCGATTCGACGAGCACGACGTGGTGCTGCCGCTCGTCGTCATCGAGGAGCTGGACCGGCACAAAACCCGTATGGACGAGGTGGGTGCCAACGCTCGCGCTGCGATCAGGCTGCTCGAGCAGCTGGGTGCGTCCGAAGACGGTGGTCTCGCCGAGCCGGCGCCGCTCGACGGTGGCGGCACGCTTCGCATCGAGCTGAACGGCATCTACTCCAACCGGTTGCCCGAGGTTCTCGACCCCCTCACGGCCGACCATCGCATCCTGTCGACCTGCCTGAATCTCATCGACGAGGGTCACGCCACGGTGCTGGTGACCAAAGACGCTTCGTTGCGCATCAAAGGCGCCCAGCTCGGCGTCGAGGTGGAGGATTACCGCGGCGACACGGTGCAGGTGGACGAGGCCTACTCCGGCGTGTCCGAGCTGTACGTGAGCGACGCCATCGTCGACGGGCTCTATGCCCACGGCAAGGTGGAGATCGATCACACCGACGCCGTGGTCAACCAGTACGTGATCCTGAAGGCGGGGGAGTCCCACTCGGCGGTCGGTCGGGTGGCGGATGTGGGCAATCGCGTGGTCGTCACCCGGGTCCACGGCAGCCGGCACGCCTTCGGCGTGGAATCGAAGAACGTCCGGCAGGCCTTCGCCCTCGATCTGCTCATGGACCCAGACATCGCCGCCGTGTCGCTCATGGGCATGGCCGGCACCGGCAAGACGTTCCTGGCGCTGGCGGCGGCGCTGGAGCAGACGATCGAGGCACAGCGCTACCGCCGCATCTCGGTATACCGACCGCTCATCGCA
>JBFGCM010000156.1:0-2442 GCA_041581135.1 Acidimicrobiia bacterium
AGGCCGTCGTACGTTGCATGACCCAGTTTTTCCCTGGCGCGTTCCGGTCGGGCAGGCTCGCACCTAGGCTCAGGGGGTCAGCGAGGAGGGACGATCGAGCCCATGACCGATCGGCGGACGTTCATTGCCCGATTCGCCAAGGGCACGGCCGGGTTCGCCCTCTTGGGCACGGTGCTCGGAGCCTGTGGTGACGACACCCCGGCCGGCACCACCGGCGCACCCGGGACCACGCCGACCAGCGCACCTACGACTGCGGCCCCGGCCACCTCGGCACCACCCACCACGCAGGATGCCCCCGCCACCACCGCCGGCAGCGAGGTGGGTGCCGTCGACTGGGAGCGTGTGCTGTTGGGCAATGTGTCCGCCTACGTGCTCGTGCGAGGCGGCGAGGCCGCCGTCGTCGACACCGGAAACCCGGGGAGTGCGGAGCAGATCGCCGCCGGGCTGTCGACCTTGGAGGTCGGATGGTCCGATGTCGGACACGTGATCATCACCCACCTCCACCCTGATCACATCGGGAGCCTGGGAGACGTCATGGCCGAAGCCCCCGACGCCACCGGGTACGCCGGCGCCGCCGACATTCCCGCAATCTCGTCGCCCCGACCGCTCACCGCCGTAGGCGACGGCGATGTCGTGTTCGACCTGACCATCATCGACACCCCGGGCCACACTCCCGGCAGCATCTCGGTTCACGACCCGATCGGCGGCCTCCTGCTGGCCGGGGATGCCCTCAACGGAGCCGACGGCGGAGTGATCGGTCCCAACCCCAGGTTCACCACCGACATGGACCTCGCCATGGCATCGGTGGCGAAATTGGCCGGGTTCGAATTCGACACCGTGGTGTTCGGTCATGGCGATCCGGTCACGGGGGATGCTTCTGCCCAGGTGGCGGCGCTGGTGACCGGCTGAGCGGCGCCTTGCGCCGCACCACCCGATGGGATCAGGCGGACCGCCAGTCGGCAACCTGCTGCCGCAGGCCGGCGACCATGGCGGCGATCTGCCGTTGCTGCGCACCGCTGCGGGCGGCGATGTGCAGGCCCAGGACCGAGGCGAGCAGCATGGCGGAACGATCGTCGACGAGAGCGGAATCCACGTGGCTCGACCGGACGAGCGCGTCTCTCAGGGCCTGACGGATCTTCTCCCGGTAGGCAGTCACCCGGGCGGCGATGCGCTGATCACCGGCGTCATCGGCCATCAGGTTCACCACGAGGCACCCACGGTTGCGCTGGTCGGCGACCCACGTCTCCAGGGCCACCAGGAAGGCGTCGATGGCATCGAGCCCGTCCCTGCGAGCCTGCAGCACATCGAGGAGCTCCGCTTCGACCCGCTGCTCGTAGCGATCGATGGTGGCCTGCAGGAGCTGCGCCTTGGATCCGAATGCCTGGTAGATCGAAGACTGCGTGATGCCCATGCCGGCTTCGAGCTGGCGCGTGGTGGTACCCCGGTACCCGTTGGTCCAGAAGAGCTCGAGCGCGGCGTCCAGCGCCAGATCCGTGTCGAACTCTCGCGGACGTCCGATGTTGCTGTGTGTCGTCATTCCTCGTCCCACGGCTCTACCTGCCCCGGTGGCCGCCGATTCTACGGGGCTGCTCCGGGCGGCACGAGCCTGAGGAAGTGCACCCCGCCGCTCTTGTCCGCGGCGATGACCGTCTCCTCCTGGATCACGATCGCCGTCACGGTCGCGTCGGCGGTGAACACTCCAAGCCGGCTTCCGTCGACCGTCCGCCAGACGCGTATCACGCTGCCAGCCGACGCCGCGCACAGAGTCCCGTCCGGCGAGAGCGAAACGAGTCGGATCCTGTCCCAATGGCCTTCGAAGCAGGTCGCAATGCCGCTCGACTCCAAGTCCCACGAGTGCACTCGCCCGTCACGCGAGCAGCCAACGAGACGCCGACCGTCTGGTGTGATGGCCAGCGGGGCGTGAAGATGATCGACCAGCGCCGCAACGCTGCGCTCGGCCACGTCCCACGCAACCACGCGGTCGCGGTCGCCGCTGGAGATGACCCGTCGACCATCGGGGGTGACGAGGTAGTCATCGAGCCAGCGTTCGTGTGCGTGAACGGTGGCCTCCTTCCGGGCCGTGGCGAGATCCCACACATCGAGGGACGTCCTCCCCTTACTGCCGACGACGGCCCTCGTGTGGTCGGCTGCGAGCACCAGCCGTTGGCCGCCGGGCGCTTCGAATGCATCCGGACCCTCAACGTTGGCCGCCAGGAGGCGCCTGGTGGCGAGGTCCCAGACTTCCAAGCCCTTCAGACTCAGTGTGATCAGGCGTAGGTCGGTGGTGATCGCCAACGCATCGGTCCCGTGGACGTGAGCGGTTTCCAACCGGCCGGCGTCTCGGCCGCTGGACAGGTCCCAGAGGTACACCAGGGGGTCGAAGTGCGCTCCGGCGGCAAGCAGCTCCCCGTGGGGAGCGATGGCGAGGGAGCTGATCGCGCG
>JBFGCM010000157.1:0-2266 GCA_041581135.1 Acidimicrobiia bacterium
ATGCGGCAACGGTTCCTTCTTGGCCCGACCTGTTCCGGGGCGGCCTCTCCCGACGTTCCCCTCGGCTCCCGTGTGGCAGGATCGAGTCGGTCAACGCGCGTTCGGATCATGTCCCCCGACGATTCGACGTCACGAGGACCATGAATGAGGAGACAAGGGCGACGATGAGAAACAGCCACCGAAGGGGAAGTCTCGATGCCCCGATCGGGCTCGTCGACCTGAGGCAAGCGGCAGGCGCTCCGCGAAGGGCAGCGTCGCCACCTCCACCAGCACGCGGACGGATGCAGAGGTGAGCGAGCGGCGCGGAGGACCCGTTCGAGATCGCCAGTCGACGATCGACGTATCACGCGGGAACGCCCCGATGCGGCGGCCCGCTCCCATTGCTCGACGTGCAGCTTCACGTGGCGCTGCGATCCAGGCATCCGCTCTTCGAGACTCACCGACCTCCCGTCGAAGGCGGCGCCTTGCCGACGGCGACCGCAACCGGGAGTCCCCACAGTGACAGCTCCCGCGCCTCGGTGACAGTGAATCCGGCATCGGTCAGCGACGCCTCGAGGTGGATGGGTCGGCAGTCGAGCAGCCGCGGGAACCGTTGGTGCCCCCATTCGTAGGCCCGCTGCATGGGCGGCGCCGGTAACCGCTTGCTGAGCGCCACGACCGCCAGCCGGCCGCTCGGTCGGAGCACCCGGCGACATTCGGAGAGGACTGTCGGGATCTCAGGTGTGTCGAACAGCTCGAGGGTGAAGCTCATGAACCCGGCATCGAAGGTTGCATCGGCAAACGGCAGGTGGGCGGCGTCGGCTTGCACCACGGCACCCGTTCCGGAGAGGCCATGTCGTTCGAGCCGGTGATGGGCCGACGAGCACATCTTGGAGGAGAGATCCACCCCGATCGCCTTTCCGTCCGATCCGACGGAGGCTGCCAGTTCACTGAGTACGTACCCGGGACCGCATCCGATGTCGACCACCGACTCACCTCGCTGCGGTGCCAAGGCCTCGAGTCCGGCAGCCCGGGCTCTGCGCTCCCAGACGCCCTCGATCGCCGCGTAGAACGGAGCGATTCGGTCATACGTAGCCTGTGTCTCCTTGCGGGTTCCGATGACAGGTGCCACGGTGTTGGTGGGCTCCTCGGCGATGAGGGCGACCAGCGGAATCCGCTCGGCCAACAGCCTCGGATCGGACCCCAGCAGGTCGAGTCCGATCAGCCACCCCACCAGACGGGCAGCCCACCGGTGCTCCCGCACATACTCGCTATGGATGCGAACCGCCTGGTCGATGTCGACCACGCGAGCAACGACCTGATACCTGTGCCATCCCACCGCGATGGCGGCGGCGGGGTGCTGCTTCAGGTTGCGATACCAGTCCGATCGCTCTCCCCACGCCGCAGCCACGTACCACTCCGACGGATCATCCTCGCGGGCGACCACCTCGAGAACGCTGACCCGCACACGCCCTGTGCGCCGTCCCACATGCGACACCATGAGCAGCCGATTCCCGAACAGCCACCCCAGCCGCAGGCGAAACAGGACCGCCGGGGCCCGCAACACGGCCGCCAACCAAGGCGGCGGGCGACGATCAACGAGCCGAGCCACACCGGGCACCCTAGGCCGTGCCGGCGCCACGCCGAGCCCGTTCGAGAGCACCTCACATGCTCGTCACGTACACGCTGACTGCCGCGACGACGCCAAGAGCACCGGCCCCGCCGGTCACATAGGCCGCTCGCCGAGCGGCCGGCCGGCCCCTCGACCATGGCGATCCCGCCGGTCTGCCGGCGGCGACGGGTCCACTACGGCGTATCGGCCTCCACGAGGCCCACGATGTTCCCGGCTGGATCCGTGAACATACCGAAGATCACCATGTCGGGGATGACCGTCCTGGGGACCAGGGTCTTGCCGCCGGCTTCCTCGATCTTGCCAAGGTGGGCGTCGATGTCGTCGACCTCTATGTACATCGTGAAATACTGCGGCATCTCTTCGCTGCCTTGCCCGATCGCACCACCGACGCCGCTCTGGTCGGGCTGGATCATGTGGTATTCGCCAAAACCGGGTACGGCCTCCATGGACCACTCGAACACGTTGCGATAGAACTCGGCCATCTTCGCCCCGTCCGGACCCATCAACTCCCAGTGCACGATCTTGTGCGCCATTGGTGCCTTCCTTTTCCGTGGGTGCAACGTACCCCTCGACCTTGGTCGGTGAGGCTAGAGATCGAACACGTCGGCCGCGGCCGAAGCATCAGGGACGGTTCTGGACGTGCTGGAAGCCGAA